>NZ_JAUTYT010000014.1:0-155086 GCF_041946075.1 Flavobacterium sp. LAR06 | reverse complement strand
GTTTTGCGGGGTGCAAATGTAACATCCGTTTTCAAATCTCACAAGCTTTTTTGAATCTTTTTTTGAAAAAAAATTTTTCAGTTTAAATTCGTCTGCTTGTCAGTATTTCAGTGAACGTCTATCGCTGTTGCGGGTGCAAAAGTACCACCTTTATTGAGTTCTGCAAGCTTTTAACCCAACTATTTTTGATCTTTTTTAAAACTTTTTCTTAACACTCTGATAACGCAAAACTTAGCTTTTCAAGTTTTTTGTATTTTATAAGAATTATCTGTAGTGTTAGTGTTTGTCTCAATTCTTTTATTTCCGAATACGCCGTCTTTATGGACTTCACATCACAATACATTCTTTCCTGAGAACTTTACAACAGATCGAATTATGCTCTTTTCTGCCTTTTCTGCCTTTGCCACGAAGACTCTAAGAAACAAAGTCTCTTTTTCTGCTTTTCGTTATGCCCAGAAACTTGATTCTATACTTATATAAAGAAGAGTTCTCTTGAAAACAACTAACCTAGGCCCCGATAGTAGTGGAAATCCTTTTGTCCCGGGGTTCGGCACAAAAGACAGCGGATAGCGGGAGACAGCTCCTTATTAAAAAACTACTTCTTCCCTAAAGAATCCTTCTTATATATTATAGCAGAAATTCACACTTGTTTATACATGTACAAAAAAACAAGCCCGACAGGCTTAAAAACTTGTCGGATTTAGAATCGTTATATCGCAAACTGTTAATCGAAACGAATTGCTTTTACCGGTGAGATCCTGGTTATAATATAGGAAGGAATTAATAATACCAGAAAACAAACCGTAACTGTTAGTAAATTCAAAAGTATAACATAACCCCAGTTTATATATACCGGCGCTACGTTGACATAATAGTTTTCAGGATTTAAATGGATGACTCCGAATTGCTGCTGAATTAGCAATAATGAAATACCAATTAAATTTCCCCAGAAGAGTCCTCGTATGATAAGATAAAACGCATTGTACAAAAATATTTTACGGACTGTCCAGTTATTTGCTCCTAGTGCTCTTAGAATTCCGATCATTTGAGTCCGCTCTAAAATAAGGACCAACAATGCCACGACCATATTAATTGTCGCCACTAATATCATAACAGCAAGAATAACTATTATATTGAAATCGAAAAGCTGAAGCCAGTCAAAAATGTAACTGTATTTTTCGATTATTGTTTTTGTATCTAGTGTCGATGAAGTTTGCTCGTAAACTTCATCTCCTGTTTCTTTAATTTTGGTAAAGTCTTTCACAAAAACCTCAAAAGCACCGACCTGGTCTGGAGCCCATTTATTTATTCTTTGGATATGACGAATATCTCCTATAATATATGTTGCATCGAAATTTTGAAAACCTGAATTAAAAATTCCACAAATTTTAAATCGGCGGCTATTTGGCATCTTGCCTTGTTCTTCTTTTATAAAGAAAGTATTGAATTGATCTCCTACTTTTAAATTTAGACGATCAGCAAGAAATCTTGAAATTATAACCTCTTCATTTAGTTCTTTCGTAAAATCAGGCAATCTACCCTCTACTAAATACTCTTTTATATTATTCCAATCGTAATCGGCACCAACTCCTTTGAAAACAATTCCTTCGAAAGCATTTTCAGTTCGAATGATTCCTGCCTTAGTTGCTATTGCCTGAATATGTTTCACTTCAGGAACTGATTTGAAATTGGGATAAAAATCTTGTTTTTTAGAAATAGGAACCAAAGTTACTTCAGAATTATTATTGTCGTAATTCGAAATAATAACCTGCCCATTGAAAGCAGAAACTTTGTCGCGTATTTTTTGCTGCAAACCAATTCCGGTTGCTACTGAAACTAACATCATAATAATACCAATGGCAATAGCCGAAATGGCAATCTTTATAATTGGCGCTGAAATACTGCTTTTATAATCTTTGGCAGTAATAAGTCTCTTTGCTATAAAATATTCTAGATTCAATTTTTATATTATCTGATTAGTAGTTTAGTCCTTTATTTGGTATTCATCTGCGTTCAAAAATACATTTTAAAAAGCAAAAAAGAATTGTTCCGAAAAACAATTACAAAACATTTAAGTTCTAAAGTGGTAATTTCTTTTTCATTTCTTCTACTATATTATATGCTGCCGGACAAATTGATACGTTTTTTAAAGTAAGATCTGCAATCTGATGAAACTTTTTACGATCTGTGTGCGGAAATTCCCTGCAGGCTTTTGGACGTACGTCATAAATCATACAGTAATTTTCACTGTCCAGAAAAGTACAGGGTACACTTTTTAAAACATAATCTTTGTCCTCATCAATACGAAGATACTGATCGATAAATTGCTGCGGTTTTTGTCTGAAAGATTTCGAAATTCTTTCGATATCAGCCAAAGTAAACAACGGGCCAGTTGTTTTACAACAATTGGCACATTGCAGGCAATCCGTTTTTTTAAATTCGGCATCATGCAAATCCTGCATGATGTAATCTAAATTCTTCGGCTGCTTCTTTTTCAGCTTATCAAAATACTTTTTGTTTTCGATATGCTTATCTTTGGCTAACTTATTTAAGTTATTTAAAATTTGTTTCAAGTTTAAAATTTAAAGTTGATCTGCAAAATTAAACAACTTTAAACTTGAAACCTTAAACTTTGAACTAAATTACCATGAAAGATCTTTTTGGCAAAGCGATGTACGATTTTCAGACCAATAATTCACCTGAAGATTTAATAACGGAAACTTCTATTTCTGAAGAAGATGAAATGAGTGTCGATTATTTATTTCGTTCTTATAATGAAATGCCCAAACTGGAACAAAAAGCACTTCAGTTGGCTACCGGAAAAACTCTTGATGTTGGTTGTGGGGCCGGAAGCCACAGTTTATCATTACAAAATGATCGCAATTTGGATGTAATTTCGATTGATATTTCTGAAAAAGCAATAGCAACCTGTAAACTTCGAGGTGTTAAAAATGCAAAAGTTCAGAATATATTAGATTTTGAAGGAGAAAAATTCGATACCATTATATTATTAATGAATGGAGTTGGAATTTTTGGAAAATTAGACAATTGCAATAAATATTTATCAAAACTAAAATCGCTTTTGAATCCGGGTGGACAAATTTTATTAGACAGCTCAGATATTATTTATATGTTTGATGAAGATGAAGATGGCGGGAAATGGATACCGTCTAATAATGATTACTACGGTGAACTAGTATTTAATATTTCTTATAAAGGAGAAAAAGAAGAGCCTTTTGATTGGTTGTATCTTGATTATAATACACTGCAAAATGCCGCTATTGGAAATGGGCTTAAATGTGAGCTTATTTTAGAAGGAGAGCATTATGATTATTTAGCCAGACTTTCGATATAAAACATCATTACAACATTATGGAAGAATTAGATTTAGAGAAATTAAAATTTCCGATTGGAAAATTTGAAGCACCGATAGCTTTTACGCCTGAATATATTTCAGATAAAATTGCCGAAATCAAATCTTTTCCTGAAAGACTAAGAAAAGAAACGCTTCATCTCAGCGATAAACAATTAGACACACCGTATCGTCCAGGTGGATGGACAGTTCGTCAAGTAATTCATCACTGCGCCGAAAGCCATATGAATTGTTTCATTCGAATTAAATGGACTTTGACGGAAAATAATCCTGTGATAAAAGCGTATGATGAAACTTTATGGTCTGAATTACCCGATAATTTAAAGATGCCGATTCAACCAACCTTAAATTTGCTGGAAGGACTACATTATCGATTAGCTTTTATAATGAAAAATTTATCAGAAACTGATTTAGGAAAATCATTTATCCATCCGGAAAACAATTCTGAATATCAAATTAAACAAATTATCGGAACCTATGCCTGGCATGGAAATCATCATTTGGCGCACATTACCTCTTTAAAAAAATATAAAAACTGGGACTAAACAAAATTGTTTCTTTTTTACACAGGTATACAAAATAAAAAATCTCTTCAGCTGAAGAGATTTCTTTTATTCTATTTACGGAATATTCAAATATTTATGCGTCTGAAGTGAAACTCTCCATTTTGGATTGTTCATTACATAATCAACAATTAGCGGAGTCATTTCTTCTTTTTTACTCCATTCCGGCTGAAGGAATAAAATTGCATTATCGTTTACCAATTCCGCCTGCTCTTCTGCAAAGATAAAATCATGTTTATTGTAAATAATCACTTTTAACTCGTGCGCATTATCATATACAGTTTGAGTAGGCAATTTATTCTTCTTCGGCGAAAGACAAATCCAATCCCAGGTTCCTGAAAGCGGGTAAGCACCTGAAGTTTCAATATGAACTTTCAAATTTTTATCTTTTAATTGCTGTGTCAACAAACTCATGTCCCAGGTTAAAGGCTCTCCACCAGTAATTACAACGGTATCTGCATAACTTGAAGCATTCTTTACAATTAAATCAACACTTGTTGGCGGATGCAATTCTGCATTCCAACTTTCCTTCACATCGCACCAGTGACAACCCACATCGCAACCTCCAATTCTAATAAAATATGCAGCAGTGCCTGTATGAAAACCTTCTCCCTGAATAGTATAAAACTCTTCCATCAAAGGCAACATCGCTCCTTTATTAACTTCTAATTGTATTTCTTTTGATAACATTATTTTATTTTAAAGTGCAAAGATAGTCAATTAAATACGGAACAAAAAAAACCGACAGTTCAAAGGAACTATCGGTTTTATATTTAGTCAAAAAACTTTTCTTATTTTAAAGCTTTCACAGATTGAGTAGCATAAGCGTTAGTTGGGTCTAAAACCAAACTTTTGTTGAAATACTCAATAGCTTTTGCTTTATCGGTGTTAGCATAAGCAGCACCAATTGAATTGTAAGATTCTACAACTTTTTTAACTGTTGCAGGTTTTGCCAATTCTTCAGCACCTTTTGCAGTTGTTTTATTGATATACTCTTGGTAGTTTTTGATAATTAAATCATCTTTCTCCAATAAGTTGTTGATTCTACCTTTGTATAAGTAAGCCTCATCATAAGCAGGAGAAGCAACCAACACTCTGTCAAAAGCAGCATCAGCCTTAGTTAAAGCAGCAGCATCCATCGCAGTTTTTTCTTTATTTGCATTTGCATAGTAAAGAGAAATACCATAGTATACATTATCATTTAGATAATTTTTTTGCTCTGTATTACTAGTACTCAATTCATAAATCGCAGCAGCTTGGTTGTATTGTTTTTTACCAAACAATTCTTTACCAAAATCTCCAAGATCCTCAACAGCTAATGGCTCCACAGCAACCGCTTTTTTGATTTCAGCCAAACCAGCTTCAAAAGCAGCAGGATCAACTACACCAGCAGCATCAGTTCCTTTTTTAATTTTAGCAAATCCTAAGTATAAATTATCTTTTGCGATAACTTTGTTAGAAGGAACTTTCATGTAATCCTCTAATGATTTAATCGCAATATCATAATTACCATTTTCGTAAGCAGAGTATCCTAAATATCTATAAATTCTAGGATTAACTTTATCCAACTCAATCATTTTGTTAGCTTCTTTTTCAAGAGCTTTATAATCTTCAACTAAGATTAGGAAATCAGCGTGACGCATTCTTGAGTTCATAGAATAATCTGTTAAACTCAAGTATTTCTCATAGTTTTGAATTGCTTTTTGATAATTCACCTGTCTAGTAGAAGGTTTATTTCTTGCCCATTTGTAATAAGTTTCAGCAAGCTCTCTGTAAACTGGTCCGTAATTAGCATCAAGAGCAATAACTTCATTGAAAGATTTAATTGCTTCGTCGTAAGATTTAGCACCTTTTAATAAAACACCTAATTGCATTTTTGCTCTTAAAAGCGTTGGGTCAGCAGTAAATGCATCACGGTAAGCTTTGTAAGCATCATTTTGATTGTTTGCTCCATAATAAGCATCTCCAATTGCTAAAAGTGCAGTTGCGTTCTGAGGCTCTAGTAATAAAGCTTTCTTTAGACTACCAATTGCATTTGTATAATCAGGATTTGTAGAATTCATATATGCTCTACCAATGTAAATAAATTCATTTACATCTTTACGCTTCATATCTTTTGTAGCTAATCCAAAATTTGCCTGAGCCGAAGCTGCATTTTTTGCATCAAGATCTAATTGACCTAAACCAATATAATTTAAGTTTTTCTTATCTGCTGCTTCTAATCCATTTAAGTAATAAATTTTAGCAGAATCAACAATAGCTTGATTTAAGTACACATTACCTAAAACAAAATTAGCTTCTCCATCTGATGGTTTTGCTTTGATGATTGATTTCAGCAAAGATTTAGCTTTCTCAAATTGTTCAGCATCAATTGCCTTTTTGGCCTGGTTTATATCTTGCGCTTTTGCAACAGAAGCTGAAGCAACTAAGGCAAGACTAAAAATTTTAAATTTATTCATCTTTATTGTAATTAATTTATTCTTTATCGTTAATAATCTGATTTCTAATTTTCAGCTTTCTAGTTGGAGTTCTGACAGGCATTAATCCAGACTTTAATACAATTCTCTGTCCAATGTCACCTGCAATGAATGAAGCAAACCCCATTCCTAATCCAGAATAACCCTGACAATTTATTATAAACAAATCGCGTGCCAAAGGATATTCCTTTAATGCAATATCAGTTTGACTTGGATCATAATACTTATCACCTTTTAAACCTTTTACACTTAATATGTTGATTTTTTTAATTGTTTCAATCATATTTGGCGAAGGCTGGGATAACCAATTAACACCAACTATTCCAATCATTCCATCATTCTCCGAAACAAACTTAATCACTTCTTCGTTGGTTTTAAAAGAAAAAACACCACTAGCCGGAATCTCTTTTACTTTTGCCAATTCTTTCATGTAGCGAACTGTGCTTGAGTTTGGATTATCAAAAACAAGCCCTTTAATTGTTCCATCTGGTTTACCTTGCATCAAATCCAGTACAGTTTTCAACGCAATTAATGTATCATTATTGTTCTTGCTCGAAATTAAAGCAATTGCATCAGTTGCAAATGGTGTAACCCTTGGCTTAATCTTACTTTTCTCGAATCTTTGCAATTCTTCCTTAGTCAAATTTCTGGTGGTAACAACAACTTCAGTCTTCTGATTTAATAAATCGTTTATAACCTCTGCTTCAGATTTTGGCTTAACTGTAATTTTTGCACCATAGTAAGTTCCTTCAAAAACAGCAACCTGATCATCCACTATTGGCTTAACCGTTTCATCTACCGTAATATCAATAGAACCTTTTAGAATTGTTTCCTTATCTGATTCGTTCTTGCTTTTTTGGTTGCACATGGCAAACAAAAAAACAAAAACTATCAAAGCGAAAACTCTACTATATTTTAACATATTTACTCTGCGTTTGAATTAATTAATCTTAGAAAACGGATTGCTGAATAAACGATCAACAAACCACCAAAAGCATATCTGTATTTAGGCTCCATATCTAATGGCAATTTCTTCCAGAACATAATCATTAAACCCAGCACAAGATATATTAAAAAAAACAGTATTCCTAAAACAAGAAGAAATCGCTCTTTGAGCGATTTCTTCTGCATATTATTAAGCATATCTTTCAACATTATTCTGCAGATTGAATAGTAATAGGAAGAGAGTAAAGTACCCTAACTTTTTTACCATTTTGCTCACCAGGAGTCCATCTTGGACATTTTTTAAGAACACGAATTGCTTCTGCTCCTGTACCGTAACCGATATCCCTTAAAACTTTAATGTCGGTTAATGAACCGTCTTTTTCAACTACAAACGTAACGTAAACTTTACCTTTTAAACCTTCTTCTTCAGGAGTCTTGTAATTGTTTCCTACGAATTTGTAGAATTTCTCAATTCCTCCTGGGAAATCTGGTTTTACTTCGATACCAGCTGTGTTATATACTTGGTTATCTTCTTCTACTACTGCAGCAGTTCCAGTACCTACTGGCTCATCAACAGTTAAAACTGCATCCGGATCTCCTTTAATAGTTTCAGAACCTACCTTTTTATCTTTAAGTTCCTCAATTTTTGGAGGATCTTCTGTAACCTCTTCTGCCTTCGCAACCACAGGTTTTGTAAACTTCACCTGATCCACTTTTGGTGGTGGTGGCGGTGGTGGTGGTTGATTAGGTTTTACTTCCTCTTTTTTAGGAGGTAGTTTTACTGTAGCGATCTTAACATTGTTATCTACTTCTTCTTCACCAGAATCCGGTAAAAAACTAGCAATAAGAGGAGCTGCTACAGCAAAGCTAAAAATGATCGAACCTATAATAAGCGCCTTAACCGTAGTCTTGCCGTTCGATTTTCTTAACTCATATGCACCATATATCTTATTACGCCCTTCGAATACGATATCAAGCCACTGATTTTTTATAATATCTAATTTCATTTTTCTTGATTATTAGGATGTTAAAACAAGATAACTCTTATTTTTTATCTATCAATTTATTTTCCTCTGGTGTAAACTCAGGAACAATTGCATAAGTTTCTACTCCAGTAATAGCCATTTCATCCAAGATATCAACTAAATTACGGTAATTCGATTTTTTAGTTGGCTTAATGATAACGATGATTCCATTTTTAGGTTTCCCTAAAGCTGCAGAATATTCTAAAACTGATTTTTTTCTTTTAAGCAGTTCTCTACGAATACCATCTTTACCATATGGAAGATCTTTAGGCCCAGCAATAGGTGAAGCTAACAATCCCATGTAATAGGTCAATTTGTTGTTTTCCCCTAATATTACAGTCATCGTACGATTTTCATCTACTTTAGTATCTACTGTTTTCGTCGAATCCGGATCTTTATCTGGCAGTGACAAATCCATCGATTGAGGTTTTGACAACGATGTGGTTAACATAAAGAATGTGATCAATAAGAATGCCAAATCCACCATCGCCGTTAAATCGACTTTCGAATTTTGCTTTTTACTTCTTACTTTTCCACCTTTTCCGCCACCACCGTCGCCGGTATTTAATTCAGCCATTTTAGTGTATCTTTTTTAATTAAAAGTCTTTTCCTCTCGTACCTGTAACTAAGTTAAAGGAATTGATTTTCTGATCTTGTAAAATATCCATGATCTTTTTGATTTGTGGATACTGTTCTTTAGCATCTCCTTTAATTGCAATTTGCAATTCTTTATCATCAAGGTCAATAGCAGCTCTTCTTGAAACTAAAAGCCACTCTTTTAATTGATTGTCTAAAGAATCGATTGGAATTCCAGGTTGATCTGCTTTCACTCTATCAGCTGCTTTCATAGCAATGATTTGTTTTAAATTTGCAACAGGTACACCGAAGTCATCCATTAAAGCAAATTTAGTTTTATCATCTTCTGTAAAAGTCACGCCGAATTTTGCTCCCATTCCTTCAAGAGTTCTTTTACGAATCTCTCTTCCTTTTAGGTCAAAAAACACTTTGCTTTTCCCATCTGCACCTTTTCCTACTGTAATAATTGCCAAATCAGTATCAGGCAATTTAAATTCAGCAACAGAAGCAGGCATATCTACAGGAAGTGCTTCAGGCACCTTAGCAGTAGCGGTCAAAATAAAGAACGTAAGCAAAAGGAACGCAACATCACACATGGCAGTCATATCTGTCGATGTTGACTTTTTTTTCATTTTTATTTTAGCCATTCTCTTTTATTTTTATTTTGATATAATTAATTATTATAATCAAAAATTAATTATTGTTTCAAACTTCCTCTGAATCTTCTGTAAGTATTCACGATTGTAGTACCAGCCTCATCGATAGAGTAAGTTAAATCATCAATCTTAGCAGTAAAGAAGTTGTAAGAAACGATAGCTAAGATAGAAGTAGAGATACCTGTTGCAGTATTGATAAGTGCTTCAGAAATACCTGTTGCAAGAGCAGCCTGGTCTGGAGTTCCAGCAGAAGCTAACGCACCAAACGCTTTAATCATACCTGATACAGTTCCTAATAATCCTCCTAAAGTTCCTAATGATACTAAAGTAGAGATAATAGTCATATTTTTTTCTAACATTGGCATTTCTAATGAAGTTGCCTCTTCGATTTCTTTGTGGATTACTTCTGAAGCTTCTTCACTGTTGAAACCTTCTTTTTTAACATCTTGATATTTAATCAAAGCAGATTTAATTGCATTTGCAACTGAACCTTGTTGTTTGTCACATGAAGCAATAGCAGCCTCGATGTTTCCTTCTTTGATACTAGCTTGTACATTTTTCATAAATGTATCTAAGTTTGCTTTTCCAGCAGCTTTTCCGATAACGATAAATCTTTCAATTGAAAAAACAACAACCATTAAAAACATACCTAATAATACTGGTACAATAAATCCTCCTTTATATACTTGTCCTAATGTATTGATCGGATGACCTGTTTCTGGATTTCCACCTTCAAAGTTCGCAGAATCTCCCATGATTACTTTCCAAATAAACACCCCAACTAAAATACACGCAACAATAATGATTCCAGTGATCATTCCTCCTCCATTTGAAGTGCTTTCTTTTTTAACTTTAACGTTTGCCATTTTTTTTAATTTTAATAGTTTTAAATAATTTTTATTTTTTAGTTATATTTAACTTGTAGAGGAGCAAATTTATACGTTTAGTTTAAATAAAAAAACTTTTTTTAATTTTATTGAAGGAAATTTAACGTCAATTTAAAAAATATCTCATTAAATTGCCCAACCTGTTTTTGTGATAAAACAAAAAACAGAACGATTTATGGGAAAATTACAACGTTTTAGTAAATATTCAAAGATTCCGTTGATATCTTCTTAAAAAGTTGCGAAATTTTTTTTTATTGTATTTTTAATTCGAAAAAGCTTTTTCCTACTAAAAAAAATAATGACAAATTGTTAAAAAACAAAGCAATACTCTTATAATCATCTAAATTACAAATAAAAACATGAATAAAAAAGATAATTTCATTCAAGATATAAATGCAGGTTATCTTTCTAAAGGTGATAGTATCACTTTAGGAGGTGCTATGCTGGATGGAGAAGCAATTGCAGAGGCTCATGTAAAAATTCCTCTTAAAACCTTAAACCGCCACGGACTAATCGCCGGTGCAACCGGAACTGGGAAAACCAAAACAATTCAGGTTTTTTCAGAACAATTGTCCAATGCCGGAATTCCTGTTTTGATGATGGATATAAAAGGTGATTTTAGTGGAATTGCCAAAGAAGGAAAAGAGGAAGGTTTTATTACTGAGCGACATGCCAAAATAAACCTACCTTATAATATAGCTTCATTTCCTGTTGAATTAATGTCCTTGTCAAAACAAGATGGTATTCGCTTGCGTGCAACTGTATCTGAATTTGGTCCAGTATTGTTTTCTAGGATTTTGGATCTTAATGACACTCAGGCCGGAGTGGTTGCCGTAATCTTTAAGTATTGTGATGACAATCAAATGCCTTTATTAGATTTAAAAGACATTAAAAAAGTCATCAATTATATTACAGAAGAAGGTAAAGACGAAATTGCTGCAAGTTATGGCAAAATCTCAACTGCTACAACCGGAACGATTTTAAGAAAAATTATTGAACTCGAGCAACAAGGTGCCGATTTATTCTTTGGAGAATTATCTTTTGAAATTGATGATTTAATGCGAATCGACGAAAACGGGAAAGGTTACGTAAACATCATCCGCTTGACGGATATTCAGGATAAACCTAAATTGTTCTCGACTTTCATGTTGAGTTTATTGGCTGAAATCTACCAGAAAATGCCAGAAAAAGGAGATTCTGAACAACCTGAATTAGTGATCTTTATAGATGAAGCACACTTAATCTTTAACGAAGCTAGTAAAGTCTTATTAGAGCAAATCGAAACGATTGTAAAACTGATTCGTTCTAAAGGTATTGGTGTTTATTTTGTAACGCAAAACCCAATGGATGTGCCGAGCGGTGTATTGGCTCAGTTAGGTTTAAAAATTCAACACGCACTTAGAGCTTTTACAGCAAACGACCGTCAGGCAATTAAAAAAACAGCTGATAACTACCCTACTTCTACCTATTACAAAACAGAGGAATTGCTTACTAGTTTAGGAATTGGGGAAGCATTAGTTACAGCTTTGAACGAAAAAGGAGTTCCAACCCCGCTTGTTGCGACTATGATGCGCGCACCTGAAAGCAGAATGGATATTTTAACGTCAACAGAAATCGACGAAATAAACAATAAATCGAAACTGGTTAAAAAATACAACGAGGAAATGGATCGTGAAAGTGCTTACGAATTACTAAACAAAAAAATCGAAGAGGCGACACAAGCTGCAGCCGAACAAGAAGAACAAGCACCAACAAGATCATCAAAATCTGAACCAAGCACGGCAAGTGTTGTTGGGAAATCGGTTTTGAAAGTCGTTACAAGTGCTACCTTTATAAGAGGTGTTTTTGGTGTATTGTCAAAAATCTTCAAGAAATAAAAAAACATTTCACCATATAAGTCATATAAGTCCATTTAAAACTTTGCGTTTAGATTAAATAAACTTATATGATTTAAAAGTTTTACGCATTTTAAAGCAATAGATTGATTCTACAAGAAACCCTACAGGTTTTTAAAACCTGTAGGGTCTACTGCATATATAAAATGAACTTATATTACTTATATGGTGAGAAAAAAATTATGCGTTTTGCAATAATTCAAGAATCCTATTTTCTACTTCTGGCGTGTTCCAAATATTTTCAATATTATCTAATTTCAGTACTTCTTCCATAATTCCGTTTTGGAAATCTCCAATTGCCAAAGCTTCGGCGTATGGACGGTCACTAAAAGTTACACGACTGTAAAGCGGAATCCATTTATCAGGATATTTATCTGAAAATGCTTTTTCGATTTTCTTTTGTAACAAGAATTTCTCATCAGCAGTTTTTGTACTCATTTCCATGAAATTACGGTACGAAAGTTCTGCAATGGCATCGGCATTCGGCTTTCTTGAAATTTGATATTCAGAAAAAATATTTTTCCAGTCGTTTCCGTATTTTTCGATCATTTCGTTTAAAACCGTAATATCTTCAAAACCGGCATTCATTCCTTGTCCGTAAAAAGGAACAATGGCATGACAGGCATCTCCAATTAAAGCAATTTTATCTTCATACGTCCACGGAAAACATTTCATAGTGACCAACGTACTGGTTGGATTCTTAAAGAAATCTTCTGCCAGCTTCGGAATCACCTCAATCGAATCCGGGAAGTTTTTCTCGAAGAAATCTTCTACCATTTTTCGGTCAGTTAAAGATTCAAAGGAATTTTCACCTTCAAAAGGCATAAATAAAGTACACGTAAAACTTCCGTCTAAATTAGGAAGGGCAATCAACATGTATTTACCTCGTGGCCAAATATGAAAAGAGTTTTTATCCAGTTTATGAGTAGCATCGGCATTAGCCGGAATGTTCAATTCTTTATAACCCATATTCAAAAATTCCTGCGAATAATTGAACATGCTCTGGCGTTGCATTCTGTGACGGATTCTCGAAAAAGCACCATCGGCACCAAAAACCATATCGTATTTTTTCTCATCCCACTCCCCTCTTTCGGTTTCACCAATATGCAAAGTCGCATCGCTTAGCGTCACATCCCAGATTTTTTGGTCAAATAAAAACTCCGCTCCGGCCTGTTCTGCAAGATCAATCATTTTTCGGTTCAAAGTTCCCCTTGAAATCGAATAAATCGATTCACCTTCCTGCCCGTAGTTCTGAAAATTGAGTTTATCGACCAAATGAATCGCACGTTTGTCCATCGGAATCGCAATTTCACGAACCGCATCTCCAACGCCAACACCATCAAGTGCCCTCCAACCACGATTAGACATAGCCAGATTAATGGAACGACCTGAAAAATTAATTTTGCGAATATCAGGACTACGATCATAAACATGAACGGTGTGGCCTGCTTTTTTAAGATAAATTGCCAATAACGATCCTACTAATCCAGAACCTACAACAGCAATTTTTAGTGAAGTTTGCATCAAGAAAAATCTAAATATAAGATCGTAAAAATAAGTAATAATTCTACAAGAGCTTAAAAATAAAGGAAATATTTATGATTTATATGGGCATGACCCGCCGAAAAAAGCGGGTCGGGCTATCCACTATATTCCCGATTAACAAAAACTACGGCTAAAAAGCCTTGTTTTTCTAAATCGGGAGATACCGTCTCTATCCCTCATGCAAGACCCGTTTTCATAACAAAATCCAGTTTTTATAGCTTTATTACAAATCCGAAAAGGGCTATTTTAGCTGAAGAAATAATCCCGCAATCCCGATAGCTATCGGGAGCAAAGGCACAAAGTTTTATTTTTAAGTTCAGTTTGTGTAAAAAAACTTAGTGTCTTTGCGTCTTTGTGGCAAAACTTAAAACCATGAATACCGAATTATTACAATCAAACATCATTTTAGAAAACGAACGCGTTTTATTACTTCCAGTTGAAAACGAAAGAAACATCGAACTCAAAGAAATTATTTTCGATGATGAAATCTGGAAATACATGGGAATGTATATACGAACTGAAACTGAATTCGAAAATTATATTCAAAATACCTTAAAACAAAAAGCAGACGGAATTTGTTATCCGTTTTTGATTATTGACAAAGCCACCAACAAAGTTGCCGGAAGCACTCGTTACGGATACCTAAATCATGCAAGTCAAAAATGTGAAATTGGCTGGACCTGGTACGGAAAAGCATTTCAGGGAATAGGCCTAAACAAAGCTTGTAAATACGAGTTACTGAAATTTGGTTTCGAAAACATTCAATTTAAAAGAATACAATTTAGTGCTGATTTGGAAAACAAAAAATCACAAAGAGCGATTGAAAAATTGGGTGCCGTAAAAGAAGGAATCTTTAGAAATAATTATGTCGATTCTCAAGGAAAGAGTAAGGATGATGTTTATTATAGTGTAATTTTGGAGGAATGGGAAACCACTAAACGACAATATTTTACAGAATTCCTATAGAAAAACAAATTCAATTTGAAACAAAAAAAGAAATAAGTCGTCTAATAACATTAGAGATTAATCATTATTTTCAATAAACCAAAAACATGAAAAAACTATTCCTTTTATTTGCAGTTCTCTTTTTAACTTTTGCAGAACTTTCAGCTCAAACCGAAACTCCAATCCCATATGGAAATAATAAAGAAGCCGGAAATTTTAAACAAATCAACGGTATGCAGATGTATTATGAAGTTTATGGCAGCGGAACACCATTAATTTTACTACATGGAAATGGCGGTTCTATTAAAGGGCACAGCAAAAAAATTGAATATTTCAAAAAGTACTTTCAGGTAATAGCTATTGACAGCAGAGGTCATGGAAAATCGGTTGATAATTCAAACAAACAATTAAATTACAATCAAATGGCAAATGATGTAAGCGTTTTATTAGATTCTCTTAAAATCAAAAACGCTAATGTTTGGGGTCAAAGTGACGGTGGAATTTTGGGTTTACTTTTAGCTATTCATAATCCTGACAAAGTCTCAAAATTAGCAGCTTTTGGCGCCAATTTATATCCGGGCAAAAAAGCTGTTTACCCAGAAATCGACAAACTCGTAATGGATACCTTGAAAGCAACAAAAGATCCCAGAACTAAAAATCTTTATACACTATTAGCTTATCAGCCAAATATTAAGGATAAGGATTTGCAAAAAATAAAATGTCCGGTTTTGATCATGTCGGGTGACCGGGATGCTATTACATTAGAACATTCTATTGAAATCTTTAGCAACATCGAAAACTCTAACTTTTTTGTAATGCCGGGAGCAACTCATTTCGGCTCGTATGAAAAACCAGAACTTTTTAATTTAGTAGTATTAAGTTTTTTCAACGACCCTTTTAAGAAAACTTCGACAATAGATATATTTACAGGAAAAGTTAAAAGATAATTATAAGAAAGGCTGTTAATTCAGCCTTTCCCCTTTTAATCAAATGACTTAACTTAATTCTTAGCAAACATCCAAATGAACCTATACTCCGAACATTATGTCACCAAAACTTGCGAGCGGTTCGTGAATAAAATTTGGTGTCTCGACAACAGTATCGGCGAAAGCCTGATTGAAAACAAACTCGTTTTACCCAACGGCTGTTTTAATCTCGCTATTGTGAGCGGAAATGCGATAGAAGTTCATACGAGCAAACAAAAGTATGAAATAAACGAAGGATTTTACTTTTGCTCCCAAATGACCAATAAAGTTTTGGTCAATATTCAACCGAAAACAAAAGTTATCATCATACAACTACACGCCTGGACGCTTTCGTTTTTCCAAAAATATGATTTAAACAATTTTACTGATTCTATTATCAAAATCGATTCGGCTGAATTGCCTTTTAAAGTAAACTTAAACAGCGATATTTCTGTTTTATTAAATACGATTAATACCTACTTTGAAGAATTACATTCTATTAATAAATCAAAAAATACAATTGAAAAAATCTGCGAAATCATTAAACTTAGGAATGAAGAAATTTCGGTTTCGGAAATCGGAGAAAGTTTAAATGTTTCACAGCGTTTGCTTCAAATTAAATTTAAATCAGCAACTGGACTCACGATTAAAAAATACATTCAGATTCTGAAATTCAGAAAATCGGTCGATCAAATGGTAAATTCTGGGTTGGATAAATTAAAACTGACTGATGTTGCACTTTACAATCAATATTTTGATCAATCGCATTTTATAAAACAATTCAAAGATGTGACGAAAACAACTCCAAAAATGTTTAATTCGGATTTGTATTTTCTTTCCAAAAAAAGATAACATTTCGCATTTGTACAATTTTGTGATGAACGATTGATTTAATTTTGCAAAATCATCAATCAACAATCAATCACAAAATGAAAATCAACAAATCAATTTTCCATTTAAAAACCATTTTAATTGGAATCCTGTTCTTCCAAATCCAATTTGGATTCTCGCAGGAAGAAAAAAACTCGGAATTGTACAAAACTATTATGTCAAAAGACAGTCTTCTTTTTAATGTTGGCTTTAATACTTGCGATGTAAAACAGTTTGAAAATCTGTTTAGCGACGATTTTGAATTTTACCATGACAAAGACAGCATTTCTGATAAAGCTGAATTTCTTCGTAATTTTAAAAAAGGCTTATGCGGCTCACCAACTACATATAAAGCCAGAAGATATTTGGTTTCAAATAGCACAGAAGTTTATCCTTTATACAAAAAAGGGATTTTATACGGCGCGATGCAAATGGGTATTCATCAATTTTATGAAAAATCAGTCGGCAAAAATGAATCATTAGCAAATGCAAAAGAACATTTTGGCAGTACAGCAAAATTCACTCATGTTTGGCTTTTACAAAATGGTGTTTGGAAACTAAGAAGATCTTTTAGTTACGATCATCAGTTAACAAGTACTGCTGGTATAAAATCATCCATTTTTGATAATGATCAAGAAATTAAAAAATGGCTAGCGCAAAATAACATTCCAACTTTAGGAATTGGAATTATCAACAACGGAAAACTTCAGGAAATAAAGATATTTGGCGAACTTAAAAAAGGAATTGCTGCGCCATACAATACCATTTGGAATGTAGCTTCATTAACCAAACCTGTTACTGCAATCGTGGCTTTGAAATTGGTAAGCCAGGGAAAATGGAATTTAGACGAGCCTTTAGATAAATATTGGATCGATCCGGATATTGCCAGCGATCCGAATCATAAATTGCTGACTACAAGAATTGTCTTAAGTCATCAAACTGGTTTTCCGAATTGGAGATTTATGAACGAATCTAAAAAGCTAGATTTCAAATTTAAGCCCGGAACCCAATACTCCTATTCAGGCGAAGGAATGGAATATTTGCGACTAGCATTAGAGAAGAAATTCCATAAAACATTGGATCAATTAGCAGATGAATTGATTTTTAAACCGCTAAAAATGAATGATACTAAATTCATTTGGAACGACATAATCGATGTGTCAAGATACGCCATTAATTATGACAATAAAGGAAACGCTTACGAACCGGTTAAAAACAAAACCGCAAATGCTGCTGATGATTTATTAACCACAATTCAGGATTACGGCACTTTTTTATGCAGTGTAATTAATGGTGACGGTTTAAGCAAAAAGGTTTTTGAGGAAATGAACTCACATCAGGTTGCTCAAAAGAAAAAAGACAAATATTTTGGTTTGGGTTTTGAAATATATGATTTAGGAAATGATAATTATGCCTTGTCGCACGGTGGCGCTGACCAAGGTGTTCAAACCTTATTTTTTCTTCTTCCAAAAACAAAACAAGGCTTGATAATTTTTACAAATGTTGACGATGGCTACAAGGTTTATGAAAAGCTTCTTTTGAATTATCTTGGAGAAAACGGACAAAAGCTAATTGATATTGAAACGAAATAATGAAAACTAATAAAATCAAAACTATGGAACCCATGATGAATGTATTAATTCTTTTCATGCTTTTTTTAAGCAGAGAAGCAAAAGCGCAGACCAATAGTGAAGTTTTAAAAATGGACGTTTTAAAAACAGAAATCATAAAAATGGACAGCTTATTATTTGATGTTTCTTTTAATCAATGTGATGCTGCACTTTTCAAAAAAATAATAGCTGACGATATAGAATTTTACGACGATCGTTCCGGGTTAAACACCTCAAAAGGAAATGAAATAAAATCACTACTGGATAAATGTGGAAGATCTGAGAAACTGACTAGAAAATTAAACTCCTGCACCATTGATAAATTAGGTGATTTTGGAGCCTTACAAATTGGCGAACACACTTTCTATGTTGATGGAAAGCCTAGCGGAACTGGAAAATTTGTTCATATTTGGGAGAGAAAAGACAAAGATTGGGTACTGAAAAGAATTGTTAGTTATGAACATAGAGCTATTAAAAAATAGCTCTTTTTTTGTCCCATTTATTATTTTTTAAAGAAATACAAAAAAAAGTAGATTGCTGTGAAACCAAATCGCTTTTGAATCGTCTAACAAGAATCGAACGCGAACATCATCATCATTTTAATTTGTACATTCGTATAACAAATTAAAATTCAGATGATTAAATAGTTTCAATCATCAATCAAAAAATCAAACAACGAATCATTAATCTTAATCAATAATCATCAATGACCATGAACAAATCAATCAAACTAATTGCGGTGTATTTTATAGCGACACTGTCTACTTTTAGCGTTGTAGCGCAAGACAAAGCAAAACAAATCGATCAGCTTTTAAGTAAATACAACGAATACGGGCAATTTAACGGATCTGCGCTAGTATCTGAAAACGGAAAAGTCATTTTCAAAAAAGGATATGGTTCTGCCAATATGGAATGGAATATTCCAAACCAACCCGACACCAAATTCAGATTAGGTTCAATAAGCAAACAATTTACTGCTTTCCTACTTGTTAAACTTGCAGAAGACGGAAAACTAAAACTTGATGTTCCAATTACCACTTATCTACCCGATTATCCAAAAGCAAACGGTGATAAAATAACGATTCATCATTTACTAACGCACACTTCCGGAATTCCAAATTATACCTCAGCTCCCAATTTCTTTAAAGAGAAAAGTAGAAACCCCTATTCGCCAGAAGAATTTGTAAAAACATTTTCGAGTTTGCCACTTGAATTTACGCCTGGCGAAAAATTCAATTATAGCAATTCCGGTTATTTTTTACTAGGATATATTATCGAAAAGGTTTCAGGAAAAACCTATGAGCAATATTTACAAAAAACCATTCTAACGCCATTAAAAATGGTTAATACAGGATATGATCACAGTGAAATTATACTTAAAAACAGAGCTGCCGGTTACGAAAAACAAGGCAAAAAAATCGTCAATTCTGCTTATTTAGATATGAGTCTTCCGTATGCAGCAGGATCTTTATACTCAACTGTTGAAGACTTATATATTTGGGATCAGGCACTTTATACTACCAAATTGCTTTCTGAAAAATCTATGGAATCCTTGTTCAAACCTTATATAAAAGCCGGAGGTAGTTCTTACGGCTACGGATGGTTTTTAGAAGAAGCTCCAAATGGAGACAAACCTAAACTAAAAATCATTGAACACGGTGGAGGAATTAACGGATTCAATACGGTTATTTCTCGCATTCCAGCTGATAAAAATCTAGTAGTTTTATTAAATAATACTGGCGGAACTATTCTTGATGAAATGAACGCAGGCATTAGAGCTATTTTATATAATCAGCCTTTTGATCAGCCTAAAAAATCTTTGGCTTTGGAACTTTTGGACACCTACTCAGAAAAAGGTGCTGCCGCCGGAACTGACACTTATAAAAAACTAAAAAAAGATCCAACTTTTGGCATTAAAGAAAATGAAATAAATAGTGTTGGCTATCAATTATTGCAAAATGGAAAAAAGAAAGAAGCTATAGAAGTTTTCAAAATTAATGTCGAAAACTTCCCTAAATCCGGTAATGTTTACGATAGTTTGGGTGAAGCTTATTTAGCTGATGGTGACAAAAATCTGGCTATTGCGAATTACACTAAATCTGTTGAACTGGACCCACAAAATGAAGCAGGCAAAAAAGTTTTAGCCGAAATTTCAAAATAATAAAATAAATCCTTAAAAAATTACAAACCAACTTCGATAGTGCCAATTAAAAAAGGTATTATCGAAGTTTTTTTTGTTACAATTTCTAACAATCAAGTTTGATAATTTATCTTAAAAAATACTATTTTAGCCCCGCCCAAAAACATTATAATAACCTATGAAAAATCTAAAAAAGCATGCCTTTTTGGCCTCACTGCTATGTCTGTTCATTACTAATATCTGTAGTTCTCAAACCAATCCGCCACCGCCGGCAATGCCGACACAGCAAAATAAAATTATCGTCGATAAAATTATCGAAGCGGCTCATTACAAAACCTATGTTGTCGATTATTGTCTGACTAAAATAAATGAGGCATCCGCAAAAGAAGGCTGGAACGAGCAAAAAGCAATGGAAATTACAGAAAGCATCAATTACAAAAATTTCAGAGACGCTATCTACAATATTTTTGCTTTTTATGATGAAGTCGAATTAGAGACTTTATTAAAAGCCTATGAAAAAAATACTGCGTATCAGACCACAAACATTATGACAACAAATAAAGTGTTGCTTAATAATCTGAATATTTTCGCGAATGATATTGTTAGGGGCAAATATATTTCTAAGTAAGGCACTAAGATTCTACGGTTCTAAGGTTTTTATACTAACCTTAGAACCTTAACTTGAAACCTGAAACAAAGAAAACTTGAAACTATTACTTTTTCGGTTTCAAAACCAACTTCGTTGATGTCTTTATGATTTCTTCTTTATTCAGTTTCATTTTTCTGAATTTGCCTGCATTAAACATTTCAGCCTGGTCGTGGTAATGTTCGCTAAATGGGTTTCCGGATTGTCCTGTTGGAATAATGCTCCAGCTGTTTTCAATATCAGAGAAATCTACCACTCTTCTGGTTGAAGGACCTCCTTTAACGTAATATTTCCCTTCATCATTAAACCCAAAAAACTGGTTATTAATCACTTCATTTGATCCGGGAGCTGCAAAAGGTCCAACATTAAATAATTTGCGAAGTGCGGCTACTTTTCCTAAAGGATGTTCGTGTTCAACAGTATGTACTTTTCCCCAGTTCCAATCTCCAATTGTACTTCCTAATTGCGTTGTAAGTTGTGAAACGGCTTCATGAAACGATTTTGAAACAATTTGGTTTCTGGTTTCTTTTACATTTTTAGTTTTGATATTATCCCACCAAAGTGAATTCTCATTAACAATCTGTCTCGCAATAATTTGTTTTCCTAAATGTGTTCCAAGAAATATATTAAGATCTTCCTTACCCATTTCGTCTTCAAAAGTATTTTTCAAATACAAATAAATCCATTTGTTGTAAATCGTTGGGGCAACATCTTCTAAATTGGTAGTTCCTTTCCAGGCTTTCAAAACATTTAGCACTTCTTTTTCTTCAGCTGAAATAGTCTTAGTATCCAGATTCGCAATTAAATTCCGAACAACATCCGTCGCAACCGAAGAGGTATTATCGAAAATCATTTTACTAATCGCCTCTTTATCCCAATCTGATTTTGCATCCATTAAGCCAGAAATTCTTTTGGCACGATCTTCAGGCAAATAATAACCCGGATACAAATAACCATCAACAGCTTCCGGTTGATTATTAGCAGAATACACATAACCCCATTTCGGATTTTCAGCCGATGGGTTTTTAGTAAAATCTAAATATTCTGTAATATCATCTTTTCCAGTTGCACCATCTAAGATAAAAAATGAATTTACTCCTTTGTTATGTTTATAAAGCGTTCCTGTCGCCCACCAGGCCACATTTCCTTTCGCATCTCCATACATTACATTCAATCCCGGCGCAGCAACCAATTGCACAGCCTTTCTAAAATCATCTTTGCTTTTCGCGTGCGAAAGTCCATAAACGGCATCCAAAATCTGAATGGGTTGTTGGGTATAAATCCAAGACATCGCGATTGGTTTTTTACTTTTTAGGTTTGCCAATACATCATTCATGATGGGTCCATGTCGGCTTGATTTAACCGTCAAAACCACATCTGAAGTATCTTTTATTTTAATGGTCTTCTTTCTCGATTCATAAGCTGCAAAACCCGTTGGTGTTTGATATTGATTGGCATCATTTACTTTGTTTGTTTCCTGATAAAAATCGATATCATCATTTTCAAACATTGTCAAACCGTAAGCATAATCGCGGTTGTGTGCCAATAACGGAAATGGAGTTCCGGCCAAATAACAGCCATACAATTCATGATCTGGTGTTACAATATGTGCTTCATACCAGGTGGCAGGCTGCGAAAACCCAATATGTGGATCATTTGCAAAAATAACTTTTTTGTTTTTTGTTCTATTTGGTCCTACTACCCAACTGTTACTGCCAACAAATGGTGGTATTGGAGATTTATCCAACAAACTTGCAACTGATTTTGAAATCTCGCTGTACTCTTCCAGATTCTCTTTTGAGCTTCTAATTTTGGTTGTATTAAATTCTCCTTCAATTCCCAAATCTTTAATATATCCAGCTCCATATTTGGCACGAAGATCAGTCAATAACGGATCTGTTTTTTGAGCCATCGCAAAACTGAAAGACATATATCCAAAAATATTATAAACGTCTTTTATCGTAAATTTTTCCTTTTTTACACCCACCAAAGTAAATTCAATTGGCGTTACTCCTTCCTCCAAATATTGATTTATTCCATCCAGATAGGCCAACGTTAACTTATAGCTTTCACTGTTTTTATCTAATTTGGCAATGGCTTTCGCCGATGCTTCTTCGATACCAATTCCGGAGAAAAACATATCATTTTTAAGTGCAACTGATCCGAATATTTCTGATAATCTTCCCGGTGCAATTCTTCGAAGCAATTCCATTTGCCATAATCTTTCCTGTGCATGAACATAACCCAAAGCTGTCATTGCATCTTTTTCAGAATCAGCATAAATATGAGGAACACCAAAGTCATCAAAATAAACTGTGGTTTCTTTCTGCAGATTTTTCAACTGTAATTCACCTTCATATTTAGGCTTCAAATGAAAAATATAGGCACATAAACCTATTCCTAAAAGGACAATTATGATTACTACAACCAACAGTATTTTTTTAATTTTCTTCATATTTAAAAAAGTATAGGTACAAATGATTCGATAATGATGTAACTTAAAGACGTAATCCTATAAGAACATCATTCTTTAAAAGTCTAAATTTATATTTAAAATCAATACAATAAATGTCAATCTACAAAAAAATAGCGATCGGTGTAATTTCAATCTTTGTTTTTGTGCTTTTAATCAATTTCGGACTGAATTATTGGATTAAAAAACAGCTGCCGATTATTATTGAAGAAAAAAACAAAACTGCTTATCATATTAATTACGAGAAAATTGAAGTTTCACTTTGGTCCAGAAATATCTATGCCGAAACTTTATTGGTTCATCCAAAAAATCAGCTTGAAAACAGCAAAGTAAAGACTGGAATTTTTTCTAAAATTGAATCTATTACTATTAAACATTTTAATATTTGGGATTTAGCTTTTCGCGATGTTATTCAGGCTGAAAGTATCATTATTAATAAGCCCAGAGTTATTTTATACAAAAAGAACGACAAGCTTTTAAACAATAGCAAAAGCATTCGAACTGAAATTATAGAACCGTTTCGAAAAGTAATTGCGGTTTCCAATATTTATTTAAATGACGGAAGCATTGATATTGTTTACTTAAAAAATAGTAAACCAATTTTCAGTGTCAAAAACATCCTGCTGAAACTCGAAGGCATTTTAATCACAGATGCGACTTTAAAGCAAAAAATTCCGATGCAGTACGAAAAATACGTTTTGGTTTGTGATAGTTTATACTATAAACCAAATCAATTTTACAGAATGGATATTGGTCAAATAAGCACGGAAAACAATTTCTTGAAAGTAAAGAAGTTTTCAATGCTGCCCGAATATAACCGAAAAACCTTTGTTCAAAAACTAGAAAAAGAAAAAGACATTTATACGCTAAAAATAGATTCAGTCCACATCAATAAAATGGATTGGGGATTTAAAAATGATCGTTTTTTCTTCAAGGCAAATTCAGTTGTGATGAATCATTTTGATGCGAATATTTACCGTGGAAAAATGCCAAAAGATGATTTAAGCAAAAAATATCTTTACAATCATTTGCTGCGAAATCTTAAATTCCCGTTACAAATTGATACTTTACAGGTTTTAAAATCAAAATTGGTTTATGAGGAAGAAATTGATTTTTCGAAAGGTCCCGGAAAATTAAATTTTGATCAGTTTAATTTACAGGCAACCAATCTTCGAAGTGGTTTTGGTTTAAAAAAGACGGCTGATGTCAAAATCAAAATCAATTGTCAATTCATGAAAACCTCTCCTTTAGATGTTGATTGGAGTTTTAATGTTTTAAATCAAAAAGACAGTTTTCATATTCAGGGTGTTATTTCAAATTTTGAAGTTACAGCCATGGGGCAATTCAGCAAACCTTATATGAATGCTTCCTTTACGGGAGTTTTCAATAAATACCGCTTTAATTTTTATGGAAATGATAACATTTCAAAAGGAAACGCTTCTTTGGATTACGACGATTTAAAAGTCAAATTATACAAGAAAAAAGATCCTGAAAAAGAAGCTAAGCTAAAATCTGCGATTGTTAATTTATTGGTCAAAAATGATTCAAAAGAAAAAGCAAAAACGGTCGATGTCGAAGTTGAAAGAATTCAGGAAAAATCCTTTTATAACTTTTTATGGAGAAGCATTGCAGAATCTTTAAAGAAGATTTTGATTTAGTTTTTTAACCACAAATTACACTAATCTACACTAATTTTTAGCCCCGATGATAAAAAAGTAATTCGTGTAAATTAGTGTAATTCATGGCAAACACTTTTCAAACCCACTATAAACCTGACAATTATCAGGTTTTATAACAATCCTTTTTCCAACATTTGTTTTTATTTTAATTGAAAACAAATGAAAAAAATACCCTTACATACTTTCCATATTCCGGTGATGGGGCTTGCTTATACGATTGATAGTCCGATTAGAGTAGCGCAATATGGAATTTCATCGGTAATTTCGATTGCTGATGATGATCTCATTGAGAAAATGCGTAATTTCTATAGCACGAAATTTAATCTTCCCTACGAAGAAATAAGTCAGAAATTTCACGATTATCGTGCGGAAAGAATTACATCCTATTTAAATCTAGTCGACAAAATTGTCAAACAAAAATTTGAAAGTTTTAAAACGGAATTAGCTGAAAGTAAAACTGCTGTAGAAAACTTTATGTCGATGTTGCCCAATACTTCAGACATCAAAAAAGGTTTTCAAAATTTACTGGAAGACGGAATTTCATTCAAGGAAAATATTCAAAATTATATTGAATCGCATCTTTCTGTTGGAGAAATTGATGTGAATATCATGACTAAATTAGACAAGGATAATTTCATTAAAAATAAACAATTACCTCTTGAATTTAATGATGCGCATGCTGCCTTAAGAGGTTTTGCAAACAGTAATCTTGAATCTTCAGTAGTACTTTCTGCCGGAATGAATCCAAGGCTATATAGTTATTTTGAGAATTTTTCGGATTTCTTTCCGAATGAAAATAATGAACTCAAAAAGAAAATCATTTTAAAAGTAAGTGATTTCAGATCGGCTATGATTCAGGGAAATTTTTTAGCAAAAAAAGGACTTTGGGTTTCTGAATACCGAATCGAATCAGGCCTAAATTGTGGAGGACATGCTTTTGCAACAGACGGCCTTTTATTAGGTACAATTTTAGAAGAATTCAAACAGAAAAAAGAACAGCTAGTTCAATCGGCTCATGAATTAATGGTAAAGGCATTACAGCAAAAAGGCGCGTATTTTCCTGATCAATCTTTAAATCTAAAAATTACCGTTCAGGGTGGCGTAGGAACTTCAGAAGAACATGAATTTTTATTAAATAGTTACAATGTCGATTCTGTTGGCTGGGGCACTCCATTTTTATTAGTTCCCGAAGCAACTTCTGTCGATCAGACCACCCGAAATTTATTAATTAAAGCGAAAGAAAGAGATTTATATCTAAGTCATATTTCGCCTTTAGGAGTTCCTTTTAATACTTTGAAAGGAACAACAAATGAAATTTTGAAACAGAAACGAATCCAGGAGAATAAAGCAGGAAGTTCATGTCCAAAAAAATTTCTGGCATTAAGCAAAGAATATGATCCACACGGAATTTGTACTGCTTCAAAAAAATATCAGGATATCAAATTAGCAGAATTAGAAAATATAAAAGAAAGTCTTTCTGCTGATGCCTTTGAAAAATCAAAAATAAAAATCACCGAGAAATCATGTTTATGTGTTGGTTTGGCTAATTCCTCCTATTTAGAAAATGATATCAAAATAAAAGGTCAGGCGCAAGGTGTTGTAATTTGCCCTGGGCCTAATATGGCGTATTTTGATCAGGAAGTTTCTTTGAAACATATGGTAGAACACATTTATGGAAATAAGTCGGTTTTAAGGGCTAATAATCGTCCCAATTTATTTGTGAAGGAATTGAAAATGTACGTTGAATACTTTAGAAATGAAATTGAAACTATTTCAGGAGAAATCACCGCCAACCAGCTTAAGAAATTGAATAGCTTTAAAACAAATCTTTTAGAAGGAATTGAATATTATCACAATTTGTTTGAATCTACTTTTTATTTTAAAAGTGAGACTGAAAAAATTAAATATCAAATTGATTTTTATAAGTTAGAACTAACCTCTATAGAAATTCCTTCGCATGAAATGGCATAAAAAAGAAACCCCGATTTAGAGTTCTAAATCGGGGTTTCTTTTTTATATAATTGTATTTTATTCTTTCTTTTTACTGCCATCGATTATGGCACCTGTTCCGGCTCCAACTCCGGCTCCGGCCAAACCACCAATAATGGCACCTTCACCTTTTTTCTTACTAATGATGGCTCCCGTTGCAGCACCAACTCCGGCACCAATTACAGCCCCTTTAGCGGTAGAACTCCAACCTTTCTTTTTGGTTGTTGTGGTTGTTGTTGCAGTCCCGTCTTGTTGATGTACTACTACCACTTTTTGTGCTTCTACTTTCTGTTCTTCTTGGATTTGAGCCATTTCCGTTTTCATTGAATCGATAATTCTTTGTTTATTAATTTCAACTTTCATGGAATCAATGCTGGCTTGTTTTGCTTTATTGACATCTTCTTTTCCCTGGTTTTGACAAGAAACAATGGATAATACGGCAAATAATATATATAAGGCTTTCATGATTGTAGTTTTAATGATTATACACTACAAAGTAAAGGAGATGCTTTTTGTTGATGTTATATGATTTGGAAGAAAGCTTACAGAATTTCATGATCTGACATTTTAACCGCAAAGATCGCAAGGTTTTTACGCAAGGTTCGCAAAGTTACCTCCTGTCTATAATGGCAAAGTCGCGAAGTCACAAAGAAATAAAACTTTGCGACTTCGCGACTTTACGAGATTCTTTCTTATAACTAATTTATTCTCCTAAAATTCCTTTTTTCAAAATTTGTCCAAAATCGTACATATCCTCATAAGAGCAATACAAAGGAACTGGAGCTAATCTGATTACATTCGGTTCACGCCAATCTGTAATCACTCCGTTTTTCATTAAATAATCGAATAAGCTTCTTCCCTCCCCATGTAAAAAGACAGATAATTGAGAAGCTCTTTCCAAAGGATTTGAAGGTGTAATAACTTCGAAATTACCTTTAACTTCTTTATCAATTTCATGTAAAATGAATTCTAAGTAAGACGTAATATGGTCTCTTTTGGGAATTAAAGCATCCATTCCAACTTCAGCAAACATTTCTACTGATGCTAAATAAGGTGCTAAAGAAAGTACCGGAAGATTACTAATTTGCCACCCTCCTGCTCCGTGAACGGGATCGAAAGTTGGTTCCATTTTAAAACGACGTTCTTTGTTGTGTCCCCACCAACCTGCAAATCTTGGTAAATCAGGATCATTGTGATGTTTTTCGTGAACGAAACATCCAGAAGCATTTCCAGGGCCTGAATTCATATATTTATAACTGCACCAGGCAGCGAAATCTACATTCCAATCGTGCAATTCTAATTTTATATTTCCCGCTGCATGCGCTAAATCCCAACCCACTTTTGCACCCGCTTTTTGTCCGGCTGCTGTGATGGTTTTAATATCGAAAACCTGTCCCGTATAATAGTTCACTCCTCCAATTAAAACCAAAGCCAATTCATCGCCAACTTCTTCAATTTTTGCTAAAATATCTTCTAAACGAATATTATGTTCGCCCTCGCGACGTTTGATTTCAACAATTGCATCTTCTGGTTTGTATCCATGAAAATGAACCTGACTTTGAAACATGTATTGATCTGAAGGAAAAGCTTTTTCTTCGCAGATAATTTTGTAACGTTTGCCTTTTGGCTGGTAAAAAGAAACCATCAATAAATGAAGATTCACAGTCAAAGTATTCATTACCGTAACTTCTGAAGGCAAAGCTCCCACTATTTTACTTAACGGTTCAGCAAATCTTTCCTGATAATCCCACCATGGTTTTTGCGCATAAAAGTGACCTTCAACAGCCAATTCTGCCCAGTCATTCATCACTTCATCAATATAAGCTTTGGTGCGTTTTGGTTGTAATCCTAAAGAGTTTCCTGTAAAATAAATTACTCGTTTGTCATTCACTTTCGGGAAAATAAACTCATCCTGATA
This sequence comes from Flavobacterium sp. LAR06, assembly GCF_041946075.1. Taxonomy (NCBI): domain Bacteria; kingdom Pseudomonadati; phylum Bacteroidota; class Flavobacteriia; order Flavobacteriales; family Flavobacteriaceae; genus Flavobacterium; species Flavobacterium sp. LAR06. Next base: position 125,909 of record NZ_JAUTYT010000014.1, on the reverse strand, counting down.
GTGATTTAAAGTGTCTTGCGAATCAAGCTCTCGTGCGAATTCGCGTGTATTTTGAAAAGTCATTGCGTTTTTGTTTTGAGGCGTAAAAATAGGAAAATGTTTCTTCTGTTTCAAGTTTCAGGTTTCAAGTTTAACGTTGAGCACAACTTGAAACCTGAAACCTGAAACTTTAAAACACTTTTAAAACCAAAAAACCCATCATTAAATGATGGGTTCTTTATTTAAAATATATCTCGATTAGATAATCAACATCGCGTCTCCATAAGAGTAGAATTTGTATCCTTCTTTGATTGCTTCGTCGTATGCTTTTTTCATTAAATCATGTCCACAGAAAGCAGAAATCATCATTAATAATGTTGATTTTGGTGTGTGGAAATTCGTGATCATACAGTTTGCAATACTAAAATCGTGAGGAGGGAAAATGAATTTATTTGTCCAACCTTCGTAAGGATTTAAAGTATTTTGAGAAGAAACTGAACTTTCAATAGCACGCATTGAAGTTGTTCCAACAGCACAGATACGTTTTTTCTTTGCTTTTGCTTCGTTTACGATATCGCAAGCTTCTTGTTTTATGATCAATTCCTCAGAATCCATTTTGTGTTTCGATAAATCTTCAACCTCAACCGGATTAAAAGTCCCTAAACCAACGTGAAGTGTAACCTCAGCAAAGTTTACTCCTTTGATTTCTAATTTTTTCAAAAGGTGTTTTGAGAAGTGTAAACCTGCAGTTGGTGCAGCAACAGCTCCTTCTTCTTTTGCATAAATAGTTTGGTATCTTTCAGCATCCTCAGCAGTTACTTCTCTGTTGATGTATTTAGGAATTGGAGTTTCTCCAAGTTCTGTTAATTTGTTTCTGAATTCTTCGTAAGAACCGTCATATAAAAAACGTAAAGTTCTACCACGAGAAGTTGTATTGTCAATTACCTCAGCAACTAACGAATCGTCATCACCAAAATAAAGTTTGTTTCCGATACGGATTTTTCTAGCCGGATCAACCAAAACGTCCCAAAGACGTTGCTCTGAATTTAATTCTCTTAATAAGAAAACCTCAATTCTCGCTCCTGTTTTTTCTTTGTTTCCGTACAAACGAGCAGGGAAAACTTTTGTATTGTTAAGAATTAAAACGTCTCCGTCATCAAAATAATTGATAACATCTTTAAACATTTTATGCTCTATAGTTTGTTTTGCACGGTCAATTACCATTAAACGAGACTCATCTCTATTTTCTGCTGGAAATTCCGCTAAAAGTTCTTTTGGTAAATTAAATTGAAAATGTGATAATTTCATACTTGAATTGTTGATTTTAAAGTGTAGATCTTAGATTTTATATCTAAAATTATAAATCGTGTGCAAATATACGATTGTGAGATAGGCGTTGTCAAGTGTTTTGCTGTTTATTTTCAAAAGTCGTTGATTTAGTGGCGTTTCGGGTTGATAAAAAAACGTTTTTTAAACCATATAAGAAATATAAGCTCATTAAATTTAGTTTTTTTATTGTTTTGAGTTTTTTTGTCATTTCAGAAATGACAAACTTTATGGTATAAAATCAAAAATAGCCCCTGGTTAAAACCAGGGGCTATTCAAATTATGCCCATTTTGTTTAAATGAACTTGTATTTCTTATATGGTTTAAAATTTTACAATTCTGAAATTTGAAAATTTAAGGCTTTTAAATCATTCCAGAAATCCGGGTATGATTTTGAAACTACTCCTGCATCTTCAATGATAATTGGAACTTTAAGTGCTAGTGGCGCAAATGCCATTGCCATACGGTGATCGTTGTATGTTGCAATTTTCACATTATGGTTGATGTTTTCTGAAGCTGTTAAAGTCAATGAATCATTTGTTACAGAAATATTAGCGCCTAATTTTGTAAGCTCAATTCTTAGTGCTTCTAATCGATCTGTTTCTTTAATTTTTAAGGTGTGAAGACCTGTTAAATGACAACCGATTCCCAAACCTAAACAAGTCACAACGATTGTTTGTGCGATATCTGGTGTGTTGTTCAATTCGAAATTTACAGTTTCATATTTAAAATTCTCTTGTTTCACCAAGGTCATTTTGTTGTTCTGAAATGTAGTTTTTACTCCTAATTTCTCATAAAGTGAAACCAACTCAGAATCTCCTTGTAAACTATTTTCTTTATAACTCGTTAAGGTTATCGAAGCCGTATCGGCTAAAGCCACTAAACTGAAAAAGTAAGATGCTGAACTCCAATCTGATTCTACAACCATTTCTTTTGAAGCAACATTTTCCTTCGGATAAACTTTAATTACATTTCCTTCAAAACTGGTTTGAATATCTAAATCATTCAGCAAAGCCAAAGTCATTTTGATATATGGAATAGAAGTAATTTCTCCTTCCAAAGTCAGTTCTAAACCATTTTCTAATTTTGAAGCCACTAATAAAAGTGCTGAAATATACTGGCTACTTACATCTGCTGCCAAAGTTACTTTTGAAGCTGTAACTTTTTTTCCTTTGATTTTTATTGGAGGATAACCTACTTCATTTTCATATGAAATCTCAACACCTAATTGTGCCAAAGCTTCCACTAAAATTTTAATCGGACGTTCCTGCATTCTGCCTGAACCTGTCATTACAACATCTCTGCCTTCATTCACAGCAAAATAAGCGGTTAAAAAACGCATTGCTGTTCCTGCATGGTGAATATCTACAATTTCGTCATTTCCAACCAAAGCTTTTTGCATTACTTCACTGTCATCAGAGTTTGAAGTATTGGTAAGTGTAATATTTGGAAACAATGCTTTTAACAACAATAAACGATTCGTTTCGCTTTTTGATCCTGTTACTGCAATTTGTCCTTGTAAATTATGTTGAGTTGTTTGAAGTAGTAAATTCATTTTTTTAATTGTAAGTTGTAAATTATAAATTATGAATGATTGCAAACATAATTAAGCCCCGCAATTTACCACTCCCCATTCATAATTCAAAATTCAAAACTCATAATTCAAAACTTATGAGTGATATTTCACAATTATTTTAATTTATCGTTGTTTTTATGACGGTCTTTGTCGCGAACAGACTTTAAATCCATTTTTTTATCAAACGCAGCTTGTAAATCTATTCCGGTTTGGTTGGCCAGACATAAAACTACAAAAACAACATCAGCCAATTCTTCGCCTAAATCTTTGTTTTTATCGCTTTCCTTTTCTGATTGTTCACCATATCTGCGTGCAATAATTCGGGCTACTTCACCTACTTCTTCGGTAAGTTGTGCCATATTGGTCAATTCGTTAAAATAGCGAACACCGTGCTCTTTTATCCAGGTATCTACATCAAGTTGGGCATTTTTCAAATCCATCGTTATATTTTTTTAAGAACAATTTTTTCATTTTGACTGGCAAGCATTTTCTGGAAAATATCTTTTAATCCGGCATACTCATCAGCTGCAAAAATACTACTGTTAATCTCTTTTACACAACTAATTTGAATTTTATTCCCTTCGTTGGAAATATTAAAAATATAAACGATCTCTTTATCTTCAGAAGAAATACGGATAGGTTTAGGCATTGATTCGACTATATATCCCTCAGGAATATCTAAATTCAAATTGATTTTCTCCTGTGTTGGATAGCCAAAATAAATTGCCATTTGCCTTTTTTCCTGTGTAAAAGGATTTTTAGATTTGGTAAAAAACAAAAGCGGATTTACAAATATTTTGTCTCCAATAATTTCAGATTGATTATCTGAGCTAAAAGAAAAATTCTCTATAATAGGATTGACGAGATTTGTTTCCTTATTTTGAATTACATAATTTGATATCTTCAAATCTCCTAATTCCGCTTCATATTTTTCAAGATAATTTTCCTGATTTTTATTAGCATTCTGAACCCTGAAACTATAGGCATCATAATCTGTTCTTTGTACTCTAACCTTTCCTTCTACTTTGCCGGAAGCATCTAATTTGGCTATAGTATTTGAAAATTCTTTAGACAATGAAACAGGATATAAATCTGTTTCCTGCGATTTACCATCTTTCTTAATAAGTCTGCCTTTCCAGTTTAAAACATTTAAGGGAAGAATATTGGGTGAAGTAAATTTATGAGTCGCATCCAGCAAAATTTGCTTCCCATCAATTTCAGCGGCTGCAATAACATAATTAAAACCAGTTCTTGTAGGATAAACCGGAACTCCATTTTCTACAGTGCTTACCAGAACCGGATTTACTTCTATCCCTGCCAATTTCAACATATTAATTAGGATAAAATTAATTTCGGCTATGTTCCCGGTTTGGTCCGCATATGCTTTTACAATTCCTTTATCGGTATAATAACCGTTTTCTTCATTCCAGTTCATTTTATTCTGAACGAACTTGAAAATAATATTTAATCTTTCATTAAGAGATTCTACATTGCCTACAAGTGCTTTGACATCTTCTATCAAAAAATCATTTTGACTGAGTTCTTTGCCGAAATCTTTGTCCTTAAAAATTGTTGAAGCTACACCTTCCCATGTCAAAGCATAATCCTTTACAGGCTCATCAGGGTATCGTACCCGTTCAAGTTCGAATTGAATACTTCCTTTATAATTATCAATATTATTTACATAAGGTTCAAATAGTAATGGCGAAATATCTTTTCCTGTGTAAAAAGAATTAATCTGTTGGTACGAAATCGTGTTGGTCTGATTATGTTCATTATCAAAACTTTGGCCTCCTGAGACCAGTTTAGAATCTGATGTTATTGTTGTTTCTCCTGTTAAAATTGTTTTATAGATATAAAACTCAGGAATCTCCGTTTTATATTCAAAATAAACTACCGGAATTTCATATTGAAAATCAAAATCAGGAAGCTTCACAATATTCTCTGATTTCAAAATGTATTTGTACTCAATAATCGACCCGACTTTTACATTTGGTAATGTTATGGTTTTTTCGTTCCAGTATTTATTTACCTTTTTCTTAAAAGTACCTTGATTGTCCATTTTTGTTTTAACAATTACTCCATTTTCTAAATTATAAGTAATTGCTTGTGAAAACTCCAATTGGTCGTCGTTTAACTTTTCGTAGCCAATATAAAACCTTACTTTTTGATCAGCCCAGCGAAGTCCTTCCTTTTTATAAATTTTAATTTTAAATTCATAAACATGATTAGCTGAAAAACCATTCTTTTTATTATAAGTAAAAAAGGTTCTTCCTTTTTTAAACAAAATAGCTGCCGCCGCAGTTGTGTCTTTTCGATTTACTTTTTCTTTTAATTCTTCAACCGTTACTTTTCCTAGTTTATTGTCCTGTGCATTAATTTTAGAAAGGCAACAAAATAAAACAATAACAAATACAATTTTTTGGAATTTCATACTAGATTCTTTTTAGAACTATTTTCTCATTTTGACTCACAATTATATTCTGAAAGAAGTCTTTCAACATGTCGTAATCATCGGTAGCAAAAATATATTTGTTTATTTCCTTCACAACCTGAATATGTACTTTATTTTCTTCAGAAATCATATTCATTGTATAAGAGGCATCTCTATTTTCTGTTACAATTCGCATTGGCTTTGGAAGCGATTCAACAACGAAACCATTCGGAATATCTAAAAAAAAGTTATAAGTTTCCTGACCCGGATACCCAAAATAAATAGGCATATGTCTCTTTTCCTGTTTAAACGGATTAGTGACATCAGTAAAAAAAAGTACTGGTCTTAAAAATATTTTCCCACCAATAATATCATAAGAATTTCTGGCCTTAAAATTAAATTCCTCCTGCACTGGTTTTGATAAATCTCCAATTTTATTCTCGATTTTATAGTCTTCGATTTCAATCTTACCTAAATCATTCTCTAATTTTTCCAAATAAGAATTCTCGTTATTATTTGAATTTATTTCTCTAAATCGAAGTGCCTCATAATCCGTTTTCTTGATGCGTAACCTCCCGTCAATCTCACCCAGATCAGGATTTATACTTGCTGTTATTGTATAATTTTCTTTTGAAGTTATTTTAGGAATCAGGTCAATTTCCTGAGAAGAGCCATCTTCTTTGATAAGTCTCCCTTTCCAGTTTAAAACATTTAATGGCAGAATATTAGGTGTCGTAAACTTACTTGTAGCATCAAGCAAAATTTTCTGACCCTCAATTTCAGCAGCACCAATGATATAATTAAAAACAGTTCGATTTGGAAATACAGGAACGCCATTTTCCACAGTGCTTACTAAAACCGGATTTACTTCGATTCCTGCAGTTTTTAACATCGAAATCAAAATGAAATTTATTTCGGCAATATTTCCTGATTTCTCTTCATAAGCTTTTTTTACGCCTTTATCTACCAAATACCCTTTCTTTCCGGTCCAGTTCATTCTGGATTGAACAAACTGAAAAATCAAACTTAAACGTTCTTTTTTAGAATCTGTCTTCTGTAATATTTCTTTTAAATCAGCTGAATGATAATCCCTTTGTTTAAGTTCTTCTCCAAAATCTTTACTCTTATAAATTGAAGTTGCGACACCTTCCCATGTATTGGTATAATTTACAACTGGTTTATCAGGATATCTTTCTCTTTCCAGTTCGTTTTGAATCGATCCTTTATAATTTTTTATATTATCAACGAATCGTTCTTCATTAAGAGCCGGAATATCTTTTGAAGTATAGAAACTGTTAATCTGTTTGTAACCACTTGCAAATACCTGACTGCTCAGAACTATTTCTGCATTTGTTTCTATTTTTGAAGTTCCAACAAGCAAGGATTTATAAATAAAGAATTCAGGAATCTCTGTTTTATATTCAAAATAATTGACCGGAATATTATATTGAAAATCAAAATCAGGAAGTTTTACTATGTTTTCTGATTTCAAAACATATTTAAATTCTATAACAGAACCCACTTTTACATTTGGCAAAGTAATAGTAGCCTGGTTCCAATATTTGTTTATTTTACTTTTGAAACTCCCCTCACTATTCAGTTTGGTTTTTACAATTTCTCCATTTTCCAGATTGTATGTTGCAGCATTAGAAAAATTGACAGTATCATCATTCAGATTCTCATATCCTACATAATAAGAAACTTCCTGATTCGCCCATTTTAATCCTTCTTTTTTATAAATTTTAATCCTGAATTCATAAACGTTATTAGCGACGATACCCTTACCTTGACTGTAAGTAAAAAAGGTCCTTCCCTTTTTAAACAAAATAGCGGCCGGAGCCGCTGTATCTTTTGCATTCGATTTTTCTTGTAATTCAGCAATTGTAACTTTTCCCAACTCATAATTTTGAGCATTGACTTTTGAAGTCCCCAAAACCAATAAAGCTGATACAACCATTAAACGTAATCTCATTTTTTTATATTCTTTTTAAAACTATTTTCTCTGTTTCTTTTGCAACCATTCCTTTGTAATATTCTTTTAGCATTTCATATTTTTCAGTTGACACGATTGGTTCATTAATTTGATGTGAAACTACCAATTGTAAAGTTCCATCATTTGCAACAATATTAAATTTAAAGGTACCTATATTATCCTCCATTGTAATTACAGCAGGTGTTGGCAATGTTTCAACTACAAAGCCTTCCGGTATTTTAATTGTGATATTATATTTATCAGTAAATGGGAATCCAAAATCCACTGGATATTCTCTTACTTCCTGTTTAAATGGATTTTCTTTATTCGTAAGAAACAGCATCGGATTTACATAAATTTTTCCGCCAATCATTTCGCACAAATTATTTCCAGTAAACGTATAAGTCTCGATCATTGGCAATAAAATATCTTTCTCATTCTTCCGTGCATATTCACTAACTTCAATTTTATTATTCTCATTTTCTAGTTTCTCCAAATATTCTTCCTCTACAACCCCATCCATATTATCTCTTGTAATCAAGGCATTGTAATCTGTACATTGTCTTCTTGTTTTACCTGTAACTTTACCCTCAGCATCAATACTATAATTCATAAAAATCATATCATTTGATGATTTCTTAGGCATTAAATCTACTTCTTCAGAAGTTCCGTCTTTACGAATCAATCTTCCATACCAATTTAAAGTTCTAAAAGGTAAAACATTTGGAACCGAGTATTTATCAGAAGCATCTAATAAAACATTTCCTTCTGGTGTTTCGACTTGAGCAATTACATAATTAAAAGCAGTTCTGTTAGGAAATAATGCAATTCCGTTAGAGCGCGTACTTACTAAAACTGGGTTCGCTGTTAAGCCAGCGTAACGCAACATAGCAGTCAACATTAAATTGATATCGCCAATATTTCCTGTTTTTTCTTTATAAGCCTTTTTGACTCCAAGATCGCAATCATAACCTGTATATTTATTCCACTTTATATTCGATTTTACATGATTTAATATCGCTAATATTTTTTCATCAGGCGTGTTTTTTCCTGCTAATACTGTTTTTAGATCTTCTTCGAAGTAACCCGTTTTATTTAATTCCGGGCCAAAAGAATCATAATCGTAGATAGTTTTTGCAACTGAACTCCAATCTGTAGAATAAGACTTAATTGTTTCATTTGGAAATTTCACCATAGCCAATTCATATTGAATACTGGCAGTATAATTATCAATATTATTGACAAAAGCCTCGTCTTTTATCGCCGGAAAATTCTCTGCGATATGAGTCGTTTTTGTCTCCATATAATCTATTTTATCCGTAGAAAATTCTGTCTTTGTAGTTCCTCCGCCAAAACCTCCTGAAGAAACTCTTTCTTTAGAAGTTAAGACGATCGATTTACTGTTTTTTTCAACAGTTACTTTAGGAAAAACATAGCCCTTTTGTTGAGAGTTAAAAGTATAATACTCCGGAATGTATGTTGTAAATTCAGAATAGTTGACAGGAATACTGGTTTGAAAATTCCATTCTCTGATCATTCTGGCGGCACTTCTAATCGTATACTTAAATTCTATCACCGAGCCTTCTTTAACATTAGGCATTGTTATTTTTTTCTGTCCTCTGAATTTATTAAGAACTTCATCAAACATGCCTTCACTTTTTAATTTAGTTTTCTCAATTTTACCATTAACTAGATTATAAGTAATAGCATCATTAAAAGACACTTTCTCAGACAAGTTAGTATTATTATAATACCAAACTTCGTGGGTCGCCCAATCGTACCCTTCTTTTTTATAGATTTTAATTCTTGTTTCGACATCCGTAATTGTAACAAAACCGTCATTCTGATTGTATTCAATTCTCGAACTTCCTTTTTTATACAAAATAGCAGCTGACGCCGATGAATCTTTTGGATGTACTTTTTGCTCTAATTCAGCTATGGATACTTTTCCTAATTTAAATTCTTGGGCAGTAGTTCTCGAAAAAAAGAACAAAACAGTTAATAGACTAAATAATTTAATACATTTCATTTTGTGGCTAATTCTTGGTTAGTATAATTTTTGCGTTATCATTTCTTGCAATTTGCTCCATAAAAAGTCGGTATTCGTCATATTCTTTATTTGAATAATTACCTTTATTTACAAACATTGAGCGTTTGTAAAGCAGTTTGTTGTTTCCTTTTTTGATGATTTCTGTCTTATACTCTCCAAATTTTCCTTTTAATTCATAGTTTGAAGGAATAAACTCGATAGTAAAACCAGCTGGTAAATTAATTTCTATTTCATCTGTGTCTAAATAACCACGCTGAACCTGAAATGGATTCTTTCTATTTCTGATTCGCTTAACATTTCCTGTGTTTTGATTAAAAGCATCAATTGCAAAAATCATTTTATTTGCTGATATCGATGCGTAACTTGTAGCACTAACCTGAAGATCTTCTGTAAAACGAATATTCTCCTTATCGTTTGTAAAAGCTATTTTTCCGAGTTTCAAATTATTGATATTATCCCAGTATTTTTTATAATGCGATTCTTTTTCTGTTGGCTGAAAACTCTCCAGTCTTTGCTTTAAACTATATTTTGAGCCTTCTGAAAGTATCGAAACTGAACCCGAAAAATTCCCGCTTTCATCAATCGTAAAAATTCCTTTGTCAATTTGCCTATTACCTTTGTCTTCATAAATTTTAGTTCTGACAATTACTCCGCCCGCCGGCTTAACTACCAAAACATCACGATCGTCTGTAAAAGTTCCCTGATATCCAAAAGGATCATCCTGACTCGTACATTCCAGAAAAGTATAGTTATCTCCATTCGGGATTGCCAATATCATATGATTCCCCTGCATGGAGACAAAATCAGACTGGATATCAGACTTATAAGTATCACCATATAAAATCGTATTATAGGAAGGAACATCGACAGCTTGTAAAAGTGCCTTAGTATAATTTGATAAAGCCTTACAATCTCCGTAACCTAAACGATCTACATCCGTTGCCAGCATCGGCTTCCACCCTCCAATTCCAACAGCAATATTTACATACCTTGATTTTTTCTGAACGTAGTCATAAATGATTTTTGCTTTTTTTATCGGATCTTTTTCATCTCCTACTAATGCTTTTATTTTCGCTTTAGTTTCTTCTGATAAATCGGTGGTTCCTGTTAGAATTTTGTCACTGTACCATCTCCCAAAAGCTTCCCAGGTTTTAGCAGTTCCGTCAACACCTTCTAAATGAAAATTCTCTAAACCCATCATAATTCTGGGAAAAAGATCCCTGCCAGACGGACTTAAACTTTCCGATTTCTGAGCTAATATATTAGTCGCAACATAACTTAATTGCGTATCAGTATCTAAGGTTTTCTTGATTGCATAACCCGAAAAATGGAATTCTTTCTTTTTGAATCCGAGGTTATTAGGAAAAGTAACATTCAAGACAGATTTCTCAATACTTACAGCATAACCTCCCAAGAAATACCATTGAGGTAAAAAAGCTGTATTTGAACTTTCAATCTCGCTATTGTAAACCACAGTAAAAGGATAAGAAACCGGAGTATATTCTAAAAAAATTACACGATTGTCCGAAAAAAGAGTACTTCCGCTGACAGCACTCTGGTCTTTAAAATCTTTTCTTTTAACTTTCTTGATTTCATTGCCAAAAGCATCATAAACAATTGCTTCAATACTTTTTACTGAAGTTGATTTATCATACCCCTGATAAGCATCGATATCACTTAACCCCGTTCCGTTAAAAACCGTTACCACTCTTTGTATTTTAATATTCATGCTGCGTTGCGAAGTAATGACAATATCCATTTTGTCTAAACGTACAACAGCGTCTGCATTTGCCTTAAGACTATCTGAAATAGTTAATAAAGAATAATCGCTCTTTTGAGCAGAAGAAATAAGCGTAAACAATAAAAAAAACAACGCAAAAAAAGGGCTTTTCATTAGTAAGTAATTTCTTCAAATATATATTATTTTTAGAAATCCTTAACATTTGTTTAGTATTTTTTATTCCCTGTTTTTGCTGTCCATTATAATTGTAACAGGCCCATCATTTAACAGGCTGACTTTCATATCAGCACCAAAAATTCCGGTCTGTATTTTTTTATTAAAGTCTTTTTCCAGGGATTTTACGAAGGTCTCATACATCGGAATAGCAAACTCTGGTTTTGAAGCTTTTATGTACGAAGGTCGATTGCCTTTTTTTGTAGAAGCATGAAGTGTAAATTGGCTTACTACAATAATATCGCCATCAATGTCCTGAACCGAGCAGTTCATGACGTCATTTTCATCACCAAAAATTCTCATTTTAATGATTTTTCCAACCAGCCAATCAATGTCTTCCTGAGTGTCCGTATCTTCAATACCAACTAATACTAATAATCCTTTTTGAATATCGGCAGTTTTATTTCCTTCTACAGTTACTGACGCTTGGGAAACTCTTTGAAGAACAACTCTCATATATTTAGTCTTAAAGTTGGAAAGTCATAAAGTTGAAAGTCCGGAATGTACATTATGACTTTTAGACTTTTGACTTTCGACTGTTTTTATTTCTGGTTTCTGGTTTCATCGCTAATTTTACGATCCTCATCATAAGTGTCTGTACGATAATTTTCTTCATCGCCTTCGAGGATTTTCAAATAACTATTATAACGGGACCAGGCGATCTCGTCTCTTTCTAATGCGGCTTTAATAGCACAATGCGGCTCTTCTTTATGCAAACAGTTATTAAACTTACATTGATCTTTTAATTTGAAAAATTCAGGAAAATAACCGCTAATTTCTTCTTTCTCCATATCTACAATTCCAAAACCTTTAATTCCGGGTGTATCAATAATTTTGGCATTAAAGGACAAATCGTACATTTCAGCAAAAGTCGTGGTGTGCTGACCTTGTTTACTGGCTTCAGAAATGGTTTTGGTCTTAAGATGTAAAGAAGGTTCCATTGCATTTACCAAAGTCGATTTTCCAACACCCGAATGTCCCGAGAACATACTTACTTTACCAATCATCATTTCCTTCAACTCATCAACTCCTTTCATTTCAGTCGAGGAAACACGAAGACATTTGTAACCAATTTGCTGATACACATATTGCATATACAATTGATCTTCCAAAGTTGGTTCATCAAAAGTATCTATCTTATTAAAAACCAAAATAGTCTCAATATTGTAAGCTTCGGCAGTTACCAGAAAACGATCTATAAAATTGAAAGTTGTTGGCGGATTATTAATCGTGATCAATAAAAAAACACGATCAATATTCGACGCAATAATATGCATTTGATGCGAAAGGTTAACCGATTTACGAACGATGTAATTCTTTCTTTCGTGAATATTAAAAATCGTTCCGGTTACTGCATCTGAAGTTTCTTCCAATTCATAATCGACAATATCGCCTACAGCAATAGGATTAGTACTTTTAATACCTTTCATCCTAAACTTCCCTTTCATACGGCATTCTATAAAATCGCCTTGTTCCGATTTTACGGTGTACCAACTTCCTGTAGATTTATATACGAGTCCTGTCATTCTTTAATTTTAGATTTCAGATTTTAGATTTCAGATTGAAATTAAATCTTTGCAAAGATAAATGAATAATTTTAAAGATTGTCCTCGGTTTCATCCGTAGGGATAAAGATTATGATTATTGATTACGTCCCCACGGTTGAAACCGTGGGCTATATATTATAAAACAAAAATCCCCACTCTTCTTTCGAAGAAATGGAGATTTTAAAAAAACAATCTATTTTTAAATCTATGATATAAGAAAACCAAATAACAAAATTCAGACAAAACCAAATTTAACTTATATCACTTATATGTTTTTAGAGAAAATTATGCGTTGAAAATTTTCTCCTGGTGACCAATACTTTCCTGGTGGATTGCTTTGAACATTCTCAAAACAAATTCTTCAGTAAGACCTTTTTTCTCCCCCTCTAAAATCATTTTTCCTAAGATTTCATTCCAACGGTTGTTTTGAAGAATCGCTACGTTTGCATCTTTTTTCACCTGACCAATTTCGTCAGCAACTTTCATACGTTTTCCTAATAACTCTAATAAGTTAGCATCAAGTACGTCGATATTAGCTCTTAGTTTAGTCATTTTTTGGCTGTACTCATCTGTAGTATCATCTGTTTTTCTGATAGTCAAATCTTTAATGATTTGTTTCAAAGCATCAGGAGTCACTTGTTGAGCAGCATCAGACCAAGCGTTGTCCGGATCGTAGTGCGTTTCGATAATCATACCATCGTAATTCAAATCTAAAGCCTCTTGCGTTACTTCAAAAATCATTTTACGATCTCCAGTAATGTGAGATGGATCGATGATTAATGGTAAATCAGGGAATTTATTTTGTAATTCGATAGCAATTTGCCATTCTGGAATGTTTCTGTATTTTGTTTTTTCGTACGTAGAGAAACCTCTGTGAATAACTCCTAATTTCTCAATTCCAGCCATGTGTAAACGCTCAACACCACCTAACCATAAAGCTAAATCCGGGTTTACTGGGTTTTTAACCAAAACGATTTTATCAGTTCCTTTCAATGTATCAGCAATTTCCTGAACTGCGAAAGGGTTTGCAGTTGTACGGGCACCAACCCATAAAACATCGATATCATGTTCTAAAGCTAATTTACAGTGAGCTGCAGTCGCAACTTCAGTTCCCATCAATAAACCAGTTTCTTTTTTAGCTTTTTGTAACCATTTCAATCCAATTTCTCCAACACCTTCAAATCCTCCCGGACGCGTTCTTGGTTTCCAGATTCCAGCTCTGAATACACTAACTTTTGAATCTTTTAATTCATGAGCAATCTTTAATACTTGATCTTCCGTTTCTGCACTACAAGGTCCAGCTATCACAAGTGGGTGATTTAAATTGAAATCTTCTAACCACTTTCTCATTTCTTTTTTATTTTCCATCTTAATTCTAATTTACTTTTTAGTTGTTGTTAATCCGTTTAGTATCTCTTTTATTTTATTTGTGCTTTCCATTTCTTCAAAAATGGCGTTGTAATTATCTTCTTTTAGCAAATCTCTAAACCGACTGAGATTTGAAATATATTCTTCTAATGTTTCAATGACGTGCTCCTTGTTCTGCTTAAAAATCGGTGTCCACATTGCCGGAGAACTTTTTGCTAAACGAACTGTACTTTCAAAACCACTTCCCGCCATGTCAAAAATATCCTGTTCGTCTTTTTCTTTGTTCATTACCGTTTTTCCGAGCATAAACGAACTAATGTGCGACAAATGCGAAACGTAAGCAATATGTTTATCGTGCGAAGTCGGATCCATATATCGAATCCTCATTCCAATTTCGCTGAAAAGCTGTAATGCCTTTTCCTGCAATTTAAAAGTGGTTTTTTCCACTTCACAAATGATGTTTGTTTTTCCTTTAAACAAACCTCTTATCGCCGCCGAAGGTCCAGAAAACTCTGTTCCTGCAATTGGATGCGTTGCGATAAAATTTCTTCTTTTTGGATGATTGGCAACTGCATCACAAATTGGCTTTTTAGTCGATCCTACTTCAAAAACAATTGTTTTATCACCAACCAAATCCAATACTTTTGGCAAAACAACCAGCGCCACATCAACCGGAACCGAAACAATTACGAAGTCAGCCTCAGCCAAACCTTCAAAACTTCCCGCCTGATCGATAACACCCAAGTCAATTGCTTCCTGCAAATGTTTCTCGTTATTATCTATTCCTAAAATAGTAGCACCAGGATGTTGATCCTTGATGTCCAGCACCATCGAACCTCCTATTAACCCTATTCCTATTACGTATACTTTCATAATTCTTTTTTGTTTCTTAACCGCAAAGTCCGCAAGGCCTTACGCAAAGTTCGCAATCTAAAGTCTAAAATCTTGTTTCTTGTTTCTAAAACCGATCTATCGCCTCTTGTACTTTTTCTTCTTTCACACACAACGAGAATCTGATATATCCTTCTCCATTGCTTCCGAAAATTGTTCCCGGTGTGATGAAAATATGTTTCTCGTATAATATCTCGTCAATGAACTTTTCTGCTGATTTGATTCCTTCCGGCAATTTCGCCCAGACAAAAAGCCCAACTCCTTCTTTATAAACTTCACAGCCTAATTTTTCTGCTAGTTTTTCTGTTAATTCTCTTCGGCGTATGTAAATTTTGTTTTGATCTTCGAACCATGATTTATCACAATTTAAAGCAGCAACTGCACCTTTCTGAATTCCGTAATACATTCCGCTGTCCATGTTGCTTTTTACTTTTAGAACCGCATCGATAATTTCAGGATTTCCTAAAACCATTCCAACTCTCCAGCCCGCCATGTTGAACGTTTTGCTTAAGGAGTTTAATTCTAAAGCCACTTCTTTAGCACCTTCAACCTGCAATAAACTTATTGGGTTATCATTCAAAACAAAACTATACGGATTATCATTGACCAATAATATGTTGTGTTTTTTAGCAAAAGCAACCAATTTTTCAAATAACGCTAAACTTCCTCTTGCTCCTGTTGGCATGTGCGGATAACCCAGCCACATGATTTTTACTTTCGAAAGATCTAGTTTTTCTAAAGCTTCGAAATCCGGTTCCCATGCATTCGCTTCTTTCAGATCATAATAAACCGGAACCGCTCCTACCAAATTGGTTACCGAAGTATAAGTCGGATAGCCTGGATTCGGAATTAAAACGTGATCGCCTTCATTTAAAAAAGCTAACGAAATGTGCATAATTCCTTCTTTTGAACCCATCAAAGGCAAAATCTCATTATTCGGATTTAATTCAACACCAAATTGATTCTGATAAAAATCTGCCATCCCTTTTCTCAATTCCGGTAATCCCTGATAGCTCTGATAACCATGCCCGTTTTCATCTTGAATTGCCGCGGCAACCGCTTCAATTACTGCTTTCGACGGACTCAAATCAGGACTTCCGATTCCCATATTGATGATAGATTTTCCTTCAGACATTAGTTGACGCACTTCTCTCAATTTTGATGAGAAGTAGTATTCTTCAACTGTATCTAATCTTTTTGCTGTTGTAATCATTTCTTTTTTTGCTTTAGGCTTTAAGCTGTAAGCTTTAGGCTTTTTTATTCTTTCTTTTGACTTTTTATATTGCTTTAGGCTTTCTTCTTTAACTTCTAACCTATATAAGGCTTTGTATTTTTATATTCTCCTAACACTTTAAAATATTCTGCCATAATGTTTAGTAACGTTTTAGCTTTTGCAAAATCTTCGTATTTCTCAAATGTTACATCCACGAAAAACGAATATTTCCAGGGTGTTTCAATTTTTGGAAGCGACTGAATTTTTGTTAAATTCAGTTTGCAGTCGCTCATTACATTCAAAACTGCTGCTAAACTTCCTCTTTTGTGATCTAATTCAAATTTGATTGAAGCTCTGTTGATTTCGCTTTCCGGTAAAAATGAATTCTGTTTTTTTATAATTACAAAACGAGTCATATTGTTTTTGATCGTTTGAATTTCCGGAGCGATGATTTCTAAATCATACATTTCAGAAGCCGTTTTGCTTGCAATTGCTGCGATTCCGGTTAACTTTTTTTCCTGAATTCTTCTGGCCGTTTCAGCTGTATCTTTATCTTCAACCAATTTGATGTTTGGATACTGTTTTAAGAAATCCATACATTGCAAAATGGCCATTGGGTGTGAATGAACTTCTTTTATATCTTCAATTTTCTGACCTTTTAAAGCCATTAAATTTTGGTGAATGCTTAAATAATGCTCTCCAATAATGTGTAAATTATTCTTATCAATCAATGCATAATTCGGAATAATTGGACCTGCAATCGAATTTTCAATCGCCATAACCGCCTGATCCGATTTTCCTGAAAGAAGGCTGTCGATTAATTCTTCAAAAGACAAACACTCATCAATAGCCACATTTTCAGAGAAATACTCATTCACTACCTGATGATGGAAGGAACCTTTTATACCTTGTATTGCAATTTTAGTTGTCATATATTCAAAAAAAAATCCTGATTTTCATCAGGATTGTATATTAGTTTTATTTGTCTTTTATATTTCTCAAATAACCATAGCACAATCCTCACTTCTACTAAAGAAGAAATAAAAAGAGTTGCTAAAATAAAAACGGTTAGATGCCATTTTGTTTGTGTTATTATTTAAATTCTCTGCGAATGTATAAATTATTTTTAGCGCACCAAAAAAAATAATGTATTTTATGAAACAAAAAAGGATTTCTTAACAAAATCTACCGGTTTTGTAGGATAATTTAATAAATCGATCTTAAAATGCGATTTATACAATTGGGTTTGAGGAAGGTTCTGATATTCTGAGATGCTAAGGCGCTAAGATTTCCTTTGAATTGCCTCCTGCTTTAGCAGGAGGCAATTCAAAACAATCAAATAAATAGCATTCATTATTCAAGAATTAGAAATTCATCGAGAAACTCTTTTTCTTGATTTACATATAAAAAGTAATTTCCAATTTTATTTTGCTCAATTACCGAACGAAGCTCTAATTTTATTTCAAGACAAGGAGTTACAATAAACTCATGATCGACCACTATAGCAATAGATTTTCGAGAAATTAAACATTCTTCCCGATACTCTTCATCAACGTTGTTATAATATTCAATAGCAAGGTTATAAAATACATCTTTGTCTTTAATGATATTAATATCTAAATCCATATGTTATTCTATAATTTTACAATTTACGCCAATTCTTTCAGCTTGTTTTAAGAACTCTTTAGCTATTTCTATATCTTCAATTTCCAAAATTACAATGCGATCATCCAAAAGTAAATCAGTATTTGTTTTAGAATCGAGTAATGAAATCCCAAGTTTTTCATGTTGTAATTTAGTAAGAGATACTTTCTGCAGTCCTTCCCTCCAACTTTCTAATACTACTTTTGTCATAAATACCTTTTATTGCTTCAAATACACTATTTCAATTTTTTACTTTTCTCCAACAAGATTTTGATCGCTCAATATCATGAAATAAAAAAGTCATTTTTCTTATCATCAATCATAATAAATTTTGCTGGTGGTCTATTTTCATTATCGTAAAGCTTTAAAGTATCAACAGAAATTTTCCATATACCATATTCATCATTAGAACTCCTTAAGACATTTTTTCTAGCCATTTTTTTTGCGAATTATACTTTTGTTCTAATATTCTATAGGTATTATCATCTCTTAAATATAAAATGCTTACTACGTAAGCATAGCCAATTGTTGGATAAGAATCAGCAGTAATTCTATATATAATATCTTTCTTCTGGGCATTAATAGAACTAACTGTCAAAAATAAAACTAATATAATCTTCTTCATTCGAAACTATCTTTTAACTGCATTAAAATTCTCTTGATTTATAAGCTTTTTATCCAGCATAAGTTTCAACCAATCCTCAGCTTGTTTTTTAGAAGATTTATCCATTTTACTGATATCAATTTTTGAAAAATCTTGATAATCTTCGTGAACGGCATATTTCTCACACAGAGCTTTGAAATAATCAAAATAACATCTTTCGTAATTGTATTTCACAGCCATGATTTTAGCATAAAACATAGTACTATCAGTTCTTATTTCGAAAGGAGATTCCATAAAGCTATAGAAAAGCTCATCATAAGAATCCCGATCACCTCTATTTTTAATTCTATGAATTAATGTATCATAAGGTGTAGTCATAGTGTTCATCGTTATCACATCATCCTGAGTAACCTCATACAATTTATTATCTTTCTTTACTTCTTCTTCTTTTTGCTCTATCTTTTCCTTACATGAAATAAAAATCAGTAGTAACAATATAAATGCATATTTGCTTTTCATAAAATTTCTATTTAGTTAATTTCTAGTGCCGATTGTAGTGGAAATAGTTCCTAAAAAACAAAAGCAGCTACCATTACGATAACTGCTTTCTATTATTTAAAGATATAAATCTTTTCTCTTTACTCTATTATCTTTCTTCTAAAAAAAATTAAGACCCACACATTTCACAATCCTCAGGACCTGCGGCTTGAGCTTTAAGCAACATCGCTTTATATTCCTCAATATTGATCTCTTCTGTCTCTGCTGCTGCTAAGGCTGGTGCTGTTTCTTCTTTTTTATCATTGTTTAATGTGAATTTAATCGCATCAACCGCTGATTTCGTTCTCAAGTAATACATTCCTGTTTTTAAACCAGACTGCCAAGCATAGAAATGCATTGACGTAAGTTTAGAATAGTTTGCATCTTGCATGAACAAGTTCAGTGATTGTGATTGGTCAATGAAATAACCTCTTTGACGAGACATATCAATAATATCTTTCATCGACATTTCCCAAACTGTTTTGTATAGTTCTTTTAAATCTGCTGGAATCACATCAATATTTTGAACTGATCCGTTGTGACGCATAATTTCTTGTTTCAAAGTTTCATTCCATAAACCTCTTTCTACTAGATCATGAAGCAAATGTTTGTTTACTACAATGAATTCTCCAGACAATACACGACGTGTGTAAATGTTTGATGTATATGGTTCAAATGCTTCGTTGTTTCCAAGAATTTGCGAAGTCGAAGCAGTAGGCATCGGCGCAACTAACAATGAGTTACGAACACCATGTTCTACAACTTCTTTTCTTAATGAAGCCCAGTCCCAACGGCCTGATAATTCTTCATCTTTCATTCCCCACATATTGTATTGAAATTCTCCTTTAGACATTGGAGAACCTTCAAATGTAGAATATGGTCCTTCTTCTTTCGCCATTTCCATAGAAGCGGTTACAGCTGCGAAGTATAAAGTTTCGAAAATTTCCTGGTTTAATGCTTTAGCCTCATCACTTGTAAATGGCATACGCAACATGATGAAAGCATCTGCTAAACCTTGTACTCCCAATCCAACCGGACGGTGACGCAAGTTAGAGTTTTCTGCCTCTTTAACCGGGTAATAATTTCTGTCGATTACTTTGTTCAAATTACGAGTTACACGTTTTGTAACATTGTAAAGTGCCTGGTGATCAAATTTTCCGTTTTCAATGAACATTGGCAACGAAATAGAAGCTAAGTTACAAACTGCAATTTCATCTTTAGAGGTGAACTCCATAATCTCTGTACACAAGTTAGAAGAACGAATTGTTCCTAAATTCTTGTGGTTTGATTTACGGTTTGCTGCATCTTTATACAACATGTATGGTGTTCCTGTTTCGATTTGTGATTCAAGGATTTTCTCCCATAATTCACGTGCACGAATCGTTTTTCTTCCTTTTCCTCTAAATTCATAATCCAAATACATGGCTTCGAATTCTTCTCCGTAAACATCATATAATCCTGGACATTCGTTCGGACACATTAATGTCCATGTTGTATCTTCCTGTACACGTTTCATGAATAAATCTGAAGTCCACATCGCGAAGAATAAATCTCTTGCACGCATTTCTTCTTTTCCTGTATTTTTCTTCAAATCCAAAAATTCAAAGATATCAGCATGCCATGTTTCGATGTAAATCGCAAAACTTCCTTTACGTTTTCCACCACCCTGATCTACGTAACGAGCCGTATCGTTGAAAACTCTCAACATCGGAACAATTCCGTTTGAAGTTCCGTTTGTACCACGAATATAAGATCCTGTCGCACGAACGTTATGAATAGAAAGACCAATTCCTCCCGCTGACTGCGAGATCTTAGCTGTTTGTTTTAAAGTATCGTAAATTCCATCAATACTATCATCCTGCATTGCCAAAAGGAAACAAGAAGACATTTGCGGTTTTGGAGTTCCGGCATTGAACAACGTTGGCGTTGCATGCGTGAAGAACTTTTTAGACATTAAATCGTACGTTTCAATAACCGATTTTAAATCGTCTAAGTGAATACCAACCGAAACACGCATCAACATATGTTGTGGTCTTTCTACGATTTTTCCGTTTATTTTAAGCAAATACGAACGCTCTAAAGTTTTGAAACCAAAGTAATCGTAATTGAAATCTCTTGTATAAATAATATGAGAATCTAAAAATGCAGCATTTTCCTGGATCACATTAAATACTTCATCCGAAAGTAATGGCGCTTCTTGTCCATTTCTTGGATTTACGTAGTGATACATATCTTTCATCGTTTCTGAGAAAGATTTTTTAGTATTTGAATGTAGGTTTGAAATTGCCACACGTGCTGCTAATTGAGCATAATCAGGATGCGCAATAGTCATAGAAGCCGCCGTTTCTGCCGCAAGATTATCCAGTTCAGAAGTAGAAACCCCATCATACAATCCCTCGATAACTCTCATCGCTACCTTAACAGGATCTACAAGCTCATTTAAGCCGTAACACAATTTTTTGATTCTTTCTGTAATCTTATCGAACATTACGGGCTCTCTGTGGCCATCTCTTTTTACTACATACATAAGCTTACTATTTATTAGTTATTGAAAAAATGAAAGACACTAGAAAACGAATTCCAGCCCTTAAACATTGCGTGTTTTTAAATTATTTTTTGAGAATTATCGAATTCTCAATAGTTGCCTGCTCCCAACCTATGTAATAGATCGAAAATGCAAAAAATTGTTACTGAATCTACGATTTGGGAAAGAGATTCAATCTTAAAAAAATGATTTTATTCTTTTAGCGTTTTTGGAGTCGCTAAAATATTTTGTTGTCTAGAAATCTGCGTCAAATGAAATTTTCTGAGCATCGCTGTCTGTGTTCATCACACCTGATTTTTGATACTCGGCAACACGTTTTTCAAAGAAATTAGTTTTTCCCTGAAGAGAAATCATATCCATGAAATCAAACGGATTCGCTGATCCATACACACGATCACAACCTAATTCTACTAACAATCTGTCTGCAACAAATTCTAAGTATTGCGTCATTAAAGTCGCATTCATTCCAATTAAACTTACCGGCAGCGATTCTGTCACAAATTCTCTTTCGATATCTAAAGCATCCACAATAATTTCTTTAATTCTGTCTTTTAGCACTTTGTTAACCAAGTGATGATTATGCAAGTGAACTGCAAAATCACAGTGTACGCCTTCATCACGAGAAATCAACTCATTAGAGAAAGTCAAACCTGGCATTAAACCACGTTTTTTCAACCAATAAATAGAACAGAAAGCACCTGAGAAGAAAATACCTTCAACAGCAGCAAAAGCAATTAGTCTTTCAGCAAATGAATCAGACTCGATCCATTTTAAAGCCCAGTCTGCTTTTTTCTTAATTGCAGGGAATACTTCCAAAGCATTAAACAACTCTGCTTTTTCAGCTTCGTCTTTTACGTAAGTATCAATCAATAATGAATAGGTTTCACTATGAATGTTCTCCATCATGATTTGGAAACCATAGAAAAATTTCGCTTCAGCATATTGTACCTCATTTACAAAATTCTCAGCAAGGTTTTCATTTACGATTCCATCAGATGCAGCAAAAAATGCTAAAATGTGTTTAATGAAATATCTTTCTTCGTCACTTAATTTATTGTTCCAATCTGTCAAATCCTGGTGTAAGTCGATTTCTTCCGCAGTCCAGAAACTAGCTTCCATCTTTTTGTACCATTCCCAAATATCATGATGTTTGATAGGAAAAATAACGAAACGATTTTTATTTTCTTGTAATATTGGCTCGACTTGTGACATGACTTTTTATTTAATTTTTATGCTGAATTTTTACTTATTCAGAACGATTACAAAGATTGTCATTTGTAGCCAAAAATGAAAGCCAAACTTATTCACAATTCGATGTAGTTTTTAACAACGCCTAAAAAATGAGATACTTTTCAGACAATAATTAAATATTTGTAAATGAGCCGTTTAATACAGCCATTTACCCCTAAAGCCCCTGTAAAATATAGACTTTTTGGAATAATAAGCAAGAAATTTTAATTGTTTTTTAAAAGTTTTTTTTGAGTTAAAACTTTATTTTTTGAGTTAAATTACATCCTCTTAAAGCGGTACCTATAGCCCCTCGATTATTTCGAATTTTTAAGCTCTTCCGCTACTTTTTCGAGTTCCAAATACCAGTCTTCACCAAAGCGGCGAATCAAAGCTTCTTTGACAAATTTATAAACCGGAACTTCCAATTCTTTTCCTAAAGAACAGGCATCATCGCAAATATCCCATTTGTCGTAATTCACCGCAGCAAATTCTGTAAAGTCTTTCACACGGATTGGGTATAAATGACAAGAAACGGGTTTTTTCCAATCTACGATTCCCTGGTTATAGGCTTGCTCGATGCCACAAAGCGCCGTTTTTCCGTCGAAAATGACGTAGGCACAATCTTTTTCGTCAATTAATGGCGTTTCAAGATCACCATCAGTTCCCTTTACCCAGGTTCCCTGAGCTTCGATCGCAGCAATTCCTTCTTTTCTTAAAAAGGGTTTTACTTTTGGGTAGATTTCTTCCAGAATTTTAGTTTCTGCTTCGCTTAAAGGCGCACCGGCATCTCCATCAACACAGCAGGCTCCTTTACAAGCTGACAAGTTGCACACAAATTCTTTTTCAAGAATATCTTCTGAAATAATGGTTTTCCCTAATTGAAACATGATAATAAAGTACTGTAATTTATAAAGTACAAAGATAGGCAAAGAAAGCAGATGAAATGAGATTAAATTTTGCCGTAGTATGCGGGAATGTTTTACCACAGAGTTGCACAAAGGTTTTTCACAGGGTATCGCAAAGTTTAATTTATATTTGGTTGTGTTTTTCTACGTTCACAAAGCTTTGAGATTAAACTTTAGTGCAGCTTATTAAAAACCTTTGTGCAACTCTGTGAAAAACTTTGCGAATCTCTGTGGTACAAATGACTATTTGTTACAAATATTACTTTTTTAACACTCAAAACGTGTTTTTATAACAATAATACATCGTATCCAAAAAACACCTATCTTTATTATCTACCTTTGCAAAAATTTTAAACGCTTAAAATCAAAGTAATATGTTAGAAATCGACTTCAAAGAAATCGTCACTGTAAGTATGGTCCTTTTTGCTGTAATTGATATCGTAGGATCTATTCCGATTATTGTCAATTTACGAGCAAAAGTAGGGCACATTGAATCTGAAAAAGCTTCGATTGTAGCCGGACTGATTATGATTGTTTTTCTTTTCGTTGGAGAAGGTTTTCTAAATCTTATTGGAATCGATGTACACTCCTTTGCCGTGGCCGGATCTTTTGTACTATTCTTTTTAGCGTTGGAAATGATTTTAGGTATCCGAATTTATCGTGATGAAGAACCAGGATCGGCTTCTATTGTACCACTTGCTTTTCCTCTAATTGCCGGAGCAGGAACAATGACGACTTTACTTTCACTTCGATCTCAATTTCATACCATCAATATTATCATTGCGATTTTGTTGAATATTATCCTAGTCTATATTGTTTTGAAATCATCCAAAAAAATAGAAAATTTATTAGGAGAAAACGGACTTGGCGTAGTACGCAAGACATTTGGAGTCATACTTTTAGCAATTGCTGTTAAATTATTCGCTGCTAATGTTAAAGGTTTGTTCGTCTAACGGATATTTTTATAAATTTACCCCATAAAATTTCTAAAACAGGACTTTTAACATATTTAGAATATGTATAAAGTTTAGTTTAATTTTTAGACAAACAAACCACCATTATGAAAATCTTTACTTCAATCTTAGTGCTTTTAGCATTAGCTTTAATTGTTTTTAATATTACACAATTAGACTTTAAAAATCCTTTTCAGGGAGATAGCGGTGTAGCACTTATTGGGATCGCAGCTGCATTTTGTGCAGTATTAATTCTTTTGATTTTTAGAATTTCAAAAAGAATTGAAGAGAAAATGCACGATAACAGATAAACATGTTTGACGTTCTTATTATTGGCGGAGGCGTATCTGGCATATCTTGTGCTCTCGTTTTAGGTTCTGCAAAAAACAAAGCCTTTGTTACCGCTAAAAAAACCGGAATCTTCACGCATCAAAAGAATTCTTCGCTGCAGGAAGCGATCTTCTATAATGCATACGGAATAACTCCTGGTAAATTAGGATCTGAATTACTTGTAGAAAGCACACAGGATCTTGCCATGACTTATCCTCATATTACTCAAATTCCAAACGAGAAAGTAATTAAAGTTGAAGGCTCTTATCCTGAATTTACAGTTACTACAAACAAAAACGCATACAAAACAAAAAGCATCGTTATCGGAATTGGTTCTGCCAATACTTTTGACATTGAAGGTTTAATGCAGTATATTGAACCACACAAAAAAGCACTTCCCGAAAAACAACGTATTCAGCTTAAAAACGACGATCATAAAGTGACCGATGGTATTTATGTTATTGGAACTTTAGCCGGCTGGAGAAGTCAATTAGCTATTGCTGCAGGAAGTGGTGCTGCTGTTGCTACAGATATTCTGACTTTATGGAATAACGGCGTGCAGACTCATGCGCATGATAGTATTCGATAAAATTTAAAACATAAGTTTTTATATAATTAAACCATTAAGAGATTAAGAAAAATTAAGACTTTGCGCTTAATAACTTAATCTCTTAATGGTTTAATTTTTTATTTCTCAATTATTATTTTACTGAAATAATCTCAGTTACTTTAATATGTTTTTCCTCTTCTGCTTTCCAGATTTCTCCTTTTACAGAAACATTATCTCCAATTTTTAATTGTTTGTAATTTTCAGGACCACCAACATTTACAATGCTGATCGTTGCGAAATACACTTCTTTGGCAGCTGTAGAGATTTTAGCTGTATAACCATCTTTTCCAGCTTCTATTGAATCTACTTTTCCGGTAACTGTATTAGAACTGCTATCTTTCATAGTTTTACAAGAAATTACAAAAGTCATTAAAACGAATAGAAAGCTTAATTTTTTTAGATTTTTCATATTATATATTTAACCACAAATCTCGAACTATATCAGCGAAGATTCGTTACATTATATTTTAATAAATTATTATTATTTATTGTAATTGAATGCAGCTTCCCGCAATAACTTTTAAGTTTTCATCAAATTGTTTCCAAACTCTGATATACCGAAGCACACCATCTATAGGACTATTATCAAAAGAACCTTTTAATGAAACTGTAACTGCAACTACAGCCGTATCACCAATTAGATTTATGGTTTGATCGGAAGCTTCAATAGTAGTAATTTTCATTTTGCCTGAACGATAGGAAGCCAAATCAAATTCTTTTGTAATTGTATTTCCATCGGGTAAATTAAAAAGCAAATCGTCGTGGAGGATTTTTTCAAAAAACAAAACATCAGCATTTTTAACAGCAGTCAAAAGTTCTATTTCAGCATTTACAACGGCCTCTATTTTCATATTAAAAAGTTTTCAGCGTTATTTTTTCGGATTTTGAACTGCCTTAATCATGGCGTCTTCTTTCAAAATCACATCGTAGTAATATATTTCACCATATAATTGTCTGGCAAATTCAGCAGTGATATAACGATTCACTAAAGGTTTGGTTTTGTCTAATTTCAAATCTAAACCAGTCATAAAAATATAGTTTTTGAATTTCTTGAAATAAACATCCGAGTTTTTCATTTCAGCCAAAAACTGATTAAACTTAAGTCCGGCAAAAGCTTTTCGGTTTTTATCCAATTCCTCAAAAACAAAATGCCCGACTACTCCGGTTTGAAGCAAATAACCAACATTTTCATTTCCGTGCTCTGCTTCCATCGGAACAAAAACATCGGGAACAATTCCACCTCCACCGTATACAATTTTACCTTTTGGCGTTTTAAACTTTAACGAATCGGCTACTTTTATACTGTCTTTTGCATAAAGCTCACCTGATTTTATACGAGATTCTGATTCTTTAAAATATTCTTCGTTTCCTTTTTTATAAGGTTTTTGAATTGATCTTCCGGTTGGAGTATAATATCTTGCCACCGTTAAACGTACAGCAGATCCATCATTGAAATCCATTTCGCGTTGTACCAAACCTTTTCCGAAAGAACGGCGGCCAACAATAGTTCCACGATCATTATCTTGTAATGCTCCTGCTAAAATTTCACTTGCAGAGGCGCTATTTTCGTTAATCAAAACATAGACTTTTCCGGTTTCAAAACTTCCAGCTTTTGTGGCGTATGTTTTCTCTGTTGTTCCGTTTTTATTTTTAGTAAAAACGATCAATTGTTTGTCTTTCAAAAATTCATCGGCAATAGCGACCGCTTCTTCCATATAACCACCACCGTTATCACGAAGATCGATCACAAGCGACTGAATTCCGCTTTGTTTTAATCTTGTTAAACCGGTTTTGAATTCATTAAAAGTAGTTTCGGCAAAACGATTTATTTTGATGTAACCGACATTATTTCCAAGTAACAAAGAAGCATCAACACTTTTTATCGGAATAACATCTCTTTTTACTTTAAACTTCAGTTTCTTTTGTTCCGATTTTCTAAAAACAGTCAATTCAATTTCAGAACCTTGTAAACCTTTTAATTTAGAGAACAAGCTATCGGAAGGCAATTTTCTGCCAAATAATTTCGTTTTTCCGGCAAATAAAATTCGGTCTCCCGATTTTATTCCGGCTTTCGCTGAAGGTCCGTTTTCGATTGGTTTTATAATCGCAACAGAATCTTTATACATATAAAAATTAATTCCGATTCCAACGAAATCACCTTTCATGCTTTCAGCAACTTCAGCCTGTTCGCTTGGCGGAATATAAACAGAGTGTGGGTCTAATTTGGATAAGATATTATCAACTGTCAGGTTTACAATTGAATCTGTATTGATACTGTCGACATATTCATTATTGATAAAATCGATCAGTTTATTAAGTTTTGTTTTGGAGTAATTTTTAGCCAAAAGTCCGTCATCAACGGGAGCATTCATCAGGCTTCCGAGGACAGTTCCGAGAGCAAAAGTCGCTCCGATCACGATTGGCAAATATTTCGAATTAAATTTCATTTACTCTTCTAAAACAGAAAGATGTTCAACTTCTACACCTGCTTTTAATAAAAATTGAATTCCGGCATCATCGCGATATCCGTTTTGGTAAACCACTCTCTTTATCCCGGATTGATGTATTAATTTACTACATTCTTTACAGGGTGAAAGTGTAATATACAAAGTAGCACCTTCACAAGATTGTGTTGATCGGGCTACTTTTAGGATTGCATTTGCCTCGGCATGCAGAACCTCCCAGCGGGTTAATCCTTCATCATCTTCGCAGCAATTTTCAAATCCGGATGGCGTTCCGTTGTATCCATCAGAAATAATCATCCGGTCTTTAACGATAATGGCACCAACCTGTTTACGTTTGCAATAAGAAAGCGAACCCCATTCTCTTGCAATACGAAGGTATGCTTTATCGTACTTATTTATTTTTTTTAAATCCATTTATTTTATCTGTTCCAAATTGGGCTTTCAATAATCATCGGAATCACAACTCCGATAATAAAAGCCGACATTACAAGTGCCCAATCCCGTTTTGAAAAACGAAATACGGTCTGCACGATATAGGATAGTATCAATACTACAAAAACAACAACTAATTGTGCTGCTTCGATTCCTAATGCAAATTCGCCTAAAGGTAGTAATTTTGAGCTTGGCGACCCTCCTAAAATAGTCTTAAAATAATTAGAAAAACCAAGTCCGTGTATAATTCCGAAAAATAACGTCACCATAAAAATTAAATTCACACCTTCATTTTTAGTTGCTTTTCCTGCTGTAAAAAGATGAAATATGGCGGTTATCAAAATGGTGATCGGAATTAAAAACTCTACAATATTTACTTTAATAGCGATGATTCCAAAGACAGAAAGCAACAAGGCCAGGGTGTGACCGATCGTAAAAAGTGAAACCAAAAGCAAAATGCGTTTCCAGTCTTTAAACAAATACGGGATAGTTAAGGCGATTAAAAAAAGAACGTGATCGTAGGCGTGGATATCTAAAACGTGTTTTAATCCTATCTGAAAATAAATCCAAAATTCTGACATAGGGGTAATGGTATTAATTGATTAAGGGGATGTAAACTTACGATTTATTTTGAAAAGTAAAGAAACCGTACTATTAAAACAACGCAGAAAAATAAGTTAAATTTTATGAGAAATTTAAAATGTTAAATTAAAATAAGATTTATCTTTGTTCTATATAAAACCCTATTAATTATGCCATTTTCAGAATTATTTGATAACGAATTCAAACAAAGAAACAGAGGTCATTTCTCTGCAATTGTGCGTGTAGCTTATGCTGACGGAAAAATTAATGACGAGGAAAAATCGTTTTTAGACAAACTAGCTTCAAGATTAGAAATTTCAGAAGAAGAATATACAGAAATCCTTAAAGATCCTTGGCAACATTCTATAAATCCTCCTTATTTATATGCACAGCGTTTAGAGCGTTTGTACGACTTAGCGAGAATGGTTCACGTTGACCACCATTTAGGGGATCAACAAGAAGTTATGTTAACCCGCATGGGATTAGCTTTAGGATTTACGCCAGGAAACGTAAACCATATTATTAGAAAAGCTTTGTCTTTAGTAGACAAAAAAGTAGACTTAGATACTTTTCTTTTCGAAATGGAAAATATGAATAAATAGTAAACAGTGTTCCCTTTTTTAGCGTTCAGTTTCGAACTGAGGCAAAAAACTGAAACTGAGCTTTAAAAACAAAACCCGATAATAATATTATTATCGGGTTTGTCTTTTATAGTTCCGAATGAGACTGAATACTAAAAACTGAACACTGCTAGCTAATTGCTTCTGCCATAAACTCTTCAGCTTTTTCTACCATATTATAACTTCCGCAGAAAAACGGAACTCTTTGATGCAATTCCGTTGGCTGGATTTCCATAATTCTACCGAAACCATCTGTTGCCTTTCCTCCCGCTTGTTCAGCAATAAAAGCCATCGGATTACATTCGTATAACAAACGTAGTTTCCCTTTTGGCGCTTTTGAGCTTGTCGGATATAAATAAATACCTCCTTTAATCATATTTCGGTGAAAATCTGACACTAAACTTCCAATATATCTTGAAGTATAAGGTCTGTCATCCTCTTCACGCTGACAATACTTGATGTAATTTTTTACTCCTTGCGGAAAATGAACATAATTCCCTTCATTTACCGAATAGATATTTCCGTCTTTCGGATATTTCATATTTGGATGTGAAAGATAGAATGTTCCGATTGCCGGATTCAAAGTAAAACCATTCACACCATGTCCGGTTGTATAAACCAGCATTGTTGACGTTCCATAAATTACATATCCTGCTGCTACCTGATTGATTCCCGGTTGTAAAAAATCCTCGCTTGTTACCGGCGTTCCAATTGGTGTAATTCTTCTAAAAACAGAAAAAATAGTTCCTACTGAAACATTTACATCAATGTTTGAAGATCCGTCAAGCGGATCCATTAAGATCACGTACTTATTATTATGACTGTTGTCGCTCCCCTGAACAGTTATAAAATCGTCGTTTTCTTCTGAAGCAATTCCACAGACAATCTCACGGTTTATTAAGGTCTGAATAAATACTTCGTTTGCATAGACATCTAATTTTTGCTGGTCTTCGCCCTGGATATTTTGTTCGCCTGCAGCGCCAATTATATCGACTAATCCAGCCTGATTTACTTTATAGTTGACAACCTTAGCTGCCAAACGTATAGAGTTGATAATTCGGGAAAGCTCCCCCGACGAATACTGAAATGCTTTTTGGTTCTCAATAATAAACTCTCCCAGTGTTTTATTGCGTTCTTCCATTACTATATCGTTGTAGATTTATTTTTAAGTCACAAATATCGTTTATTTTGTGAGAATGATTTAAAAATTATTTTGTTAGTTTGCTACTATTGTATATTTGCTAATTAAAGCCGGAAAGCACATAGTAAAAACACACTTTTTTAGCTAATAAACGCTTAATAATAAGAATATAGAAATTGACCTTAAGAAAAAGTGTACACAAATAAACACTTTAAAACAAAGGGCAATACAGAAAATAAATTTTAAAAATTATGAATATTAGAAAAGGAAATCCTGAGGATATGAAATCAGTTTTAGGATTGATACAGGAGTTGGCAATATTCGAAAAAGAACCTGAAGCTGTCGTAATAACCGAAGAAGATTTAGTACGCGATGGTTTTGGTGAAAAACCATTATTTCATGTCTTTGTTGCAGAGATTGACAATAATGGACAACAGAAAGAAATTGTTGGGATAGCATTATACTATTATCGTTACTCAACCTGGAAAGGAAAAACAATACATCTTGAAGATTTGATTGTGAAAGAAAAAATGCGTGGTACAGGTTTAGGTTCTGCGCTTTATGCTGAAATCATGCAACAGGGAAAAAGAGATAATGTGAGAAGAATTGAATGGAATGTTTTAGACTGGAATACACCTGCTGTTAATTTTTATAAGAATTCAGGCGCAAGAATTCTTGAAGACTGGCAAGTAGTTCAAATGGATGAAGCAGGAATTAATTCATTTCTGGAAAAATTGTAAAAAAACTAGCCACAAATAAAGAACTAATTACTGGCAGAAAAATAAAAAAAAACAGCATATACAAAATTAAAAATGAGAGTATTTAAATTTGGAGGAGCATCGGTAAAAGATGCAGATGGAATTAAAAACGTTTATGACGTTTTACAAAAAGTAGGTTACGAAGATGTGATTTTAGTCGTTTCGGCGATGGGAAAAACAACGAATGCTCTTGAGGTTGTGATCAAGAATTATTTTGAGAAATCGGCAGAGTTGAATTCATCTGTTCAGGAAATTAAGAAATATCACAATCAAATATTATTAGATTTATTTGAAGATGAAAAACATGCTGTTTTTGCAGCTGTAAAGGATCAATTTACAGAATTAGAATATTTTTTAGCACATAATAAATCTCCAAATTACAATTTTGTTTACGATCAGATTGTGAGTTTTGGAGAGTTAATTTCGACTACTATTTTAAGTCACTTCATGAATTTCATGGGAATTAAAACGCAATGGCTTGACGTTCGTAACTTCATTAAAACCAATGCAAACTATCGTGATGCAGAGGTGGACTGGGAAACTACACAACAACTTATCAGCAAAAATGTTCCAAGAAAACAATTAAACATCACACAAGGTTTTTTAGGTGCCGATGAAAATAATTTCACAACCACTTTAGGTCGTGAAGGTTCTGATTATACTGCAGGAATTTTTGCTTATTGCTTAAATGCCGAGAGTGTAACAATCTGGAAAGACGTTCCCGGAGTTATGAATGCGGATCCGCGTTATTTTGAAAATGCGAGTTTGTTAAACCAGATTTCTTATCGTGAAGCGATCGAATTGGCTTTTTACGGAGCTACGGTAATTCACCCAAAAACATTGCAACCATTACAGAAAAAAGAAATTCCTTTATATGTAAAATCATTTATCAACCCATTATTAAAAGGAACATGTGTTTCTAAAGGTGTTGATCTTGAACCACAATATCCTTGTTTTATCGTAAAAAGAGAACAGCTTTTAATTTCGCTTTCTTCAATTGATTTTTCTTTTATCATGGAAGAAAACATCAGTGAGATTTTTGGTTTATTCCACGAATTCAAAATCAAAGTAAATTTAATTCAGAATTCTGCGATTAGTTTTTCTGTTTGTGTAGAAGATAAATTTGGAAATTTCAATGAATTGAATGCCATTCTTTCGAAAAAATTCAAAGTGGATTTTAATGAAAATGTGACTTTATACACAATTCGTCATTTTACAGAACAAGCTGCGCAAACCGTTGAAGACAATAAAGAAGTTTTATTGAAACAAGTGAGTAGAGAAACTATGCAGATTGTGACTAAAGAGCTAAATTAGTTTTAGACAGCTTATATTACTAAAATTCAGCAGAAAAAATAAAGGTCTCACCAAAAAGTGAGACCTTTATTTTTTTATCAGCCAACTCAAAAAAAGGTATTTTATTTTACAATTTTCACAATACCTGATTGTCCATTGCTGGTTTTTACTTTTACCAATAATATACCGTGTTGATTTGATAAATGATCAGAGAACAATGTCACAGTATTATTTGAAACCGTATACATATCTTGCTTTATCAATTTCCCTAATAAATCATAAATCTGAATATTAACCAGAGTTCCGTTTGTATAATCAGGCAGTTCTAATACCACATAATCTTTCATTGGATTAGGATGGGCTTTTATAGAGAATACCTGAGTATCATTCTTAAATTCGTTGTCAGAAATCCCAAGATTTGCATCGCTGCCGGTGTAAACAATTCCTCTTCCTACGGTACTCATATAAACCCTGCCAAAAGTATTCATATCTCCAATTACAAAATTACCATTTCCTGTTCCGCCAAACTCATACGCATCATCATTTACACGAAGCCATGTAACGCCCTGATCAATAGAACGAAACACACCGGTAACTCCATTTACTGTTCCCCAAATATATATAGAAGGATATGTTTTTCCAGGAGCTACTTTGCCAATACCTACAGCTGAAGCAGCTGTTACATTTGCTGAAGGAACAACAAAAGTCAGACCGCCATCAATTGAACGTTTTAAACCTCCGCCATTCATTGCAATCCAGATGTGTCCTGCATTACCGGGAACAGTTCGAATTAATTTTGAACCCCATGAACCGGCATTACCTGCAGAAACAAAATTAACCCCTCCATCAGTACTAATCATCAACAATCCTGTTAGTTGATCATAAACATAAAACTTATTATTGGTTACCTGGTCAGAAACCGGGATTGCATCACTAACACTTATACCGTTACAGGTTGTCCATGTAGTTCCGTTATCAACAGAACGATATATACTTGTTGCACCGGAAGGACAATGCAAAATGATATTCCCATCGTAAGACAAGACTGCTCTGCCTTTTTGTCCCATTAAGGCCGCTGTAGTTTTGGTCCATGTCGCACCTTGATTTCCAGAATAATACATGAACTCCCCTAACCTCACAATTTTGTTTGTGTTTCCCGCAGCATACGTAATAGAAGTTGAAGTACCCATAGTCGGAGCATGTTGCGGAGCAAAAACAGTTACATCTGTATGTTTAAATCCGTCAAAGTCGCCAATTACACTCATTAATGGACCAGATGGAATACTTATTAAATCTAAAGGAACTGATTCTTCAATACCAATTGCATCAAATTTCCAGGTAGTTTTAACTGCATTAATATCATCGCAAGTAAAAAGTCCGTTTCCTGAAACAATACTTGCCTGAGATGTATTTGTCGGATTAAATTTAAAATCTGTTGCCCAGTGTATTGACTGACCAGTAACCCATGTACAGCCATTACTTTCAAAAGAAAATCCGGAATTACCAACTAAATCTCTCCAAGTACTTCCTCCGTCTGTACTTACATAAAAATGATCCCCATATACAGCTGTCCCCCCAGGAGTAGTATATTGGAACGACCATGTGTTTGTCGTTGAAGCGATTAATCGTTGTGGATTTACCGGATCTACATCAATACCTCCAAAAGGCCTTGTAATACCAGCTGGCGTAATGTCTGTAAAAATTCCTGTACTGCTTAATTTTGATATTTTTCCTTGGGTTCCATTCCAGGGTCCTTCCTGGTCAGCATAAGTAATCAATAAAGATCGATTTGAATCTAAAACAGCACGCTGCGGCATATAAGATGTTGTGGCTCCTGAAACAGCAGTCCAGCTAATTCCGCTATCAAGACTTTTGTATAGATTAGAAGCTCCAACTTGTGAAACCCCGGCATAAATAGTTTGTGTTTTACCTCCTGAAACCGAAGCCGGATCCAAAACAACAAAACATACCCCATTTGCATTTGAAGTTGTAGTAACTGGAAAACCTGACAACTTATTCCAAGTCAAACCGGCATCAATACTTTGAAAAATACCATTGTTTCTTGTTCCGCAATAAATAATATTCGAATTATTTGGATCAACAGCTAAACGTTCACCATTCGAACGCCCCATACCATTACCGTGTGCTTTAAATTGAGAAGTCACTTCAATTTCAGTAAATGTATTTCCTTTATTTGTGGATTTTAAAATAGCCGTTTTTCCATTATTAAAATAACTGGTTCCAACCAATAAGTAGACCACATTATTATTTTGCGGATCTATTGCCAACGATTCGACGCCAAAATAACCAACCTGATCTATACTTAGCCAATCCAGCAAAGAGATCCATTTTTTATTAGTAGCATCCCATCTGTAAGCACCGCCAACATCAGTTCTGGCATATTTTAAATCTGCATCATTTTTACTGGTAATAATTCCAGATACAAACCCCCCTCCTCCTATCTGAACATTCTTCCACACATTTTGTGCTTTTCCTGACAAGGAAGCCAGAAGCAATAAAAAAAGTAAAAAATAGTTTTTCTTCATTTTAGTAATCATTTAAATTATGGTTTAAGTAAATTCTTAGATCAAAAATATTCTCAATTAACTATCGAAAATATTTCACATTAACTTATGGTTAAATTGACAACAAGTATACATTTTTATTTTTTAAATAAAAAATATATTCGAAAACGTAACAATTAAAAAATATAATCATTTAAGTGCTGTTTGCATTTATAAAAGAACTATAGCTACAAAATTTATAAAAGCATATTTCAAATATTAAATATCCATTGTTCTTAATTGTTTGTAAAACTTATATCTTTAAATAATGAAATACAATCAAGAACCATCCGAAGAAGAAAAAAATAACTGGAACAACGATCCTAAAAATTGGATCTGGGGTATCTTCTACTACAATCCGCAGGACAAAAGAATATTTCCACCAAAACGAATAAAAACAAATGGGCTGGACCATTAATTTTGGCACCCAATCTCAGTTTTCTTTGCGGTAATATTAATACTTGTTTTACTTATATTGCCAGGATATATCGGGTAATTTACCTCGCCCTACTATTCTCCGTCTGCTCAATTTCTGATTTCTTGTAATTTGTTTTCTTAGAATTTCCAAAGCTATAGATCGCCATAATTCTAAAATAGTTTGTTGTGTAAGTTCTATGATAATATATTTGAGTTTGCCCAACATTATAATCTCCGGAAACCATAAAGTCATGAAAAATATCATTTGCGGTAAAATTCAATTTTAAGGCATCTTTAAAAAAGTTTCTTTCGATTCCTAATGTTACTGTTGAACGGCTATTATCGGTTCGTAAACCATAACTTTTATCCCCCAAATACCAGGCAAGTAATTGAATTTTGAAAAGGTTTGGAATCGAAAATGTATTATTGGAATACAAATATATCTGAGGTTTTATAGGTCCTGACTCATATTCATAAACGTTATCAATAGCTTTCGTTAAATTCATACTTACGGTATTGGTCGAATTCCACCATTTGGCTGCAAATGATTTTGAAAGGGAAGTAAAAAAAGTATGTTCTTTTTCTAAGTTTAAGGATCTCAAAATATAACTATTGGGTGTATCACCTCTCAGTGCTGCCGCAGAAATAGGATCTGTTTTGTAAGTATATCCAATTTTAAAATCAAACTTTTTATACATTGTGCCAATTTCAAATGCATGAATTTTTTCCGGAAGTAAATCAGGATTTCCTTCGATCGTTGTAAAGGGATCCTGATAAATAACATACGGATTTAGCGCCTGATATCTTGGTCTCGTAATTCTTGACACATACGAAAAATGAGCTTTCCAATCTTCAGAAAAATTCATATTTAAAAGTACGTTGGGAAAAAGATTTCCATAGTTTTTCTCGAATTTTTGAACCCCGTTTGCATTTGTGTACAAATTATATTTCGTCCATTCGCCTCTTGCGCCTACAGAAAAATCAAACTTGTCACCAATTGAACTTCCGTAATTAAAATAGGCCGCACCAATACGTTCCTGATATTTAAAATCGCTCGATAGTTCGTCATCAAACTCAAAGTTCATATCATCTGCAGCTGCAATCAAAAAATCTGTAGCTGATTTTATTGTCGCATAACTATACTTAGCTCCCGTTTCTAGTCTAGTGTCTTCTTTAATTTTTTTTGAATAATCGACCTGAGTAGCCATTATATTTATGGCATTACCAACATTATTTTTAAGATACTTTTGTGTAATAACGTCATTTGCCACACCATTTTCATCAATAAAATCTTTTATGGTTCCGTTATAATTAGAATATTGCGATCCAATAAATAATGATGCCCCTCTTTTATCCGTTATTGCATTGTAATTCAAATTCACAAACTGATTCAGCAAAACATCATTTTTATCAATATCAGTAGCATAAAAGCTATTCCCTGAATTATATTCAATTGCATTTCGACTTTCAACCACGCCACCTAAATCTTCAATATTACCACTATAGGCAAGCGAGATGTAATTTTTTCCAGAAAAAGTATATTGAACTCCAAATCCGAAATTAGAATAATTATTAAACTGCCGTTTCCAATCTGTGGTCAATTCTGACCTCATAAATTCCTCCAGATCTGGTCGTGTTCTGGTTGTGTACAGTAGCTCTCTCCCTTTTCCTAATTGTAAACCGTAATTTGTAATAAAAGAAAATTTTCCTTTTGTGTAATTAAAGTCAAGCAGTGTATTGGTACTTGTCCCTGCAAATTCAGAGACAGTTACTTGCTGACTCGCCGTTCCCATAATTCCATTTTCAATATTTTTTTTGGTAATAATATTAATTACTGCTTTCCCTTCGGCATCATACTTTGCTGAAGGATTTGGAATTACTTCAATTTTCGAAATTTGCGAAACCGGGATTGCAGCAAACCTTTCGTAGTTAATCAATATTCCGTTAAGGTAAATGATCGCTTCTCCTTTTCCGAGTACACTAATTTGCCCTTCAGCAACAGTTACATTTGAAACCCTGCTTAATAACTCATTTACAGAACTACTGGTCGAAAGCAATGTATTGGCTACATTTACTTCGATTGTTCCGTTTGAAGAATGCTTTACTAATTGCGTTTGTTTTTTAATGACAACCTCATTTAACTCATTATTCTTGACGACAATCTTATCTGAATTAGCTTGTGCTGTCTGTGCCTTTGCTCCAATCGAATAGAAAAGCAGACAGTAAATGGAGAAGAGAACTGAAACTTGGAATTTCATAAATTTTAGAGATTATAAATTTGACTTTTATGTGACAAAAGTCAATCGAAAATCGCTAAATGAAGTCCCCGAAAATGGAATCAGGAGTACGGATTTATAAATCAATACTCTGTGTAATCGTTATAAAATCTGCAACTGGTAGTTTAAAGGTGTTTTTCCGGTATGTTTTTTAAAAGCAGCAAAAAAAGCCGACTTAGAATTGAAACCTACATCATAACCTATAGATTCTAAAGTGAATTTATCACTTGATTTTATAATTTCGCAGGCTTCGTTTATTCTGAATTCGTTGATAAAACTCGTAAAATTCTTCCCCAGATTATTATTTAAAAACTGAGAGAGTTGGTGACTTGAAATGTTTACTTCCTTAGCCAAATCCTGTAAAGTCAAATTAGAGTTTTTAAACAATTCTTTCTCAATCATTACATTTTCCAATTTTTGGGATAAAATAGCTACTTCTGCTGAATCTATTTTCTTTCCAGAATACTTCTGATTATTCAAAAGAAACAAATCATCGGTCTTTTTTCGGTATAAAAGAATCGAAATAATTAAATAGAGAATAAAAGAAAAAACTACTGCTCCGCTTATATAAGTTGCTCCGGGAGCTCCCATTATGGATAGAAAATAAAAAAGAAATAATAAAAAATTCCCTAGAAAAAGCATTCCAAACCAAGTTTCTGCCGGAGTTGCTTTGTGTTTTCTGCTTATGATTTTTGCCAATATATCTTTGATTGCAATACCTGAAAAAACAATGTATACAAACCATTGAAAATAAATAATTCTTATAAAGTAAAAGCGCCAGAGTTTTGGGTAATCTTCATACGGAAATACAACACCTACAGTAATAATAAGAATCGCCCAGAAAAGAATTGTGAGTTTCCAGGATTTCGGCATTATATTGATTTCTTCGATTGCCGATTTAAGAAAATAATACAAACAAGGACCAATAAAAAAGCAAGCTGTAAGCCCAAATTGTAAATACATTTTTGGCAAAGCCGAATCAAAATACACAAATACCGACTTCCCGATTCGTATGCTTAGGGCAAATAAAAGTGCTCCAAGGAAATAATTGGTCAGGTATTTTTTCTTTGTAAAGAAGAAAAAATAAACACCTAAAATAATTCCGTTAAAAACTCCCAAAGCACTAAAAAAGAATAAAAGCTCCTTACCTGTATCCATGATTTAAGTTTATTTTATCACAACAAAGCTAAAAAAAATTACGGCTATTGGAGTTTTTTATTCGCTTTCAAATCTTTAATTATCTTTTTCAGATCTTTTATTCGCTCTTCATATTGTGCAATTAAAGTATCTGATATTTGAATGGTACCATCTGAAGATGCGGCTTCTTTTTGATTCGTCTCTATTTTCAATAATTCTTCAGAAGTTATATCAAAAATTTTACAGATTTTAAAAATATGATTCGCCCATGAGCTACTTTCCCCACTTTCCATTCTGGCATAAGCTGATTGTGATATATTGAGATAATCTGCCGCTTCTTCTTGCGACATATCTCTATTTTTTCTCAGTAATTTGAGTTTATTCCCTATCAGAATATTCATAATTCACATTATTTTCCTTTCAAAACCATAGAGGACACTTTAATAAATATATACTCACAAAAACAACTTATTTTTAAAAGAAAAAAACAACAAATAACATAATTACCCGATAATCGCATAATACAAGCGTTTACAAAACTGTAATTTAGCCTGATAAGAAAACTTTATAAGTTAAACTATGAGTTTTAATAACGAACCCGAAAATCAGGACAAATGGCAAAACGATCCGGACAACTGGATCTGGGGATTTTTTTATTATAACCCGGAAGACGACCGACTTTTTCCTCCGAAGAGAATCAAACAATTAGGATGGACGATTAATTTTGCCAATCCAAATTCTGTCTTTTTAATCATCGTCATAATTGCCATCGCTTTTATTTTTTCATAAATGCCAAATAAGTAAGCCACTGTCATTCCTGAAAACATGAAATTACATCTTTTAAAATATAGTGTTGCAATTCTTTTCTGCACCTACTTAGCTTACTTTTTTTACCATTCCAGTCACGATACCAATAATATTAAAATGATAATTTCAATTATTCTGACGGTTTCATTTTTTATTTTAATGATAAATCAAATAAGGAATACCAGATAATTTTTGGTCTTGCATTTTCATTTTTACAAATAGTATTCCTTTCTAAAGAGCGAAACTATACATCCAAAATTTCCCAATTATAAATACTACTTTTGGCTTTTTAGAGTTAAAGTATTTATGTTGAAAAAATTACTGTTTTTAACGGTTATCCTCTGGTTTTCTGGACTTCATGCCCAGGAAACAGAATCAGCGTATAAAACCAAAAAAGTAATTGTTACGAGAGACACCATTCATCTGGAAAAATTTAGCATTAATTCGAGTTTCTTTCAGCTATTAAATACCAAAAATGAACCTGTCGATTCTACCTTTTATAAAATCGATTTTCAAAAAGGATTTTTATTATTGAATGAAAAATACCCTTCATCTTCTGATACTTTAATTGTCAATTACCTAAAATATCCAGATTTCTTAACCAAAGAATATGGTCTTTATAAGGAAAGCCAGGTAGTGAGCAATGACGTTGGAACGGAAAAATTGTATAAAATAGAAAATCCAAACGCGAAAAAAGTCACTCCTTTTGATGGTTTGAATACCTCCGGAAGTATTACACGCGGCATCACGATTGGTAATAATCAAAATACCGTTTTAAACTCCAATCTTGATCTTCAGATTACCGGGAAAATATCAGATAAAGTTAGTCTTCGGGCTTCACTTCAGGATAGTAATATTCCGCTACAGGATGGCGGATACTCTCAAAAGCTGGATCAGTTCGATAATATTTTCATGGAACTTTTTAGTGATGACTGGAACATTCGCGCAGGCGATGTTTTTTTAGAAAATAGAAAAACGCAATTTTTAAGTTTTAATAAAAAGGTACAGGGACTTTCAACCAGTTTTAATTTTGGGAATGACGAAAGTAAAACCAACGTTTTTGCATCGGTTGCTTTTGTAAAAGGACAATATGCTAAAAGTACTTTTACAGGACAAGAAGGGAATCAAGGCCCCTATAAACTAAAAGGACAAAATGGAGAATTGTATGTTTTGGTTATTTCCGGTTCTGAGCGGGTTTATGTCAATGGTGTTTTGCTGAAACGAGGCGAAAATAACGATTATATAATTGACTATAATGCCGGAGAAATTGTGTTTACTTCTCTTTTTACGATTACATCTGAAATGAGAATTAATGTTGAGTATCAATATTCAGAACGAAATTATAATCGATTAGTAACCTACGCCGGTGCGACACATGAAAACAAAAACTGGAGTTTTGGAGGTTATTTATATTCTGAAAATGATTTAAAAAATCAGCCTTTACAACAGAATCTTTCACCAGAACAGGTACAGATTTTGAGT
Source organism: Flavobacterium sp. LAR06 (assembly GCF_041946075.1). Lineage (NCBI taxonomy): Bacteria > Pseudomonadati > Bacteroidota > Flavobacteriia > Flavobacteriales > Flavobacteriaceae > Flavobacterium > Flavobacterium sp. LAR06. The sequence goes on along the minus strand of NZ_JAUTYT010000014.1, from coordinate 84,267 downwards.
CAGGCCGGAGATGATCCGACACTCATGACTGCGCCATCTGCCTACGTGGATAAATATGTCGATAATAAAATTCTGTACAGGAAAACATTGGTAAATTCAGTTGAAATCTATGAATACTCCAGCGATTCTAGTGAGGTTTTGTATAATGTAAAATTTAGTCTTGTCGGAAATAATCTTGGGAATTACATCATTCAAAACAGTAATACAGTCGAACGAATTTTCGAATATATTGCTCCGGTGAATGGAATCTCACAAGGAAATTATGAACCAATCGTACAATTGGTTTCGCCAATAAAAATTCAGGTTGCCACTTTTTTAGGAAAATACAATCCTGACGAAAAAACTGCTGTTGATTTTGAAATTGCCATGAGCAACAACGATAAAAATTTATTTTCTGGTATTGACGATGCAAATAATGATGGAATTGCGCTTAAAACTAATATCAAAAAACGACTTTTTACCCGAAGCTGCACTTTAGACGGATTTGCAAATTATCAATTTGTACAAGAAGATTTTAGATCTGTGGAGCGTTTGTATAATATTGAATTTAACCGTGACTGGAATTTAAATACCACCCTATTTGGCAATCAAAGTTTGTTGGTTACCGGTTTGAATTTTAATTTGTTTGCTAAAAAAGAAACTTCAAATATTGGTTTGTTTACTTATCAATTTGAAAAATTAGATTATACTGAAAGTTATTCGGGAGCACGACATACTACAACCGCATTTTTTAAGTTAAACAAATGGACTATCGAAAATCAGGGTAGTTTTTTGAATTCTGATGCCACGACGTCAACATCGAAATTCATTAGAAATCAAGCCAAAACCAAATATCATTTTGGAAAAAACTGGATTGGAGGCAGCTTTCAAATTGAAGACAATCAGGAAAAAGATAAAATTAGCAATCAGTTTTCGGCCCTGAGCCAAAGATTTTCAGAATATGGTGCTTTTATTGGACGTGGCGATAGTACGAAAGTTTATGCTGAGCTAGGTTTTTTACAACGTCGCAACGACAGTTTACAAAATGGATTGTTGCAGCATGTAAACAATTCGCAAACATATTATTTCCGATCAAAATTGATTCAGAATAAAAAAACAGATTTAGCTGTTTATGCGAGTTACAGAACTTTAGATTTTACGGACGCTACTCGAAAAAATGAACCTTCGTTAAATTCGAGAATTCTATACACTGACCGTTTTTTTAATCAGTTGATGCAACTTGGAACGGCCTACGAAACGAGTTCAGGAACTATTGCGCAACAGGAATTCACTTATATTGAAGTTCCCACCGGTCAGGGTGTTTATACCTGGAACGATTATAATGGTAACGGAGTTCAGGAATTGGAAGAGTTTGAAATTGCCCAATTTTCGGATCAGGCCAGATTTATCAGGATCTTTTTACCGAATCAGGTTTACATCAAAACGAATCAAAATAAATTTTCGCAATCTGTGGCTTGGAATCCTTTGCAATGGCAAAATGAAAAGGGTTTTAAAAAGTTGCTCTCCTATTTTTACAATCAGACTTCCTTTATCATGGATCGAAAAGTAAAAAGCGAAGGTGAGCGTTTGGAACTGAATCCGTTTGCTTCTTCAGAAGAAAACATTTTGGGATTAAATTCGAGTTTCAGAAACAGTTTATTTTATAATAGAGGTAAACAGAAACATTCAGTTACGTATTCCTATCTGGTCAATAAAGGAAAAAATTTGCTTTCAGTTGGTTCACAAACCGTTACAAACAACTCGCACCAATTGCAATACACACATTTATATCAAAAAAGCTGGCTGTTTAATTTCTTTACCAAAACTATTAAAACCGATTTGGTTTCAGAAGATTTTGTCGAAAAAAACTACGATTTAAAAGGGTATCAATTGGCACCAAAAATCAGTTATTTGTTTTCAAAAAACACGAGTTTAGATTTCTTTTATGAATTTCAGAACAAAGAAAATCAAATTGGAAATTTAGAAACTTTGCGCCAAAACCGGCTTGGAACATCCTTTTCTTATGCAGGTGAAAAAAAAGTTACGGTAAACGGGGAGTTTTCTTTCTATGAAAATAAATTTGATGGAAACGAATTTTCATCTGTAGGTTTTCAGATGCTGGAAGGACTTCAGGCTGGGCAAAACTTAGTATGGAAATTGCTTTTGCAGAAAAATATCACCCAGTTTTTAGATGTAAATTTAAATTACCAAGGGCGTAAAAGCGAGACCGGAACAACAGTTCACACAGGAAACGTTCAGCTTCGTGCTTATTTTTAATGCTTTACGAAAAAGCTAATCATAAATTGATTAATTTTAATTGAATTTTAAACTCTTAACCTCATGAAAAAATTATTTTTACTTTGTTTTCTAGTTGTTTTGTCTGGTAATTTTTATGCTCAGGAAACTGCAACCACAACAAAAGCCAAGAGTGAAGCAACGGCTAAAAAGAAAAAGGCTGAAGCCGATAAAGCAGCAGCCGATGCAAAAAAAGAATCAATAAAAGCTAAAAAATCGGCAGATGATGCAACTGCGGCAGCATCAAAAGCTAAAAAAGAATCAGCAACCTCCACTAAAAAAACAGCAGATAAGGAAGCTGCAAAAGCAAAAAAATCAGCAGATGATGCAACTGTAGCGGCATCAAAAGCTAAAAAAGAAGCAGCAAGTTCTACTAAAAAAACAACAGACAAAGAAGCAGCAAAAGCAAAAAGCAGTGCTGATAAAGCCAAAACTAGTGCAGCCACTGCCGATGCAGCATCAAAATCTGCTAAAAAAGAGGCAACCGCAACTAAAAAAACAGCTTCAAAAACAGCTAGTAAAACTTTAAAAGAAACGAACGAAAAAGCACCATCTGTACCGGACAAAGTTACGGGAGAATACAATGGCAAAAAAGTATACACAGGCCCAAGAGGTGGAAAATACTATATTAATAAAAACGGAAATAAAACGTATATTCAGGATTAGAGGAAGGTTCAGAGGTACTAAGGTGCTAAGGCTCTGAGATGCTGAGCTTGTAAGATACAAAACTTTGAAGTCGAACTTATGTTCGGCTTTTTTATTATTCAAACCTTAGTCCCTCAGAGCCTTAGCATCTTAGAACCTTAAATAAAATATACAGTTAATAATTTAGTAATGTGTGCGAAATACCATAAAAAACATATTTCTTTATCTTCGTTTTTAAAAAGCGTTAAACTATGAGCATTGACTACTCTGCGAACAAAACAATTTTAGTTGCTCCCTTAAACTGGGGATTAGGCCATGCCACTAGATGCATCCCAATTATAAAAGCGCTTCAGGAAAATAATTTTATTCCGATTATAGCTTCTGATGGAGTTGCGCTTGCGTTACTTCGAAAAGAATTTCCTTACATACAAACCTTAGAATTACCTTCTTACCATATTGAATATGCTAAAAATGGTAAAAATTTCAAATGGAAACTGATTAAGAATCTTCCGAAAATGATTACAGCCATTTTGGATGAGAAAAAAATAGTGAATTCCTGGATTAAGAAACACGGAATTGACGGTATTATCTCAGACAATCGTTTGGGAGTTTTTAGCCGAAGAATTCCATCTGTTTTTATGACACATCAATTGAATGTGATGACTGGAAACACCACTTGGTTTACCAGTAAATGTCATCAACATATTATTAAAAAATATACCGAATGCTGGGTTCCTGATACCAATGAAGGTGCCAATCTTACGGGTGAATTAGGACATTTAAAAAATACTGACCTGAACTTAAAATATATTGGTCCGTTAAGCAGAATGCGTCAAAAGGAAACGCCGAAAGTGTACGATTTAATGGTTATTTTGTCCGGGCCGGAACCTCAACGTACTTATCTGGATGAGAAATTGCAAAAAGAAATTGTAAACTTTAATGGCAAAGTTGTTTTTGTACAGGGTATTGTGGAGAAAACACAAAACAAATGGCAGGCCGGAAATGTAACGTATTATAATTTCATGAACTCAAAACAACTGGAGCAAACTTTTAATGAAAGTGAGTTTGTGCTGTGCCGTTCAGGTTATACAACGGTTATGGATTTGGCAAAATTGGGCAAAAAAGCTTTTTTCATTCCAACTCCGGGACAATACGAGCAGGAATATTTGGCGATTAAACTTCAGGAAGAGAATTTGGTACCTTACGCAATACAAGACGACTTTACCATTGAAGATCTTTCAAAAGTAAAGTCGTTTAAAGGTTTGTCTCAATTTAAAAATGATATTGATTGGGACAAGTTATTTTCTGTTTTCGAAGACTAGCTTAGAAGTTAAACTGCGCTTGTAAACGCAATAAATTTCCTTCTTGTCTGTTAATAGGGCGCGCACTGTCTTCAAAAGTTCTGTCGGCGATAACATATTCTGCAGTTAATTCAAATGCTTTGATTGGTTGCCATTCGATACCAAATTGGTAATCTCTCACGACGTAACTTCTGGCATCTTTTTCATATTTTTTGCCTCCATCATAATATTGAAATTGGGCATAGGGATAAATATGCTGTTTTTTGATATCCCATTTATAATTCAGTAAAACATATCCTCCATTCAAACTAGATACATCAACTGTTTTTGTTGCAGTATTATATCGGGGGCCTTTACCAATATTATATTCGGTTTGGATTCCGAAAGGTTTTGGATACAAAACAAAAGTTGCACCTACTCTTTCATCCTTTACGTATTTTGGATTATTGACAGTAACGCCTGTAGAAATTTCGTCTGTAAAAGCCCACTTTCCATCATAAGCCTGAATTCCTGGTTCAATAATCTGACTTCCAATCACAAAAGGATAACTTACTCTTGCCACAACATTCAAATCTCTGTTGGCATCAATTTTATTAGCAATTTGTCCATTATAAACTCCAAAGGCAAAAACTCCAAAATCGCCTGAACCTTTGTATCCGTCTTTAACTAACATTTCAAAACGTTCTCTGATTTCTGCGGGAGCCCAATAAAAAATCACCCCCAAATCACGTTCATTTGCTATTGAACTGTTTATTCCATCAGCACGGTCTAAAGTTAAACGTTGCGAACTAGACTGCATGTTTATGAATCCATACGGAATTTTACTTTGCCCTACACGAACACGATATTCCCTTTTCTTATCAAAAGAAAGATCAAAATATAAATCACGAATTTGAACGAAATTTTGGATTCCAGTTACTGGTGAACTAGCAAAATCAGGTTGGAAATAAAAGAAAACATTAGGATGAACCTGTCCTGAAAACACTAAACGAGCGCGACGAATAAAGAGTCCGTTGTTTGCTTTTGCGTCTGGAGTGGTTGAAGTTGTTCCCCAAGATTTGTCACATTGGTCGCAAGCAACTTTATCGTTTGTCGAAAACAAACCATTGTAACGAACTTGTGCATAACCTCTTAAAGAAATTTTATCGTACCAATGTTCTTCGACCCCACCGCCAGATTTAGTTTCCGGAAGTTTTGCTTTATTGATGGAATCGAGAAGTCGAACTACTTCTTTTTTTACATCTTCTTTATTCAGTTCCTGCGCGTTTGAAACACTAGCAAATAGCAGCAAAATTGCTAAAAATTTTATCTTCATTATTTCTTTTTTCTTTGACACTAAATTTCAAGTGCAAAGATGTAACCTCCTGTGTTAAGAAATCATTAACAGGATGTTACCATTATAAGAATATTTGTTTCGAAATAGTTAGGCAATTATTACTGAAATCAATACACCTTACTCTACGTGACTTTATGTTAATTGAAATTACAATTATTTAACCTCAGTTTTGACAGTTTTATTCGCTTTTTCAAGTGTAAACGAGAATTCTGAGCCAATTCCGAACTCACTTTCTACATAAACTTTCTCTTTATGCGCCTCAATAATGTGTTTTACAATCGCTAAACCTAAACCAGAACCACCTTCAGAGCGGGTTCCGCTTTTATCTACTCTGTAAAAACGTTCAAAAAGTCTTGGAATATTTTGTTTTTCAACACCTTCGCCATTATCACTGATACGGATCAGGACTTTTTTCTTGGTTAAATTTACAACACCCACTTCGGTCAGGCCACCGACTTTTCCGTATTTAATAGAGTTCACAATCAAATTCTCGAGAACTTGTTGGATTCTGTCCTGATCCCCACGAATAATAACCGATTTTACATTTCGGCTTTCAAAAGCCAGTTTGATTTTCTTTTTGTCCGCTTTCATTTCTAATAAATCAAAAACATTCTGAATCAATTCTACAATATCAAAATCGGTTATATTCAAATCCAGATCACCAGATTCTAATTTGGTAATCATATCCAAATCTTCTACTATATAGATAAGACGCTCTACTCCTTTTTCGGCACGTTTTAAATATTTTTTTCGGATGTTTTTATCATCCATCGCACCATCCAATAAGGTAGAAACATAACCCTGAACGGTAAACAAAGGGGTTTTAAGTTCGTGCGAAACATTTCCTAAAAACTCTCTTCGGTACTGCTCACGAATTTCAAGCATTTCGATTTCCAGCTTTTTATCAGTAGCAAACTTTTTCACTTCTCGCGAAAGCGTTTCCATATCGGTAGTAATAGGTTGATTGATTAGTGTTGTTGATTCTAATAACGAAACCTCATCGTAGATTTTTTTCACCCTTCTATAAATGAAGCGTTCTACACGATATTGCAAAACCAAAAAAGAGAAAATATAAATTGATAAAATAAAAATTATTCCAAAAGCGATCTGATGATTCAATTGGCCTTTATAAAATAACGACATTAACATCAGTACGAATGCAGTAGCAAAAAGGCTTATGTATAATGCCGATTTTACAGCAAACTTGTATGTTTTTTTAAAATTAATTTTCATTGATATTATTTAACCATTAAGAGATTAAGAAAAATAAGCTTAACTCAAAAACCATATAAGAAATTGAAGATCATATAAATGTAATGAACTTCAATTTCTTATATGGTTTAAATTTATTGAATGTTTTGAAAACAATTTGAATCCGTTTTAATCTTAACTAAAATTCCACCGTAGAACTAAAACCTTAGCGACTTAGTATCTTAGAACCTTAGTATCTTAAAAAAACTAAACTTCAAATTTGTATCCTACTCCTTTTATTGTTTTAAAAAGATCTTCTCCGATCTTTTCACGTAGTTTTCTGATGTGAACATCGATTGTTCTTCCTCCTACAACTACCTCATTACCCCAAACTTTATCAAGGATTTCATCTCTTTTAAAAACTTTTCCGGGTTTTGAAGCTAATAAGTAGAACAATTCGAATTCTTTTCTTGGTAAAGCGATTTCGACATTGCCTTTAATGATCTTATATTCTTCACGGTTAATCTCGATACCGCCAACGTTTAAGGTATCGCTAACTACTTCTTGTTCTTTTAACCTTCTTAACAAAGCCTTTACTTTGCTGACCAATAATTTTGGTTTTATTGGTTTGGTAATATAATCATCTGCACCTGCATCAAAGCCAGCAACTTGAGAATAATCTTCACTTCTTGCTGTTAAAAATGTTATGATAACATTATTTAATTCAGGGATTTTTCTGATGTGCTCACAGGCTTCCATTCCGTCCATTTCAGCCATCATCACATCCATAATAATTAAGTCCGGCAATTCTTTTTGAGCTTTTGTTATGGCGTCTTTTCCATTTGAAGCTGTTACAATTTGATAGCCTTCCTGAGCAAGGTTATAGCCTACAATTTCCAGGATATCCGGTTCATCGTCAACTAATAAGATCTTGGTTTGTGTTTTTTTCATAAAATAGCAAAAATTGAGTTTTTTTCATCAAATTCTATTCTTCTAAATCCGATGATTTGTAATTGCGATGGTAAATATAACAATAAATCAACGGTTAAAAATTCGTGTTAACGGTAATTTAATTTGGTAACAATTTGATAATCTTCAAGGAACAAAAACATAACAAGTAGCTAACATGAACTTTACAGTACGGTCATTTCTTTGCACAAAAATAAATTAAACACAACACTGAAATGAAATTCAATTTAAAATTTCTATTATTCACATTATTTATCTGTACGATTTCAATCGCACAAAACAAAGGTACAATTTCTGGCTTATTAACAGACAAAGAATCTAACAATCAGCCATTACCATTTGCAAATGTCCTTCTTAAAGGAACTAACATTAGCGCTAACACTGACATTGACGGAAAATATTCGTTAAACGTAAATCCTGGAACTTATACTATAATTTTTAGCTTCGTAGGATATGAATCTGTAGAAAAACCTGTAACTGTTAAAGCTAATGAAACTGTTACCTTGGATCAGGTTCTTTCTTCAGGAGGTTATACTCTTAAAGATGTTGTAGTAAAAAACACTAGCAGTAGAGAAAAAGAAACTGCCTTACTACTAGACCAAAAAAACGCTGTTGTTATCAAACAAAGTATTGGTGCACAAGAGATGTCTAGAAAAGGAGTAAGCGATGTTGAAGATGGATTAACTAAAGTTACCGGAATTACAAAAGTAGACGGAAGAGGTTTATTTATCAGAGGACTTGAAGACCGATATAATAACTTATTAGTTAACGACTTACAAACGCCTTCGAACAGTCCTTTCAAAAAAATAATTCCATTAGATTTATTTCCAACTGACATTGTAGGAGTTTTAAATATTTACAAAACATTTAATCCTAACATCTCAGGTGATTTTGCAGGAGCTACTGTTAATATCGAAACCAGCCAGCCAAAAAACATCACTAAATTGAATGTTGGATTTGGATATACTACAAACAATAATTTAAAGAAATTCCTTCTATCGGATGATGCAAATACAACTGAAGGAACTTTTGGACTTTTAGGAAACAAAAGAGAACTTCCATCTGTTTTTGGGTCAGTTCCTAGTGGTATAAAATTATCTCCGGATCAATACCATAATGCCTATGGAGATAAAAACTGGGATGTTGACGAAACTGCCAGTCCGTTAAATTCAAGTATTGGCTTTTTACATTCGCAAAAATTTAGTCTTGAAAAAGAAAGAAACATAAGTTACATCATGTCGGTTAACTTTGACAATAAATACATTTTTAGAGAAGGAGTTGAAAGAACTTTTAACCTTGGTCAGGGTAATTACGACAACAACTTATATAACACAACATATGCTTACCAAACTACGTTTTCTGGTTTAGCGGGTTTAAAATATAAAACAAATCGTTTGAACCTGAACTTCAACACCTTGTTTATTCAGGCTACTGAAAGCAAAATCCAGGATCAGTTAGGTTACACTAACAGTTTGGCAAACGTAACCAACAATCTTATCAGAATGAATCAATTTGAAGAATCTCAATATTGGAATACGCAATTATTTGGTGATTACAAATTGACTGAAGACGGAAAACAAACTATTAAAGCAGGGGGTTCATACGTAAAAACGGGTTTCCAACAGCCTGACAGAAAATTCATTACAGGTTCAAAACTGAATGATGATGAGATCAATATGTCTTATGGAGGTAACAACTTAAACCGTCAGTATTTAGATGTAAGTGGAAACTTTTATTTCTCGGCTCTTGCAGAGTACAGCCTTAAATTTGGTGACAAAGAAAAGATGAACAATCTTACTGTAGGATATAACAATTTCATCAATGACATGGAATCAAGCTACCGTTTTTTCTCTGGAAGAAGGAATATAGAGAAAAATTATACTGCCAACCTAAATACAATTAGTTCTGAAATTAATCAGGATATCGATAACGGGATTTTGTACGTACAGGAAGAATCTAACGGAGATTACAAAGTAAAATTAAATCAGTTCGTTAATGCTGGTTACCTTAATTTATATTGGACATTTGGCGAAAAATTTGATTTAAATGCTGGATTAAGAGCTGAAAGTTCAACCCGCGAAATTAAATACAGACAATTAGGAGACCCTTTTGGAAGCCCTTACAGAACTAAAAATGACGACAAGCTGGATTTCCTACCATCTTTAAACAGTAAATATGCTTTAAACGAAAACAGCAATCTACGTGCTTCTTTAAGCAAAACTATCACAAGACCAGTTGCAATGGAATTACTTCCGATCAACTACATCAATGCTGATGGAACTTCTGAAAGTGGAAATTCAGATTTATTAGACAGCGACAACTACAATGTTGATTTCAAATACGAATTATTTCCTAACAGTAAAGAAGTTTTTGCTATTGGCGCATTCGGAAAAATGATTGAGAATCCAATCGAAAGAGTTTTTAAACCAACTGCTAATAGTGGTGGCCAGATCACAACCTTCAAAAATTCTGAGCAAGCTATAATTTACGGTGCTGAACTGGAAATGAGTTTACAATTAAGCAGAATTAATGAATCACTATCTAACTTTACTTTCGGATTCAATACTTCTGTAATGAGTACTGATGTTAAGATTGATTTAACACAACAAGGAAACGAGCTTGAAAACAGCACTCATCGTAAACTTCAGGGAGCTTCAAACTGGATTATAAACAGTGACCTTAAGTATGACTTTAAATTAAACAATGACTGGAAAAACTCGATGACGTTAGTTTATAATGTTTATGGGGACAGAATCTTCGCTGTAGGTTCTTCAGGAATGGATCACATTTATGAAAAATCATTTAGCAAATTAGATTTTATCTGGACAAGTAATCTTTCAAAAAATATCGAATTAAAATTTAGTGCAGAAAATTTACTGAATCCTTACTATAAAAAAGAATTAGGAAAAGACAGTACTATAGATATTACTGAAAGTTCATTAATCGTTCGTGATTATAAAAAAGGAGTTGGATTTTCTGTTAATCTTGGATACACATTTTAATAAAAACAAAAAAGAGTCGTAAGGCTCTTTTTTGTTTTTAGCCCGTAACATAAAATTTACATACAGCTAATTGTTATATAATACTTTAGTAACAATTAGCTAACTAAATTTAGAAACCTCAATAGTACTTTTGAATCAAATAAATAACACAAAAAAATAATTTTAAAATCATTAAAAATGAAAAAATTAGTCTTAAGTCTTTCTCTAATAAGCTTGATTTTCGCAAGTTGTTCTTCTAGCGACGATGATGTTGTAACGCCTCCAGCTACTGGTTCAGGTGAAATTACAGGAGATATTACAGCTTCAAAAACTTTTATCAAAGGAACATATACCCTAAGTGGTACAGTAAGAATAAAAAGTGGTGTAACATTAACATTTGACGCAGGATCTACAATCACTGCTGATGCAACTAACGGTTCAGATGCTTTATTAGTTGAAAAAGGTGGTATTTTAAACATTGCAGGTACTGCAGCAGAACCAGTTGTTTTTACAGAAAAATCTAAAACTGCAGGTTCATGGGGTGGAATAATTATGTTTGGTGATGCTCCAATCGTTTCAGGAAAAACTGCTGATGGAACACCGATTACTACTGCTACTTCAGAAGATGGAACAAACATCGTTTATGGTGGTTCTAATCCTACTCACAGCAGTGGTTCATTAAAATATGTTCGTGTAGAATATGCTGGAAAAAAGATTCTTGATGGAAATTCAGAAATGAATGGTTTTTCATTTTACGCAGTAGGTTCAGGAACAGTTTTAGAAAACTTAGTTGCTTACAAAGGTGCTGATGATGGTTTTGAATTTTATGGTGGAACTGTAAGTGCTAAAAACTTAATTTCTTACGGAAATACAGATGATTCTTTTGACTGGCAAGATGGATGGCAAGGACAAGCAAACACTAACTGGTATGCTTACCAAGTTGGTGCTGGAAATTTCGGAATGGAAATCGAAGCAAAAAGTGTAAACAATTTGTTTTTTCCTAAAGTTTCTAACATTACTTTAAGAAGAGCTGCTGGAACAGCAACTGAAGCTTCAGGTTCTGTAGAATATGATGCAATCCAATTCAAAAAAGATGGAAACGGTGAATATTCAAATGTTGTAATATCAGGATTTACTACAACAGGATCTGTTGCAGTAAGAATTCAGGAAGCTGCTACAAATACAAATCAGGTTGCTGGTGGAAAAATAAAAATGTTAAACGTAAAAGTTGCTGAAGCTGCAACTCCTTTAACAGGAACTGGTGCTGCAGGATTTACAGTAGCTTTCCCTACAGGAAACTTCACAACAAGTACAACTGCAACCGGAGCTGCTTTAACTCCTGGAGCGTGGGCAATTGTTGACGGTGTTAACTTATTAGAAAAGCTATAGTCATCACAATCAAAATGTTAAAAACATCCTAAATATTTAGGATGTTTTTTTTTGGCGTAATTTTTGAAAACTTTTTTGTATATTTACTGTAACCAAAATTACGCGATGGCAAAAAACTACTTTTATATTACATTCTTATTGGCATTTTTCTTTACTGTAAGTGTTTCAGCACAAGACAGTAAGCAATTACCAAAACCTCAAGAGCCTACAACTATTGAGGGTCTAAGCTTGTACCCTAATCCAGTGACAAACGGAAAGGTTTATATCTCTTCTAAAAATGACTTAGAGAAAGAGGTGATTGTTTTTGATGTTCTCGGAAAAAAAGTAATCCAAACACATCTGTCTTCAAAAGAATTAAACGTTTCTGATCTGGTTCCCGGCGTTTATATCATCAAAATATACGAACAAGATGCCTCTGCAACCCGAAAGCTCATTATTCGGTAAAACATAAAAAAACAAAGCTCCAAAATAAACATTGGAGCTTTTTTATTGTCTTTACTTCTTCCAATTATTAATATCTTTGCACAAAAAAGTTTTGATTACAGCCAACGATATCTTTACCATTTCAAGTCAGAAACAATTTGAAAAAATAGCACTAAAAGTGTTTCGTTTTCAGCACGAGAATAATAAGGTATATCGTGATTTCTGTGATTTTTTAAAAGTGAATCCACAACAGGTAAAAACATTGGAACAAATTCCATTTTTACCGATACAGTTTTTCAAAAGCCACAATGTCGTTTCTAATTCAGATCCTGCCGAAGTAACTTTTACCAGCAGCGGTACAACCGGAATGATCACCAGCCGTCATTTAGTGACCGATGTTTCCCTATATGAAGAAAGCTACCGAAACGGGTTTTCACAATTTTACGGCAATATTGAAGATTTCGTTGTTTTAGCCCTTTTGCCGTCTTATTTGGAACGCGATGGCTCTTCGTTAATTTACATGGTCGAAGACTTGATAAAACTATCCAATCAGGCCGAGAGTGGGTTTTATTTACACAACCACGACGACTTAATTAAAAAACTGACCGCTTTAGATGAATCCGGGCAAAATGTGATTTTAATTGGAGTTACTTATGCTTTGTTAGATTTGATCGAAAAACATCAATTCAATCTTCAAAACACCATTATTATGGAAACTGGAGGAATGAAAGGCAAGCGTAAAGAAATGATTCGGGAAGAATTGCACGAACAGCTTTGTAAAGGTTTTGGTGTTTCTACTATTCATTCCGAATATGGAATGACAGAACTTTTGGCACAAGCCTATTCTTTAGGTGAAGGTATTTTCGAATGCCCGTCCTGGATGCATATTTTAGTTCGCGATCCCGAAGATGCCCTCACTTATGTGAATGATGGAAAAACCGGCGGAATTAATGTTATTGATTTAGCCAATATCAATTCGTGTTCTTTTATCGCCACGCAGGATTTAGGCAAAAAATATCCCAACAACTCTTTCGAGGTATTGGGACGTTTTGATAATTCTGATATTCGTGGTTGTAACTTAATGGTTCTTTAAAAGTTTAATCGTTGATTTGTTAAATCGGTTAATCGCGTTTTACAATCGGTTAAACAATTACACGATTAAACAATTAAACCACTCTAATCACAAAATAGTTTTTCTTCCCACTTTGTAATAACACAAACTGATTGTTGATTAAATCATTTGCTGTTAGAACAAAATCTTCTTTTATTTTTTCTCTGTTTACCGAAATTGAATTTGCTGTTAAGGCACGTCTCGCTTCTCCGTTTGATTTAAAGAAACCTGTTTTTTCATTTAAAACCGAAACAATCTCCAAACCGTTTTCAAGATCAGCTTTTGCAATTTCTGCTTGCGGAACCCCGTCAAAAACTTCTAAAAAAGTCGCTTCATCTAATTGCTTCAAATCTTCTGCAGTCGAATTTCCAAACAAAATATTCGAAGCCTGAATCGCTTTTTCTAATTCTTCTTTACTGTGAACAAAAATCGTGATTTCTTCAGCCAGTTTCTTTTGCAATACTCTTAAATGTGGAGCCGCTTTGTGCTCTTCGATTAAAGCGTCAATTGTTTCTTTGTCTAAGAAAGTAAAGATTTTAATATATTTTTCAGCATCAACATCTGTTGCGTTTACCCAAAATTGGTAGAATTTATAAACTGAAGTTTTATCAGCATCCAACCAAACATTTCCACCTTCAGATTTTCCGAATTTAGATCCGTCAGCTTTTGTAATTAAAGGCGTTGTTAAAGCAAATGCTTTTGCATTTTCTCCACCCATTCTACGCACTAGTTCTGTTCCAGTAGTGATATTTCCCCATTGGTCAGAACCTCCCATTTGCAAAAGGCAGTTATTGTTTTTATATAAATGGTAAAAATCGTAACCCTGAATCAATTGGTAGGTGAATTCTGTGAAAGACATTCCCTCTCCTTCTCCGCTCAATCTCTTTTTAACAGAATCCTTCGCCATCATGTAATTTACCGTGATACGTTTTCCAACTTCACGGGCAAAATCAATAAAGGAGAATTCTTTCATCCAGTCATAGTTATTTACCATAACCGGAGCATTTGCTTCTTTTGAATTAAAGTCTAAGAAACGAGACAAAACACTTTTGATTCCTTCTACGTTTTTAGCCAAAGTTTCTTCATTCAATAAATTTCTTTCGTCAGATTTTCCAGATGGATCACCAATCATTCCGGTCGCACCACCAACTAGGGCAATTGCTTTATGACCAGTTCTGTTTAAATGAACCAATAAAATAATCTGAACCATGCTGCCAATATGCAGTGAATCTGCCGTTGGATCAAAGCCTATATATGCAGTTGTTACTTCTTTCAGTAATTGTTCTTCCGTTCCAGGCATACTGTCATGATATAACCCACGCCACTTTAATTCTTCAACTAGATTCTTCATTTTTTAAAATAATTTGTGCAAATGTAATCAATGTCAATATCAATATCAAAAAACAATTTCAATGTAATTGCCACAAAGGCTCTAAGACACAAAGAAGAATTACAAAAATTTAAAACTTTGGTGCAAAATGAAAAAACTTTGTGCCTTTGCGCCTTTGTGGCAAAAAAGCAAAAACTTATCTTTACAAAATGGTATTAGTAACTGGAGGAACAGGTTTAGTTGGCGCACATTTATTACTTCATTTAATTGAAAATGGAGAAAACGTTCGGGCAATTTACCGAAGTCAAAATAACATTCAGAAAACAAAATCGGTTTTTGAACTGTATGGGAAAGCTCATTTATTTGAAAAAATTAATTGGCTTGAAGCAGATATTTTAGACGTTCCTTCTCTCGAAATTGCTTTTATTGATATTGAATATGTTTACCATTGTGCGGCTTTGATTTCGTTTGATCCAAAAGATGAAGAAGGACTCAGAAAGACAAATATCGAAGGAACTGCCAACATGGTTAATTTTTCTTTAGCCAAAGCAATAAAGAAATTCTGTTTTATAAGTTCCATCGCTGCTTTGGGAGATATAGCGCCTCACGAAACTTATATCACTGAAGAAACAGATTGGAATCCCGAAAAACCACACAGCGATTATGCCATTTCTAAATATGGTGCAGAAATGGAAGTTTGGCGTGCTGTTCAGGAAGGTTTAGATATAATTATTTTAAATCCGGGCGTTATTTTAGCCACAATTCCCACGTCAAAAATTTACAATGAAGGAAGTAGTCAGCTTTACATAAGAGTTGCTAACGGACTTTCATTTTACACTCTCGGAAGTACCGGTTTTATTACTGTAAATGATGTTGTCAGAATCGCTTTTGAATTGATGAAAAGCGACATTAAAAACGAACGCTTCACCTTAATTGCAGACAATATTGTTTTCAGGGATATTCTTAATACGATTGCAGAAGTTTTAAAAGTAAAAAAACCTCGCTTTCATGCAAATCCATTTTTTATGAATTTCCTTTGGATTGCCGATGGAATATTTTCGACTTTGTTTTTCCAGAAAAGACAAATGACAAAAGCGACTGCAAAAGCTTCTTATTCTAAAAATCTGTATTCGAATGAAAAAATAAAAACCGCTCTGGGAACGGTTTTTCTAGATGTTCATCAATATATAAAAGACAGTTCGAAGTTGTAAAAAAACTATCTTATTTGTCTGGTTCTTCTTATTGAATCAATATTTATACGTCTTGAAGGCTTCTTTATAGAATCGTTTACATTTGTTTTTACTTTAGGCTTTTTAGCAGCAGCTTTCGCAGCTTTCTTCTCTTCAATTTTCACAATTGAATCGGCTGCCCTCTGCTGTACCGCTAAACGTTTACTAATTTCATCAAACATATCCTTGTAAGTGTCATAATCAGCTGCATAATAAATATTACTTTGTGCAAACTGCAAACTATCAACCTTGTATTTTTTTAAAATAAACTTTTTTGGATCGGCATCAATAGAATCTAAAGACAATGGATTTTGGTATTTCATTGCATCCATAAGAGACAAATCATACACAATATCAATCATTTTCCCTTTCTCAATAAGCCTTTTTGGCTCTTTGACCAATTCTTTTTTACAACTTACAGAAAGAAACAAAACCAATATTATAAATACAAAATTCTTCATTTACCCTTTTTATCTATCAAACAATAATCTTTTTCCAGCGCGGATATCTTTTACTTTAAAATTATTATAAACCATTTCTCCATTTACAAAAGTATGTGTGATTCTTGATTTAAAAGTAAAATTCTCAAACGGTGACCAACCGCATTTATATAAAATATTCTCTGGTTTAACACTCCATGGCAAACTTGGATTCACGATTACCAAATCGGCAAAATAACCTTCTTTGATAAAACCTCTTTTTTCGATTTTGAAAATTTTAGCCGGATTATGACACATTTTCTCGACGATTTTTTCAACAGTGATTTTCCCCTGATGATGCGCTTCAAACATGGCTACAACAGCATGTTGCACTAACGGACCTCCAGATGGGGCTTTTAAATACGACTGCATTTTTTCTTCTTTGGTATGAGGCGCGTGATCTGTTGCTATAACATCAATACGACCATCATTCAACGCTTTCCAAAGTTCAGCACGATCTTCGGCAGTTTTAACCGCAGGATTCCATTTAATGAAATTGCCTTTAGTTTTATAATCTTCGTCGGTAAACCAAAGATGATGCACACAAACCTCAGCTGTAATTTTTTTATCTTCTAATGGAATTTTATTCGTGAACAATTCCATTTCTTTTGCAGTCGAAAGGTGAAAAATATGAAGTCTTGCTCCTGTTTTTTTCGCCAAAGCAACCGCTTTTGAAGACGAAATATAACAAGCTTCCGCACTACGGATTAAATGATGCGCCGTTACCGGAATATCATCACCATATTGTTCTTTGTATGCAGCAAGATTATTCTGAATTGTAGTTTCATCTTCACAATGAACTGCAATTAACATTGGTGTACTTGAGAAAATTTTCTCTAAAGTTTCTTCTTTATCAACCAGCATATTTCCGGTAGAAGAACCAAGAAATATTTTAATCCCAGCAACATTTTTTGGATTCGTTTTTAAAACTTCTTCCAAATTATCATTGGTTGCGCCCATCATAAACGAATAATTCGCAAATGATTTTTCGGCAGCAATCACGTATTTATCTTCAAGAATTTCCTGAGTAACCGCATTTGGAACCGTATTTGGCTGTTCGATAAAAGAAGTAATTCCTCCCGCAACTGCCGCTCTTGATTCTGATTCAATATCTCCTTTGTGTGTTAATCCCGGTTCTCTAAAGTGAACCTGATCATCAATTGCACCCGGAATCAAATAACTTCCTTCGGCATCTATAACTTTACAATCAGATGTTTTTAGGCTGATGCTATCCGAAATCTCAACGATTAAGTCGTTTTCGATCAAAACATCACCTTCAAAAATTGATCCTTCGTTTACAATTTTAGCATTTTTGATTAAAATCCTGTTCATCGCCCTGGCTTTATAATGTATTGAATAATTTTTTTAATCGAAGAGAAATTACTCCTAGTATAGCTTCTTTGATAATAGCATTGCTCATTTTTGAAACTCCTTTAGTCCGATCCGTAAAAATAATCGGGACTTCTGTTATTTCAAATTTACCACAATATGTTCGATATTTCATTTCGATTTGAAAAGCATATCCAACAAATTTAATTTTGTTCAGATTTATCTTCTCCAAAACCTCTCTTTTATAACAAACAAAACCTGCAGTTGCATCATGAATTTTCATTCCGGTAATGAATTTCACATAAACAGAAGCAAAATAAGACATTAATACACGGCTCAATGGCCAGTTTACCACATTTACCCCCGTTACATAACGAGACCCAATAGCTAATGCCGCACCTCCAAAATGACAGGCGTCGTACAATTTTTCAAGATCATTGGGGTTATGGGAAAAATCGGCATCCATTTCAAAAATGAAATCATAATTACGTTCCAAAGCCCATTTGAAACCATGAACATAAGCTGTTCCTAAACCTGATTTTTTGGCCCTTTTTTCTAAAAATAATCTTCCAGGATATTCTTCCTGTAATGCAATCACTTTATTGGCAGTGAAATCTGGTGAATTATCATCAATAATTAGAAGATGAAAAGGTTTATGTTGCGAAAGAACAGCTCTAACTATACTTTCAATATTTTCGATTTCGTTGTAAGTGGGAATTATGACAATACAATCATTCATTTTTCTCGGTAATTTCACCGCAAAAGTAAACTTTTTATAGCATTTGATTCATAATAAATATATAATAAAACTATTGAGACAAAAAATTACTAATTTTGTGTCGTTATGATTGAACAACTTACTCCCAGAATTCTAGAAAACAAAGATTGGGCAACACTTTTATTTGTGGTGACCTTTGCCGTTGTTGCAATGACAAAATCAGCTTACGAAACCAGATTCAGCGAATTTAGTAAGCTTATTTTTTCGGATAAATACGCAAAAATTTATCGTGACAACAACAATTTAAAAAGCAGTTTTACAATTGGCCTGTTTTTCGTTCAGGTTATTTCGTTTGCTTTTTTCATTCAGCTTACGATGCATATTTTTTCACAGGATCCAAAAACCGGAACTTATAGTATATTAAAAACCGACTGGATTTTATTCATTCAGATCGCAACCTTTTTACTTTATTTCATTCTTGCGAAGTATTTAATCGAGAAAATTGTAGCAACTTCTTTCAATATTGACGACTTTGCAGACCTTTTTAACTTACAAAAAGTGACCTATAGAACCTATATTGGAGTTTTAATTCTGCCAATTAATGCTGTTTTGTTCTATTATGAGAATATTCCCAAAATTATTCCGCTAGCAATAATAGGCGTTTCGCTGTGTCTAAGCCTCTACTCGTATTTTATTTCGATTAAAACATATCAAAATGTAATAATCGGCAAGTTATTTTATTTTATTTTATATCTTTGCGCTCTTGAAATAGCCCCTTATTATTTTCTCTATTATTGGATTACAAAAGGGAGTGCTTAGAAAATGTTTATAATATGAAAGTGAAAACAATTTTGGTGTCACAGCCTGAACCTAAAGTGGAGAATTCTCCTTACTTTGAGCTCCAACAAAAACACAAAATAAAAATTGATTTCAGACCATTTATTCATGTGGAAGGGGTTAGCGCAAAAGAGATTCGATTGCAAAAAATCGATCTTAATCATTACACTGCGATCATTTTAACAAGTCGAAATGCTGTAGATCATTTTTTTAGAGTGGCTGATGAAATGCGTTACAAAGTTCCTGAAGGATTGAAGTATTTTTGTCAATCTGAAGCTGTTGCATTTTATCTGCAAAAGTATGTAGTGTACAGAAAGCGTAAAATTTACGTAGGCGCAAAAGATTTTGCGGACTTGTCCCCTCTTATTAAAAAATACAAGGATGAAAAATTCTTGTTACCAGCTTCTGACCAATTGAATGCAGATGCACCTGTTACTTTAAACAACTTAAAAGTAGATTGGGCACAAGCTATTTTTTACAAAACGGTAATGAGTGACTTATCTGATTTGGCTGATGTTTATTATGACGTTTTAGCGTTTTTTAGTCCAACGGGAATTAAATCATTATTTAAAAATTTCCCCGACTTTAAACAGAACAATACCAGAATTGCTGTTTTTGGAAGCACAACTCAAAAAGAAGCTTTAGATCACGGTTTAAGAATTGACATTCTTGCTCCAACACCTGAAACACCTTCTATGACAATGGCTTTAGAAAAATACATTAGTGAAGCAAACAAAGGGAAATAATCCTTTTAACATACAATCTTTAAAATTCCAAATACCAACTTTACTGTTGGGATTTGGATTTTTTTTTATTTCACCATTAAGAAAATAAAGAAGTATGCTTAATGCTTACTTTTAAAGATTACTTAAGACCCAGCTTAATTTTCTTAATACCTTAATGGTAAAAAAAATTAACGCCAAGAGTAACAATTCAAAACTTCCTTTTTTCGAATATTTTAAAGTTTTATTACTAAATTTGATTTCTAACTAAAACCTAAACAACTAAATTAGTTTCAAATTACAACTCATGAAAATCAACTCACTTATAATTGAAATTGACGGTATCGACAAAGAAATTCTTCGTTATTTAATGGATGATGCCCGAAAACCTATTTTACAAATTGCTAACAAAATAGGCATTTCCGGAGCTGCAATTCATCAGCGTTTAAAAAAACTGGAGCAATCGGGTGTAATTTCAGGATCAAAGTTTACTGTGAACCCAAAAGTTTTAGGTTATAACACTATGGCGTTTATCGGCGTTTATCTGGACAAAGCTTCCAGAAACTCTGAAGCCGTAAAAGACTTAAAAAAAATACCGGAAGTTTTAGAATGTCATTATACTACTGGAAACTGGTCGGTTTTAATTAAAATTATTTGTCGCGACAACGAACATTTAATGCAGCTTTTGAACACTAAAATTCAGGCTATTGAAGGAGTTTCCAGAACAGAAACTTTTATTTCGTTAGATCAGCAGATTGACAGGCAGATTCAACTTTAGAAAATAAAAATTCCAATTGAATTGAATTGAGCTTATTTTAAATTGAAAACCCGACAGTCCAAACTGTCGGGTTTATTTTTATTCCCAATTTTGGAATTTGGAATTTTTATATTGGAATTTTTAACTTTTAATTCCTTCTATTCCCTGAATAAATCGAAATATAATACAACAGCGTCGCAATAGAACCAATTGCAGCAACCACATAAGTTCTTGCAGCCCATTTTAAGGCATCTTTTGCTCCTGCCTGCTCTTCTTGTGTCAGCATGTGTTTATTTTCTAACCAGGCTAATGCTCTGTTACTCGCATCGTATTCTACAGGCAAAGTAATGATTGTAAATAAGGTTGTTGCAGCAAAAATGACGATTCCGATTAATAATAATTGCGGAAAAGTTTTGATCATTAAGATTCCTGCCAATAAAATCCATTGTACGTAATTAGACGCAACACTAACGATAGGCACCAACTTAGAACGCATGGTCAGCCATTCGTAACCTATCGAATGTTGTACAGCGTGACCACATTCGTGCGCCGCAACCGCAGCCGCAGCCGCATTACGGTGATTATAAACCGCCTCACTTAAATTAACTGTTTTGTCTGTCGGATTATAGTGATCTGTTAACTGCCCTGGAGTCGAAATAACGCGAACATCCCTGATTCCATTATCGGCCAGCATTTTTTCGGCGATCTCTGCACCGCTCATTCCATTTCTTAATTGCAGCTTAGAATATAATTCGAACTTACTCTTCAACTTTGAACTCACCAGCCAACTGAACAACATAATTGCCCCGGCAATAATTAAATATCCGCTTCCCATATCTCTATATATTTTTTAATTTATCTTTAAAGTTACAAAACAGACAGCAAATTATGAACCACTTTAACAAAATGTCATTTTGACATCACTAGACCATTTTTGTCTCAGTTCAGCATATTGTTCTTAAGCAAAAAAGCAATCAATTCTGCCACATTTTTAATTTTATATTTTTGAAGAATATTTCGCCGATGTGTTTGTACTGTCAGGAAACTCAAAAATAAATCGTCTGCAATTTCCTGTGTCGATTTTCCTTTAGAAAGAAGCAAAGCAATATCACGTTCTCTTCTGCTCAAACCCGGAATACGCTCCAGATCTTCAGACAATGGTTGACTGATTATTGTTTTAACTTCTTCACTAAACACAATTTCTCCATCTATAGCTTTATAAATACAATCTTTAAATTCATTAAACGAAGCATTTTTTAGAATATATCCGTTACCTCCATTCTGAATAAATTGCATTACCAAACTCCGCTCCGATTGACTGCTCATACCAATGATCACAATTTTAAGATGTTTTTACTTAATAGTTTTACACAAATCCACACCATTTATTACTGGCAGAAAAATATCCATTAAAATGAGATCGACCGCATTCTCTTCTATATAATCTAAAAGGGATACTCCCGAATTTTAATTAAATAATTTTATTATGAAATCGATTTTAAAAACTTTAGCAATTGTATTCACTCTTTCTTTTACAGCAATTTCCTGCAGCAGTGACAACGACGAAGATAACTCAGCTCCGGCTTCAAGAGATGTGAAATATGAAATTACTGGGAACTTTACAGGAACAGCATCTGTTACTTATTTTGAAAAAGGAGGAAATGGATTAAACGAAGACCTTACAAGCCTTCCCTGGACTAAAGAATTTACTGCAGAAGCAAAATCTATGGGAGCATCACTAAGCGCTAGTGGCTACGGAGGTGTTGCAGGACAAACATTAACTGGAAAAATTTACATTGGTGGAAAATTAGAAAACGAATTAACTGCAACAGCAAATAGCGAAGGTATTATAGTACTTCCTCTTACACCATATGTTTTCCCGCAATAAATTTTAGTTTAGATTTTAGATTTTTGTTTTTGGTAAAAGTAAAGCTTCGCAAATCGCGAAGCTTCTTTTTTTTATAGCTCTAACTGGTTGTTGACTTCTTCAAACTTCTCAATCAGACTGTTTATTTTATCCTTTTGTTTTTTAATTTGTTTCGGGCGAATATAAAACCAGTTAAATATCATCCAGAACAAAGTTAATCCGTAGGTCAAACTTATTCCCAAAAGAGTCATTCTGCTTGCGTATTCATACATATACAAACAAATTCCAGTCGTAAGTGCTATAAAATAAAAAGTCATCATTTTGGTTTGCAAAAATTGTTGTTTCTTTTTAATTAAAATCAAGTTCTGGAGGTATTCGTTATTCGTTTGTGTAGTTTCAATATTTTTATACTTACCCAATAATTTATTATAAGTGAATAAATAAATCACCATAGCCAAAATTGTTATAATGATTCCGATTTTAGTCGAAATAAACTGCGGCTGATAATAATACCAAACAAAAAGGATAAAAAAAGAAGTTGCAAGAAGCAGAAAATTGGTAACCCATAAACTGCGCACTGCCGCTTTTTTAAACTGTTTTAACCTGGCCATCAAATCCTCGATATTAGGCTGACTTATGGTTTGTTTTTTCCATAAATTTTTGAAATCTATATTATTATTGTCCATTTTCTTTAAATTTTTGAGTCAGTTTTTCTTTTATCCTGTGGATTTTCACCCTAACATTCGCTTCTGAAAGCCCCACAATTGTAGCGATTTCCGCTTGCCTGACGTCTTCTAATTCCAGCGAAATAATAATACGCTCTGTTTCCGGTAATTCCGCTATACATTTGTATAAAAACTGAATCTGCGGTTCTAATGATTGTTGTTTTTCTTCTGTAAGATGATGCGGTAAATCTGATTTAAGAAAACGTTTCTCTTTCTCAATCTGCCTCAAGCAATTATTAGAAGCAATTCTGAAAATCCAGGTTCCGATGCTGGACTCATTTCGAAAAGTGTCCAACTTTTGCCACACAATTATGAAAGTTTCCTGTGCGAGATCCTGTGCAATGTCATAATCATTAACAAAACCCATGCAAAGCCTGAATATTCGATCCCAATACGTTTTATAGATTTGTTCAAATTCCATTCTTACGATTTTAGAAAATTATTCAATTGCCCTAAATACCAATCTTTGTCGTCGTACATTATAAAATGCATTCCTTTACTGGCATATTGAAAATTAGCTGTTTTTAAATTTTTATATTGCCCTTCAATTGCTGGTTTTAAATTTATAAAATAAGATTCTAATAAAATTAATGGCGGACATTTTATAGTGGCAATTTTCTCCCTTAAGTCAATATTGAAAAAATCACAATACATTTGAGCAAACGTTACCCGATCCGATTTTACGCTCCAGTCTACCACCATTTCCAGTTTAGAAGTCTCGGCTAAAAGTCTCGGCATAGTTTGTTTTTGCATATCATAAAATTGAGTATCATTCATTGCTGTCATTTGAGTAACCATTGCAGAACAATCGTTGTTTTCTTTTGATTTAAAAGAAAGATCGCTCAAAGCCGCCAAACACGGAAGTGCATCTACAACTACAATTTTCCCAATTAAATCCGGATAATCAGCTGCAATGGCAAGCGCTAAACCGCCTCCCATACTGTGACCAATTAAGATAGGTTTTTCGATTTTATTGTTTTTGATATAATTGGCGATTTCATTTTTCCAATTTTCAAAAGAAGGATTTGGCTGTGGTTTTACTCCGGCGAAACCGGCCATTGTTAAGGTATAGCAAGTGAAATCTTTTTCGAAAACTGCTTTAGTTTCATCCCATACCGCTCCGGAAGAAGCAAATCCAGGAATAAATATAAGAGCTTGTTTTCCTTTTCCGGTTTTAGAAACTTCAAACGGATATTGTTTTGTCTGTGCAAAAACATTTAAACATAATACAGAAAATAAAAGGGCGATAATCAAAATATACTTTTTCATTTTTATAAATTTTAAGTTGTTAAATAATCGGATCCGCCCTTTGGATACGAGAACATTTAAAATGTTACAATGAAAATGAAAACTTCAATAAAAAAATTCTAATTTCCAATTTCTGGACGTTTTTTAACCGCAATGCACGCAAAGGTTTACGCAAAGTACGCAAGTTGTTTTACTCGCAAAGACGCTAAATCGTAAAGTTTTTTTTTGCAATCTTATGAAAACAAAAAATCCCAAACCCCAATCGTAAAATTGGAATTTGGAATTTGGAATTTTTAAAATATTGGAATTTTTATTTACCCCACAAGGTTAATGATCTTTCCTGGAACAATAATCACTTTATTTGGAGTTCTTCCATCTAATTGACGTAACGTTCTTTCATCTTTCATAATGATTTCTTCGATTTGCGCTGCGGTTAAATCCAAAGGCAATTCGATAGTGAAACGCATTTTTCCGTTAAACGAAACAGGATATTCTTTACTGCTTTCAACCAAATGTTTCGCATCAAAAATAGGAAAATCAACTGTCGCAATTGAAGTGGTATGACCTAATTGTGCCCATAATTCTTCTGCAATATGTGGTGCGTATGGTGAAACCAAAATGGCCAACGGTTCTAAAATTGCTCTTGAATGACAATTTTGAGAAGACAATTCATTCACACAAATCATAAATTGAGAAACCGAAGTATTGAAAGAGAAATTCTCAATATCCTCTGCTACTTTTTTAATGGTTTTATGTAATGATTTTAAGTTGTCTTTTGTTGGTTCGTCGTTGTTTACGATTAAACCATTATTCTCATCAATGTATAATCGCCATAATTTCTTCAAGAAACCAAATACTCCAGAAATACCAGCGGTATTCCAAGGTTTTGCTTGTTCTAAGGGCCCTAAAAACATTTCATATAAACGCAATGTATCGGCTCCGTATTCATTACAAATATCATCAGGAGTTACAACATTATATTTTGATTTCGACATTTTTTCGACTTCACGGCCAACGATGTATTTTCCGTTATCATCTGTGATAAATTCTGCATCAGCATAATCTTCTCTCCATGCTTTGAATTTTTCAACATCTAATTCATCAGAAGAATTAACCATTGAAACATCAGCGTGAATTGGCTGTACTTTATGGTCTCCTATTTTATTTTTTGAAACAAAACTATTCGTTCCTTCAATCCTATAAACAAAAGCACTAGTTCCCAAAATCATTCCCTGATTGATCAGTTTTTTGAATGGTTCTTCAGTCGGAGCAAAACCTTTGTCTTTTAAGAATTTATTCCAAAAACGAGAATACAATAAGTGTCCGGTTGCGTGCTCACTTCCGCCAATATATAAATCAACGCTTTCCCAGTAAGCTAAAGCCTCTTTGCTCGCAAATTCATTTTCGTTGTGCGCATCCATATAACGCATCCAATACCATGAACTACCTGCCCAACCTGGCATGGTGTTCAATTCAAGAGGAAAAATAGTTACATTGTCAATCAACTGCGTACTAACTACTGAACACTTAACACTGTCCCAAGCCCAAACAACCGCATTTCCTAACGGAGGCAAACCATCTTCGGTTGGTAAATATTTTTCTACTTCAGGCAAAATGATTGGCAAATGTTGCGCATCGATCATTTTTGGTAATCCATTTACATAATAAACCGGGAAAGGCTCTCCCCAATAACGCTGACGAGAAAAAACAGCATCACGCAAACGGTAATTTGTTTTTCCGCTTCCTTGTCCTATTTTTTCTAAAGCGGTAATTACAGCCTGAGTTGCATTTTTATAATTTAATCCGTTTAAGAAATCAGAGTTTGCAATTTCAACATTGTCTTTTGAACCGTAGGCCGCTTCAGAAATATCAACATTTGCAAAAATATTTTTGATTTCCGGCATTCCGTTTTGACCTTTAAAGAAATTCGCAAAAGCGTAATCTCTCTCATCTCCACAAGGAACCGCCATTACAGCGCCTGTTCCGTAACCAGCTAAAACGTAATCACCAATCCAAACTGGAATTGCTTCTTTTGTAAAAGGATGCTCAGCATAAGCTCCTGTAAATACTCCAGAAATGGTTTTTACATCGGCCATACGCTCACGCTCTGAACGTTTTGCGGTTTTTTCTATATAGGCTTCAACAGTCGCTTTTTGTTCCGGAGTTGTAATTTTAGCTACCAAATCATGTTCTGGCGCCAAAGTCATAAAAGTTACTCCAAAAATAGTATCAGGACGAGTTGTAAATACGTCGATTACTTCATCATGATTTTTTACGTTGAAAGAAACCATTGCACCAACTGATTTTCCGATCCAGTTTCTTTGTGATTCTTTTATAGATTCGCTCCAGTCAATATCATTCAAACCTTGCAACAAACGCTCTGCATAAGCAGAAATACGCATGCTCCATTGCGTCATTTTTTTACGAATTACAGGATATCCTCCACGTTCCGAAACACCGTTTACGATTTCATCGTTTGCCAAAACAGTTCCTAAACCAGGACACCAGTTAACTTCTGTTTCTGCCAAATACGTCATTCTGTATTGCAAAAGGATTTTTTCTTTTTGGTCTTCAGAATACGAATTCCATTCCGCTGCAGTAAAAATCGCAACATTATCATCGCAAACTGCTTCAACCAATGCATTTCCACTTTCTTCAAAAACAGTTACAAGTTCTGTAATATCAAAAGCTTTTCCTTGTTTTCTGCAATACCACGAATTAAATAATTGGATAAAAATCCATTGGGTATGTTTGTAATAATCAGGATTTGAAGTACGAACCTCACGGCTCCAATCAAATGAAAATCCGATTTTATCTAATTGTTTTCTGTATCCGGCAATTTGTTTTCCTTCTTTATCAACGCCACCATCAATATTTACACGCGTTGTATCTTCGGGACGTTGTCCTGTCTGAATCGCGTATTGTTCTGCAGGCAATCCAAAACTATCGTATCCCATTGGGTGTAAAACATTGAAACCCTGATGTCTTTTGAAACGAGAATAAACATCTGAAGCAATGTAACCCAGCGGATGCCCAACGTGTAACCCTGCTCCTGACGGATAAGGAAACATGTCCAGCACATAATGCTTTGGTTTTTCAGAATTGTTACTTGCAGCAAAAGTTTGGTTTTCAGCCCAATATTTTTGCCATTTTTCTTCGATTTCGTTTGGATTGTATTTCATTCTTTCTTTAAGGTTCAAAGGTTCAGAGTGACAAAGGCTCAAAGGTTTGTCACCTAATTTAGAGCGCAAATTTACATTTATTACAGATTGTACCAAAGCTATTTCGCTGACAAACAAATAAAATAACAAAATACTTATTTTTAATTACGTAAAAACACTTATTTTTACATTTTAATACTTAGAAAACTATCCCCAATCCAAAGAATTATTTTACCAGAAAAGAATTATTTTTGAATAGCATTAAAAAAATTGAAATGGCTGACAGCAAAAAATACAAAGTTGAAGTTCGGGTTTGGATTGAAGAAACTGAAGGCGCTTTTTTAGGAATTGGAAAAATCTGGCTGCTTGAAAATATTCGAAAAACGGGCTCTATAACCAATGCAGCCAAAGAAATGAAAATGGCGTATCGTCAGGCCTGGCAATTAGTCGAAGAAATGAATCAGCGTGCTGAATCTCCTTTGGTCGAAAAACTGCTTGGCGGAAAAGGCGGCGGCGGTGCAAAATTAACCGAAGCTGGAGAAAAAGCGATTACTGTTTTCTACGAAATCGAAAAACGTATTAAAGACTTTGCATTAAAAGAAACCCAAAATCTAAAATTTAGGCTCTAAGTTACTAGTCCGAAGCCCCGGAACTGAGTTGCTAAGATTTTTATATTGATTTATTCATGTTTGAATCGTATATTTATGGTACGAAAGTTAAAACTTTGAACGTTATTAACTTCAAATAAAGAAATTCTTTATTATTTTTACCACATAATTTAAGCATACTATGAGTTCTAACTTTGATAAATTTCAAAAGCGCAGGTTAATTTCCTCTTATTTTTCGGTCGTATTAAGTGTTTTTCTGGTGTTATTCCTTTTAGGAGTACTAGGATTATTCATTATCAATTCTAAAAAACTGGCTAATGATTTTAAAGAAAAAATCGCAATGACGGTTTTCTTTAAAAATGAAGCTAATGATAGTGTTATCAAAGCATTCAATACCGAATTGAAAAGAGCACCTTTCGCAAAATCTTATGCTTATGTTTCTAAAGAAAAAGCAGCAAAAGAACATACTGATATTATCGGAGAAGATTTCTTAACCTTCTTGGGAGAAAATCCATTATTGAACTCGTACGACATTCACCTAAAAGCAGATTATGTTGAGCGAGACAGTATTTCTAAAATTGAAAGCAGTCTGCGCCAAAATACCATGATTGAAGATATTGTTTACGACAAACAATTGGTAAATCTGGTAAACGACAACATCAAAAAAGTAAGTATGTGGATTTTGATTATTAGTGGTTTCCTTGCGGTAATTGCCGTCTTATTAATCAATAGTTCATTACGTTTATCCATTCACTCTAATCGTTTCATCATTAAAACAATGCAAATGGTTGGCGCAACAAAATCGTTTATCCGTAAACCTTTTGTAATGCGCAGTGTAAAATTAGGAATGTTAGGTGCCGGATTGGCTATTGTCGCTCTAATTGGACTATTACTTTATGTAGAAACTAATTTCCCTGGCTTAGGAATCTTAGAAGACAAAGTTTTAATCGGATTGGTTTTATTGGCCGTTTTCGGATTAGGAATTTTAATTACCTGGGTAAGTACGCATTTTGCAACACAACGTTTCCTGAATTTAAGAACAGACGATCTTTATTAAATTTTAGAATTCAGACTTTAGATTTTAGATTAAAAAAAATGCCTTCGACTTCGCTTAGGCTGACAAAATAAATAAAATGAAAAACAATATTAAAGAAGAACAACAACCTCAAAAACAAGAATTTCTTTTTGAAGGTATCAATTATAAAATCTTATTGATTGGAATTGGTGTAATTACCCTTGGATTTATCTTAATGTCTGGAGGAGGAAGTGATAACCCGAATGTTTTTAATGAAGATGTTTTTAGCTTCAGACGCATTCGTTTAGCTCCAACAACGGTTTTAATTGGTTTTGGAATCACGATTTATTCGATCTTCAAAAAATCTAAATAATAGATTTTTTGAATTTTGACTGTCATCCTGAGCGTAGTCGAAGGACAACAATCTAAAATCTGAAATCTAAAATCTAAAATTCTACATGAATACATTACAAGCTATCATTCTTGCCATTATTGAAGGAATTACAGAATTTTTACCTGTTTCTTCAACTGGACATATGATTATTGCCTCTTCTTTTTTCGGAATTGCACACGAAGACTTTACAAAACTTTTTACAATTGTTATTCAGCTTGGCGCGATACTTTCAGTTGTAGTTTTATATTTCAAACGTTTCTTTCAAACACTTGATTTTTACTTTAAACTTTTGGTTGCGTTTATTCCGGCCGTAATTTTAGGATTATTATTGAGTGATTTTATTGATGGCTTATTAGAAAACCCTGTTACAGTTGCAATCTCGCTTTTAATAGGAGGTTTGATTTTATTAAAAGTTGACGAATGGTTCAACAACCCAAATACAGCAGAAACCTCTCAGGAAATTACCTATTTACAAGCTTTTAAAATAGGATTATTTCAGTGTATCGCTATGATTCCCGGAGTTTCAAGAAGTGGTGCAAGTATCGTAGGTGGAATGTCGCAAAAATTATCAAGAACAACTGCTGCTGAATTTTCATTCTTCTTAGCTGTTCCGACAATGTTGGGTGCAACAGTAAAAAAATGCTACGATTATTACAAGGCTGGATTTGAGTTATCTCATGATCAGATTAATCTATTAGTTATTGGAAACGTAGTAGCGTTTATCGTCGCACTTTTAGCAATTAAAACCTTCATTGGATTTTTAACCAAAAATGGTTTTAAAGTTTTTGGTTACTACCGAATTCTTGCCGGAATCGTTTTATTAATTATCCACTTTTTCATTCACCCGCTTACCATAATATAATGACAACTGAAGAATATTTAGACGGACAAGTTTTACTGATAGACAAACCTTTAAAATGGAGTTCGTTTCAAGCTGTCAATAAATTAAAATACCTTTTAATCAATAAAGTTGGGCTTCCAAAAAAGTTCAAAATTGGACATGCGGGAACTTTAGATCCTTTAGCATCTGGGCTATTATTGGTTTGTACAGGAAAATTTACCAAAAGAATTTCTGAACTTCAGGGTCAGGCGAAAGAATACACGGGAACTTTCCACATTGGAGCCACTACTCCATCGTATGATTTAGAAACCGAAATCGACCAAACTTTTCCAACGGATCATATTGATGAGGCTTTGATTCATGAAACTGTAAAACAGTTTTTAGGAGAAATTGATCAAAAACCACCTATTTTTTCAGCCATAAAAAAAGACGGCGTCCGCTTGTATGAGCACGCACGTGCCGGAGAAACAGTGGAAATTGCCAGCAGAAAAACTACAATTCATGAATTTGAAATCACCAGAATTGCATTACCTGAAATTGATTTTAGAGTGGTTTGCAGTAAAGGAACATACATTCGTTCCCTGGCTTTTGATTTTGGAAAAGCCTTGAATTCAGGTTCGCATCTAACTGTTTTACGCCGAACTAAAATTGGTAATTACGACGTACAAGATGCGATCGACATTACTTTGTTCGAAGAAAGTTTGAAATTGGAGTAAAAACAAAATAGCACATTACGGAATGAGGCGATAGTAATGTGCCAACTTCTAAAATAATTTTGTTTTCCGTACTTGTTTTTTTGAGGTTAATAATGTGTCATATTTTTCCCTCCAAACAATAAACCTGAAATAAAATCGTAAAATCTGTCGAATAACTTCATCATGGCAGTGTATTTTTAATTGTTAAACATCAAATAAACACCAGTAAAAAGAGTAAATCAAAAAATAATAATAGAAGTGGGATTATGACAACAAGGTACAAAATATTATAATCAGAAAAAAATATTTTAACGGATTATTTATTACTAAAATTCTTGTTTTCAGTAGATTACCCTAAAAACAAGGGGTTTCACCGATTTTATTTCATACAAAAACTTACAATCTATCGTATTTTATGTTTTCCATAATCTGAAGCAATTCTTCCTGAACGGAAATTCCTTTATCAGCCAGATACCATAATTGCAAATCGGTTTTGATTTTTTCATCGATTGCACCAAATTCTTTTTTATAATTGGCCATTAATTCTGTGGCGCCTTTTGGTCTTGGTCCCCAGTCTGCACGAACAATTCCGGCTTCTTTGCAAATCACAATAACTTTTGGGATTGCTCTACCTCCATTTGTCAGATAGTGACGCATTAACTCATCATTTTCATCGCGTAAAACAATTCGAAGATCGACTTTTTTATTTGATTCATTTGCCATTTTATGGATAATAGGAAGTATTTGAGCAGCGTCACCACACCAGCCTTCAGAAATCACTAACCAAATATAATGGTTGTCTAAATTTTGAAGTTTTGTTATGGCCTCTTCAGAAATTTTAATCGTTTTTTCCAATCGATTCATTCGTGCTTCATTGAGACTTGTATAGTGCGTCAGACTTTCGGATTGTTCATCACCGGTTGATTTTCCTTCAGATAATAAATCGGTTACTAATTTTCGATATTCGGCATAGGAATGACTGTTGAATAATGCTTTAGCGACAATACTTTTCATAATTCTTTCGTTTTGGTTTTATAAATTTAAGAAATTTAAAAAGACAACCAAATGACTTTTATCAGATTCACTCAAATAAAGTCTAAAAGTCTTTCAGAATTAAATATATAAAGAGTAATTAATTTTTTGTAAACATTATTTTTAAAAATCAGAATATGTCTATATTTGCACAAATTAACGCAACACAAACATGAAATATAAAAGAATTCTTCTAAAACTTAGCGGCGAGGCCTTAATGGGTGATTTACAATACGGAATTGACCCTAAAAGATTAGCCGAATATGCTGAAGAAATTAAGCAAATTCACAGTAAAGGAGTAGAAATTGCTATTGTTATTGGAGGAGGAAATATTTTTAGAGGCGTTGCTGGTGCAAGTGCCGGTATGGACAGAGTACAAGGCGATTATATGGGAATGCTTGCTACCGTAATTAACGGAATGGCTTTACAAGGCGCTCTTGAAGACAAAGGAATGAAAACACGTTTGCAGACTGCTTTGAAAATGGAATCTATTGCAGAACCATACATCAAAAGAAGAGCGGATCGTCACCTTGAAAAAGGAAGAATCGTAATCTTTGGAGCCGGAACCGGAAATCCATATTTCACAACTGACACTGCTGCTGTTTTAAGAGGAATCGAAATAAATGCTGATGTTATCCTGAAAGGAACTCGTGTTGATGGTGTTTATGACTGTGATCCTGAGAAAAATGCTTCTGCAGTAAAATTTGATTTCATTTCGTTTGACGATGTTCTTAAAAAAGGATTAAACGTTATGGATACTACAGCTTTCACATTAAGCCAGGAAAATAAATTACCAATAGTTGTTTTTGATATGAACAAAATTGGAAACTTATTGAAAATTTGTGAAGGAGAAAACATCGGAACTGTAGTTAATATTTAAACTACTTAGATTACTAGATGTTAGATCATTAGATTTTTACAAAATCTTAATAATCTTTAAAGCAATTAAAAAAATAAAATTATATTAGTTAGTAAATTAGAGGATTGCGATTTTAAAAATCCAATCGTCTAAAAATCTAAAAATCTAAAAAAATGAGTGAAGAAATAGATTTTATATTAGAGAGTACTGAAGAATCAATGAATGGCTCAATTGCGCATTTAGAGAAAGAATTCCTAAACATTCGTGCAGGAAAAGCTTCTCCTGCGATGTTGGGAAGTGTTTTTGTAGAGTATTACGGATCTGCGACGCCGCTTTCGCAAGTTTCAAAAATTAGTGTTCCAGACGCAAGAACAATTACTTTACAGCCGTTTGAAAAAAACATGCTTCACGTTATTGAAAAAGCAATTATGGTGGCTAACATTGGTTTCAACCCAATGAATAATGGAGACATGATTATCATCAGCGTTCCGCCTTTGACAGAAGATCGTCGTAGAGAATTAGCCAAACAAGCTAAATCTGAAGCGGAAGATGCAAAAATTGGTGTTCGTAACGTACGTAAAGACGCTAACACTGATATTAAAAAATTAGAAAAAGAAGGAACTTCTGAAGATGTTTGTAAATCTGCTGAAGAAGAAGTTCAAAACTTAACGAATGCTTACATCAAAAAAATCGATGAATTATTGGCTGCGAAAGAAGCTGAAATCATGAAGGTGTAATTTTTATTCAACATAAATTAAAAATCCGTTTGGTTAAATTATACCAGACGGATTTTTTTATTCTTATTTTTGCATACCAAAATTAGAAAGTTTTCGTTTTTGAAACTATAACCCTCAGTATGAAGCTATTTTGTTTATTGACTTTGTTTTTTACGCTTACTATTCAAGCGCAATTTCAAATAAACGGAATTGTAACCGACTCAAACAGGAGACCTCTTCCGTTTGCCACAATCACTACTTCAGACAACCACAATACCATCACAGATGTTGATGGGAAATTTGATCTGAAAATCAATGCAAAAACTAACACTTTTGCGGTTTCTTATATTGGATTTCAAACTAAAATTATTACTTTAACAGATAGTAAAAAGTTTTATTCGATTTCACTTTCTCAAAAAACAGATGATTTAAAGGAAGTTGTTGTTTCTAATGAAAATCCAGCTTTAACCATTATAAAGAAAGTTATTGCAAATAAAAATTTAAACAATCCACAGAAGAAACTTAGCAGTTTCGAATACAAAACCTATAACAAACTTATCGTTACGGCTAATCCGGATTCTATTGATGGCAGAATTGATTCCTCCGCAGCCTATAAAGATTTCAATAAAAAAACGATAAACGTAGACTCATCAGACTATAAGTTTAAAGAAATCATCAGCAAGCAGCATTTATTTCAGACTGAAAAAGTTTCTCAATATCAGTTTGGAAATAACAAGCTAAAAGAAACTATTCTCGGTACCAAAATGGCAGGTTTTAAACAACCTGTTTACGAAATCATTGCTTTTAATCTACAGTCTATTTCGGTTTATGGTTCGAAATATGAATTATTCGAAACCAAACACCAGAGTCCAATTGCAGACAATGCTTTTGCAGATTACAACTATAAATTACTCGACACCGTTCCAATAAAAGGGAGAAACACGTATATGATTTACTTTAAAAACAAGAAAAAAAGGAAATCAAATGGTCTTGAAGGGGTATTATACATTGATAAGGAAAATTTCGCTGTTGCGAAAGCGGTGATGCGAATAAAAGGCGTTTTGGATATTAGCGGTATTCATGAATTTGAATATATCCCGGATGAGAAAATTTGGTTTCAAAGCAAGACTACTTTCAAAATTGTAAAAGGAAAAAGTAACGATGATATCAAAATTTTAGGTGGAACTATTCAGTTTGACGGAGATATACAAGACAATTTTGAACCTCGAAAAAAAACGGCTTCAGATTTCACTTATTTGCTTTCGGAAAGTAATAATTTCGACATTCATTACAACACCAATTCTCCAATAAAAGATCCATCGCTTTATATCGAAATTAAAGACGATGCCAGCAAAAAGCCAGAAGAATTCTGGGATACTTACAGAATAGAGAGTTTAGACTTAAAAAGCCAGAAAACATATCAATTATTAGACAGTATTTCGATAAGTAAAAGAATTGAAAAACGTTTAGGCCTTGGACGAAAAATCATAAACGGTTATTTACCTATTGGTCCGATTGATCTTGATTTAAAGAAAATCATCAGTTATAATAATTACGAAGGATTTCGTTTAGGCGTTGGCGGAATTACAAATGACCGTTTTTCTAAAAACTTTAGAATCGAAGGTTATACCGCATATGGAACAAAAGACGGTAATTTCAAATATAGCTTAGGCTCCGGCGCTTTATTGGATAAATCAACCAATACCTGGCTTAACGGATCATACACTGACGATGTGCGAGAGATTGCAAGTACAGTTTTCGCTGTGGATAAACGTGTTTTCAAAATTTACGATCCGCGCCCCATCAATATTAGTACTTTTTATAAATACATTAGCTGGAAGGCGAATGTACAGACAAAAATAATTCCGAAAACCGAAGCGGTTTTTGAATTAGCGCGAACAGATGTTGAACCAAAATTTGACTATTTATACAATTTAAACGGACAACTTTACTCGAGCTATGTCATGACAACGGCTATGGCCTCAATTGTTTGGGCACCATTTAGCGATTTCATGCAAACACCAACCGGAAGAACGGAAACTGAAAAAAGGTTTCCGAGATTTACTTTTCAATACACGCAATCTTTACCAAATGTTTTAGAAAATGATTTTACTTTCAGCAAAATAGATTTTAAAACCGAGTATGAAAAAAAGTATTTAAACGGACAAAAAACTAGTCTGCTTTTACAAGGAGGTGTCGCCATGGGAGATGTTCCTATTACCCACTTATACAACACAATGCCAAACAACCTGACTAAAGAAACCATTATCCAGCGTATTACTTTTGCCGGAAGAAACAGTTTTGAAACCATGTTTTTTAATGAATTTTTCTCAAGTCAATATGTGTTTTTTCAAGTTAAGCACGGTTTTGACCGAATTAAAATTATGAAAAAAGTCCGTCCTTCCTTGGTATTAGTAACAAGAATGGCATGGGGAAATATGGAAAAACCGGAACAGCATGTTGGACCGGCTTATAAAACTTTAGACAAAGGTTTCTTTGAATCAGGAATTGAACTAAACCGAATCTTCAAAGGTTTTGGTTTAGGCGGATTTTACCGTTACGGACCAAATCAATTATTAAGATTTGACAATAATATTGCGGTAAAGATTTCTTATGTAATTGATTTGGGGTTATAAATTAAATTTCAATCCCGACACCTCGGGATAAATTCCAAATTCCAACCAAACGTCCAGTTTGTCATTTCGACGAAGGAGAAATCACACACGGAATCGACAAAGATTCGCAATTTTGATTGCAGAGCTCCTAGTGTCATCCTTCGTTCCAGGATGACAAAAATGCGAATAGATCAAATAACAAAATCCCAAACTCCAATCATAGAATTGGAATTTGGGATTTTTTATATTGGATTTTTTAAATTTTATGGTTTCAAAATCAAAACCGAAGGTGTATTATTCAACCAGATACTTTGCGATTCAATCAATTTTTTCCAGCTGTCTAAACTAATAATCATTAAGTTCTGACTTTCTAAAAACTCTTTTTTAATTGTTCTGTCGTGCATAATCATAATATGATTCGGTGCAATTTGTTCTATTGAACGAATACTTTCCTGAATATCACGAGTATTTTTTACTTCGCCACTGGCATCCAAAACCGTAATCTGTGATCCGTTATTGTTGATTAATTTCTTGGCGTATTCAATTAAAAAAGAATCTTCTTTACTGAAAATCGGCATGAAAATCTGATTGACTTCTTCTAAATCTTTATCAATAAAAATTCCGACCGGCATTTTACTTTTTGCAATAATATGACGTGTTCTTTCATCAAAAGGAGAATTTTCAAACAAACCTTCCTTTCCTGTGAACTTATCAATCAAACGATCCGGATTTACGATTCTCGTTGTAAAACCAAGAATCTTTCCAAGCAAAGTTCCGTCAAAAATAGACTGTCCTAAACCAACTAATAATAAATCATATTCGCCTTGATTGGCTGTATCTATAATCTCAGTATCGATATCATTTGTTACTTTAAACACACTCAGCATATTTTGATTCAAACGATGTGATTCTTCAATTACCGGAACTAACATTTTACGTTCGTGATCTTTAACATCAAAGGAATGTATTTCAGTACTTAATGATAAATGCATTGCCGTTACTATTGAATTGTCTCCTTGTTTTTTAACTAAGCTATTGGCAATTTGCAATAGTTTTTTTCCTTTTTCCGGAGTTGCAAAGGAAAGCAGAATTTTGTATTTGCTTTTGTTCCCTATTTCCTGAGGAACAGCCGTAACTTTATCTTTAAAAATAAAATTAATAAAGTCTAATGCCGGACCTGTCATAAATGTCGTCACCAAAGCCATAATCACCATCATGGTAAAGATTTCAGTCGAAAGAACTCCTAAATCATAACCAATATTTAAAACTACTAGTTCCATTAAACCACGTGTATTCATCAAAGCTCCAATGGCTAAACTGTCTTTCCAGTTTTGACCCACAAATTTTGCGGCCAAAGCACTTCCAAAGAACTTTCCGGTCACGGCAACGGCAATAATTACAGCTGTTACTTTCCATAAATAAGGATCGTTAAGTAAACCAATTTGTGTACGTAAACCTGTAAACACAAAGAACAAGGGTAACAAAACGATAATGGAAACATCTTCTACTTTTTCGATAAAAATATTTCTGAATTTATTATTTTCCGGCATGATAGCTCCAGCCAAGAAAGCACCAAACAAGGCATGAATTCCAATTAATTCTGAAGCATACGCAGAAAATAAAAGCGTTAAAAAGAAAATAGCAACAACCGGTTTATTCAAACTTTCACGTGTTGAATTCAAATCACCCACACGTTTTAAGAACGGGCGAACTATTTTCAACATAACGATTACATACAAAATAGCCAAGCCAATAACATACAAAGCACTTGTAAATGAACCTGCTTTTACAATCGCAATTACAACGGCTAAAATACACCAGGCCGTAATATCATCTGCCGCAGCACAGGTTATGGCAATTGTACCGAGTTTTGTTTTTTGCATGCCTCTCTCCTGAACAATTCTGGCCAAAACCGGAAAAGCAGTAATACTCATGGCAATTCCCATAAATAATCCAAAAGACGAAAACTCAACTCCAACCGGGGCAAAAGTTCCGTATATAAAATAAGCAAATGTTAATCCTAAAGCAAAGGGAATTACAATACTCGCATGACTAATTACAACCGATTCGTGTGCTTTATTTTTCAGCACTTTCAAATCCAATTCCATTCCAATCACGAACATGAAAAGAATCAAACCAATCTGACTTAGGAATTGTAAGTTTCCTAAAGATTCTTTTGGGAATAAAGCGGCTGAAAATTCAGGGAAATACATTCCGACCAAAGAGGGTCCCAAAACAATTCCGGCAATCATTTCACCAATTACAGATGGCTGCCCGATTTTTCTGAAAATCCATCCAAACAAACGGGCTACTAAAATTATGGTTACAATCTGAGCCAGTAAAATAGCTAATGGATGCTGTAAATTTTCGACCATTGAATGCAGAAAATCATTCCAATGATTGCTTTCAATTTTTTTCTTAACAATGTTACGCCCAACTTCTAATGCTACACCTTGTGAAATTACCCAATAGATCAGAGCGCCGAAACCTCCAATAATAGTAACATAAAATAAAGAGTTTTTAATGTTATTCATAACTCGTTTTTTTGATTTATTGCCGCAAATATCAGCACTGAAAGTGTAGTGAAAAAGTAAATTTACACCTAATTTTCAATCTATGTAACAAGTCCGAAAAACTTTGTAATAAGTTAGATCTTTATCTTTTTTAAAAAGTCAGAACGATACGTTTCGCTCAGAATCAAAGTCGTATTTTTATTATTTTCTTCTAGATGATGCAATACAATCTCGTTATGATTAAAGAATTTGATTGCTTTAACCGCTATAATTTCTTTTTTATTTATTCGACAGAAATCAGCTTCTGGCAATTCTTGTAAAAGTGTATCAAATTTTACGTTTTTCAAATTCAGAAAACTGCCATCAGAAAGCAAAACCGTTTTATCACGACTGTCGCTGATTGCTGTTTTTATCAATTGAATTTGATCGAAATACAACAACGTTTTTCCTTTATCCGTATTTAACTGAATGAATTTTTTTGCCGTTTCTGGTTTGTTGAATCGTTCAAAAGCTTTTGAGATTGCTTTCTGTAAACGTTCTAATTTTACAGGTTTTGTAATATAATCTACTGCATCGATATTAAAAGCATCGGCAGCATATTCTTTATACGCCGTACAGAAAATCATCAATTTATTGTCTAACATTTCAGCCAAATGCAAACCGTCAATTCCTGGCATTTCGATATCTGATATTAGCAAATCAAAATCAAGATTCGGAATCTCGGCAAGAAGTTTTTCAGGATTATTAAACGTTTTTACGATTTCTAATTCGGGAATTTGTTCGCAAAGCATTTTCAGGTACATTAATCCAGGCAACTCATCGTCCAGCAGCAAGCATTTCAGTTTTGTATTCAAGTAAATCTATTTTTAGATGGGCAATATAAATATCATTTTCTACGAATCGGTCCAATTTAAAATTATTCTTATAAATAATTTTAAGACGATGTTCTAAAGTGGCGTGGCCAAAACCGCTTCGTTCCTTTTTCAGTACTTTTTTATCCGATATTTTATTCGAAACGGTCATAAAAAAAGCGTTGTCTTTGAACTCAAAAACAACCGAAATAAATGCATCGGCACTTTGAAGATCAGCATGTTTAAAAGCATTTTCAATTAAATCAATCGAAATTAACGGCGCCAGTAAAGGCTGTTCGTATAATTTATCTTCTTTGTTAATGTTGGTTTTGATTTTCAACTCAAAAAGCGGACTGATTTTAATTTTATTGATTTCGATTAGATTCAGTGCAAAATCAATTTCTTCTTTTGCCGTGACGAATTTCTTTTTGCTTTCGTATAAAATATAATCCAGAACATTCGCCAGTTTATCCAAAGCAAAGTACGTTTGGTACGCGTGCGACTGAATTGAATTCAAAATATTCTTAAACAAGTGCGGATTCAGTTTTGATTCTAACGTTTCTAACTGCAAGTCATTTACTTTTCTTTCCAAAGCATAAAAACTTTCTTCGGCATCATCTTTTGATTTTTTGGCTTGCATTAACTGATACACCATAAAACAAATGATGATGACGAGCAATAAAATTATCGCTAGAAAAATAAAAGTGATGGTATTGTTTTCCTGCATGCTTTTGAAAGTTTTTTTGCCACGAATTTCACAAATTTTCGCGAATTAAAAAGTCTGTAAAATCTGTGGCATTTTTTTTAATGTTAAAAAATTTATCAGCGAAAATCCGTTTCATCCGGTTATCAGTGTGCTAAATTTTTAATGACTAGAAACAAACTTCAACCCAATAATCGAAGCAATTAATGTTGAAAGAAAAAATATTCTCCAGAAAGTTGCCGGCTCTTTAAAAATAAATATTCCGACTAAAACGGTTCCAACAGCACCAATTCCGGTCCAAACGGCATAAGCGGTTCCAATTGGTAATTCCTGGGTGGCTTTATATAATAAAATCATACTAATGGACAGACAGACAAAAAATCCAGCCATCCAATAAGTTGAAATAATTCCTGAGGTTTCTTTGGCTTTGCCTAAACAAGATGCAAAACCTACTTCAAAGAGGCCCGCAATGATTAATAAAATCCAATTCATTTTCGTTTCATTTTTAAATTAAGTACAAAGATGAGAAAAGCTACTGACTAAACAGCAAAAAGCAAAAATTTATCACAAGCCAGGATCTTTCAAATTTGTGTTAACATTAAGTAAAATACCAGCGATTGTTTATGATTTAGAGCAGTTTTCACTACATTTGCAACCATTTTTAAAGATTTTATGAAAAACGCTATTCACGTTGGTTTTTGGGAAAAAATAGCCCGAATTATTCTTAAAAACAGAATAACAATATTGGTTTTGGTTGTGGCCCTGACAATTTTCCTTGGTTACCAATGGAAAAACCTTGCTATGACGTATACCGAAGCTAATTTACTTCCAAAAAATCATATTGCAAATAAAGATTATCAAAAATTCCTGGACAAATTTGGTGAAGAAGGAAACCTGATTGTAATTGGTTTTCAGGACAAAAAATTCTTTACTCCAAAAAATTATGCCGCCTGGAATGAGTTGATGACCGGTTTAAAAAAATCAAAAGAAGTTGATCTGGTTGTCTCTCTAAATGATTTGAAAAAATTAGAGAAAGATACAGTAAACCAAAAATTCGTTCTTAGTCCTTTTATTGATCAAAGTAAAACGGTTGATCCGGCTTATTTGAAAACCGTTCAGCACGATTTATTTAATAACTTGCCTTTTTACGAAGGATTACTTTTTAATAAAGAAAGCGGAAGTGTCCGTTCGGCAATTTACATGAACAAAGCACTCGTAAATACTGCTGAGAGAAAGACTTTTATTCTTGAAAATTTAGTTCCAAAGATTGATAAATTCGAAAAAACAACCGGAATCGATTTGAAAGTTTCGGGAATGCCATACATCAGAACGATCAACGCTGCGGATATGAAAGGTGAAATCGGACTGTTTATCGGCGCGGCTTTATTTACTGTTTCTTTGATTTTCTTTTTCTTTTTCCGTTCGTTCAGAGCAACTTTTATCTCAATCTGTATTTTGATTGTTGGTGTAATCTGGTCGTTTGGAACGCTTGGATTATTTCATTATAAAATCACGATTTTAACGGCTATTATTCCGCCATTAATTATCGTAATCGGAATTACGAATTGTATTTTCCTGATCAATAAATACCAGCAGGAAATCAAGTTGCATAACAATCAGGCAAAGGCTTTACAGCGTATTATTTCTAAAATTGGAGTTTCGACTTTAATGACGAATTTAACTACGGCGATAGGTTTTGCTACGTTTATGATTACAGGAAACGATTTGCTTTTTGAATTTGGTTTGGTGACTTCTATCAATGTAATTTCAGTGTATTTATTGACGCTTTTAATTGTGCCGATTGTATACAGTTTCATGTCACTTCCAAAAGAAAAACATTTATATCACTTAACTAAAACCTACATTTCTACATTGTTAGATTTTGTAGAAAATGTGGTAAAAAACAAACGAAAAGTAATTTACACGATTTACGGTTTGCTTTTAGTTTTCAGCGTTATTGGAGTTTCGCAAATGAAAGTTTCAGGAAGTTTGATTGGTGAAATGCCAAAAAGCGCTTCTTTCTTTAAAGATATTTTATTCTACGAAAAAGAATTCAACGGTGTCATGCCGCTTGAAATCATGATTGACACCAA
Source organism: Flavobacterium sp. LAR06 (assembly GCF_041946075.1). Taxonomy (NCBI): domain Bacteria; kingdom Pseudomonadati; phylum Bacteroidota; class Flavobacteriia; order Flavobacteriales; family Flavobacteriaceae; genus Flavobacterium; species Flavobacterium sp. LAR06. The sequence continues at coordinate 41,310 of NZ_JAUTYT010000014.1, read as the reverse complement.
AAAGAAAAAAGGTGTTATGAAAGCATCAACCATTCGTAAAATGGATGAGTTGCAAAATACAATTGAAGAAATGCCTGAATTGGCAAAACCAGTTTCGATTGTGAATTTGGTTAAATATTCAAAACAGGCTTTTTATAATGGAAATCCTGAATATTACCAATTACCAACTTCGCAAGAGCAAACTTTTATTTTGGGTTATGCTAAAAATGCAACAAAAAACAGCAAAGAAAATCTAATGAAAGCTTACGTTGATTCAACTGGACAATATGCCAGAATCACAACTTTCATGAAAGATATTGGTACCGACGAAATGGCGAAAGTCGAGAAAAAATTACATTCAAAAATTGATGAAATTTTCCCGAAAGATCGTTACGAAGTTACGGTTACCGGAAAAGCATTGGTTTTCCAGAAAGGAACATCGTATTTGGTTGACAACTTAATTGAATCGTTGATTTTTGCGATTTTAGTGATTGCTATTTTGATGCTGTATTTGTTCCGATCGTTCAAAATGGTTTTTGCATCGGTAATTACAAATGTTTTACCGCTTTGCATTACGTCCGGATTAATGGGTTATTTTGGAATTCCGTTAAAACCTTCGACGATTTTAGTATTTAGTATTGCGTTTGGAATCTCGGTTGATAATGCGATTCAGTTTATGGCGAAATACAAACATGATTTAATCCAAAGCAACGGAAAAGTAAAAAAATCTGTTTTTAGTGCTTTAAGAGAGACCGGAATCAGTACTTTTTATACATCGGTAGTTTTAATTTTAGGATTTGCTACTTTCACGCTTTCTAGTTTTAGCGGAACGATTGCCCTTGGTGGATTAATTTCCTGCACATTGGCGTTTGCAATGTTTGCGAATTTATTGGTTTTACCGGCTTTGGTTTTGACTTTTGAGAAGAAGAAGGCTAAGAAAGAGGATTTGGAGGGATTGGAAGGAAACACTAATTTCACGAATTAGCACGGATTTAAAAGGCTACAAAAGTTGATGAAGAAAAGTATAATAACTCTTGCCTTTTTATTTTTGTACAATACAAATTGCCACGCTGAAGGGCAGGACATTGGATTGAATGAATTAGCCAATATTATGAATCTGGTTCATTCTATTGTAATTTTAATCAGTATTGTTTGTTATATCATAATTTCAAGATTTATTTTAAAAGTGATATTGACAAAAAAGACGATAATAGTTTTTGGTAAAAAAATAAACAATAGCACTTTTTTAGTCATATCTGTAATAACCTTTTTATTAGCACTGTTTTTGGCAATGATTTTCTATTTCTATTTTGAAGGTTGAATAAGAATTGAAACACAATCTTGTCATTCCGAGGAACGAGAAATCTCCTCAAGTGGCTCGACAAAGATTGACGCTTTTGTTTGCGGAATTTCTAGTGTGATTCCTCGTTCCTTGGAATGACAAAACAGGACTTTTGAAAACGAGCCCTGATAGCAGCGGTATCCTTTTTAGGCAATCGGAAATATCTCGTTTGTAAACGTTCTGCCTAAAAAGATATAGCGGATAGCGGGAAACAGCTTCTAATTTTAATAATTATCGTTTATATTTGCAGTTAATGCACAACAAATAATTTAATTTCAATATTATATATAAAAATGAAACACACAAAAGTTAAAGACTTATTAAACAGTACGACGACGCTACAGGAAGTAAATGCAAAAGGATGGGTGAGAACTTTTAGAAATAATCAGTTCATCGCGCTTAATGACGGTTCTACCATTAATAATATACAATGTGTTGTTGATTTTGAAAATACACCGGAAGAAACTTTAAAAAGAGTTACAACCGGAGCTGCAGTTTCTGTAACGGGAACTTTGGTAGAAAGCAAAGGTGCTGGTCAGAAATATGAAATTCAGGTTAAAACGCTTGAAATTCTTGGAGATTCTGATGCTGAGAAATTCCCAATGCAGCCAAAAAAACACTCATTAGAATTTTTAAGAGAAAATGCACATTTACGTGTTCGTACCAATGCTTTCGGAGCCATTATGCGTGTGCGTTCGGTATTGTCGTTTGCAGTTCATAAATACTTTCAGGACAAAGGTTTTGTGTATGTAAATACACCAATCATTACGGGTTCTGATGCTGAAGGTGCGGGAGAAATGTTTAAAGTGACAGCTTTGCCTTTCGACAATACACCAAGAACAGAAGACGGAAAAGTAAATTATAAAGAAGATTTCTTCGGAAAAGAAACCAACTTAACCGTTTCTGGACAATTAGAAGGAGAAACTTTTGCAATGGCTTTGGGTCAAATTTATACTTTTGGACCAACTTTTAGAGCAGAGAATTCAAATACTTCTCGTCACCTGGCAGAATTTTGGATGATAGAGCCGGAAGTTGCTTTCAACGACCTTGATGACAACATGGATTTGGCAGAAGATTTTATTCAGTATGTAATTAAATATGCTTTAGACAACTGTAAAGATGATTTGAAATTTTTGGAAGGAAGACTTTTAGAAGAAGAAAAATCAAAACCTCAGGCGGAAAGAAGCGAAATGGCTTTATTAGAGAAATTAAATTTCGTTTTGGAGAACAACTTCAAGCGTGTTTCTTACACAGAAGCTATTGATATTTTAAAAGATTCAACTCCAAATAAAAAGAAAAAATTCAGCTACATTATTGAAGAATGGGGAGCTGATTTACAATCGGAACACGAACGTTATTTAGTGGAGAAACACTTTAAATGTCCGGTAATTTTATATGATTATCCAGCAAATATTAAAGCGTTTTACATGCGTTTGAACGACAACACAGAACCTGGAAGAGAAACAGTTCGTGCTATGGATATCCTTTTCCCTGGAATTGGAGAAATCGTTGGTGGTTCTGAAAGAGAAGAGCGTTACGATGTTTTGGTTGAAAAAATGAAAGCCTTAGATATCGACGAAGAAGAATTATATTGGTATTTAGACACCAGAAGATTTGGTTCTGCAACACACGCAGGTTTCGGTTTAGGATTTGAGCGTTTGGTATTGTTTGTAACAGGTATGACAAACATCAGAGACGTAATTCCTTTCCCGAGAACTCCAGGAAACGCAGAATTTTAATCTAAGATTCTAAGTTTCTGAGATACTGAGATTCTAAGTTTTTAGAATAGAAATGAAAAATAATTTTAATCCGAATTTAATTCGTCAATAAAAAGATACTTAGCGTCTTAGTGCCTTAGTATCTTAGCAACTTTTTTTATGCTAAAGCAATTTTTAAATTTAAAATTATCACAAAAATTATCTCCACAGCAAATTCAGCTGATGAAGTTAATTCAATTGCCTACGCAAGCTTTTGAGCAACGTTTATTAGAAGAAATGAACGAAAATCCGGCTTTGGAAGCTGGTAAAGAAGACGAATACGAAGCTGATGAATTCGCAAATGAAGACTACGACGATTATGATGATGCAGAATCAGACAGAATCGAAGCGGACGACATCAACATTGACGAATACCTAAGCGACGACGATACTCCGGATTATAAAACCCAGGTTAACAATTATAGTGAAGACGAAGAACGCGAAACGCCTTTTGCATCGCCAATTAGTTTTCATCAGGATTTAATCAATCAGTTGAATACTTTTATTCTGAATGATGAAGAGCGTGAAATCGCTGAATTCCTTGTTGGAAGTATTGATGATATGGGTTACATCCGCAGAAGCGTTGCCGATATGGTGGACGATATGGCCTTTACTCAGGGAATTTATACTGATGAAGCAATGGTCGAAAAAATGTTACATGTAATTCACGAACTGGAACCTTCGGGAGTTGGTGCTCGTGACTTACAGGAATGTTTGTTATTGCAGTTAAAGCACAAAACGCCAACGGAATATATTGATTTAGCGATCGATATTATCGAAAATCAGTTTGATGCTTTTACCAAAAAACATTATGATAAATTATTGCAGAAATATGCTGTTTCGAACGAACAGTTGAAAAAAGCCATTCACGAAATCGAAAGATTAAACCCAAAACCGGGCGGATCTTACACTGGAAACAATAAAGTAACGGAGAATGTAGTTCCGGATTTTGCTATCAGAATTGTTGATGGTGAACTTGAATTGACCTTAAACGGAAGAAATGCTCCTTCGTTGCACGTTTCTAAAGATTATCAGGAAATGATGCAGACGTATAAAGATTCTCGTGATAAATCGTCGGCACAAAAAGATGCCGTTCAGTTTATCAAACAAAAACTGGATTCGGCTAAATGGTTTATTGATGCGATCAGACAACGTCAGGAAACGTTATTTGTTACGATGAATGCGATTATGCATTATCAGGAAGAATACTTTTTAGACGGCGATGAAACCAAACTAAAACCAATGATCTTAAAAGACATTGCGGATATGGTTGGTCTGGATATTTCGACAATCTCGCGTGTTGCCAACAGTAAATATGTGGAGACGCCGTACGGAACAAAACTGATTAAAGAGTTTTTCTCTGAAGCGATGAAAAATGATCAGGGAGAAGATGTTTCGACTTTAGAAATCAAAAAAATCCTTAAAAATACAATTGAAGAAGAAGATAAAAAGAAACCCTTACCAGATGATCAATTGGCAGAAATATTAAAAGAAAAAGGGTATCCGATTGCGAGAAGAACGATTGCAAAATACCGTGAACAACTTGATATTCCGGTTGCAAGAATGAGAAAGAAGATTTAATATAATCCTATTTTTATAAAATAATAAACCCGACAAATTTAAAATCTGTCGGGTTTTATTTTATGAAGAAGCAAGAAATTCGGAAGGAGTCATTGTTGGTATTTCAGAGTTTTTAAAATCTTTTTTATTCCGAGTTAGAATAATATCAGATTTATGATGCAAAGCACTAAAATATTGAACAGCATCTTCAAAATCATTAAAACTTGAAATTAAACTTTTGTCAATCACAATTTCATCAATATTTGCAACATCACATATAATTCTAAACTTTTTTAAAGCTTCTAAAACTAATTTCTCCTCTATACTCCTTGAAACTACATAAACCGTGTTTACAAAAGACAAAGAAGAAGCTGCTAATTTAAACTCTTTATTTTCCGCCATCGAAGCAATGACAGCTATATCATTATAAAAAGGCTCTCTTTGATCAATCAAATCGATTAATACATTTGTGTCTAAAAATAAATTCATATTATTTATATTTTTGAGACAAATAATCCTGACGATCTTTTTTATAGTCGAAATCCACTGGAACCTGCCCCTTACCTACTGTTAGACTTTTAACAAAAGAGCTTATTTCAATTTCTTTTGTATTTTCTTTTTTTTCAGTTTCAGTAATTGCCTTTAAATAATTTTCAACCAAAAGTGACAAACTATGCTGATGTTGAGCCGCATATATTTTAGCTTTTTCAATTACGCTTTTATCTAATTTCAATGTTAATTTTGCATCCATGACTCTACACTTTTATACGTACAAATATAATAATTTTGTCCGTACAAAACAAAACCCAACAAATTTAAAATCTGTCGGGTTTTGTTTTATATAGGAATTTCTAAATTATTTATATTGATCCGGTAATATTTTCACATCAAACAAAAAAACATTCTTTTTGTCTTTGTAGCTATAAAGCAATGTATAATCATTGTCACGAAAAACCTGAAGCCCTGGATTTGCCTTAGCAGTGCTGATCAAACTTTTTTCGATTTCAGCCTGTATAACATCAATTTCTGCAGATTCTTTTTCTACATTCAGCAATGTCAAATTGTATTGAACCGCTTTTTCCTCAGGTAAATTAGGTAAACTAACACTATCTAAGCGAATGCCTTCCTGAATTTTGAGTGGGCAATTTTTATTGTATTTTGCAACTAATTCTGTGATTTCGACTTTTACTTCTACTTTATTTTCAGAAAGAAAAAATTGAAAATAAACAGCCAAAGCCACCGCGATTCCAATTACACCTACTACTAAGATATTTTGTTTTCTTTTAGTTTTATTGTCCTGCATTGTATTTCGCTTAAATGGATTTTAAATCTATTTTTCCTGACTTTTTTTCATTGCATTATAATAGGCCGCACGGCTCAATGGCTCATACTCTTCCGTTTCACCCAACATTACCAATTTATCGTTATCCGTTTTACGAAAACTATAATTGGCAAGATTTCCTGTTCTGGTACAAACAGCGTGAACTTTAGTTACATATTCGGCTGTAGCCATAAGTGCCGGCATGGGTCCAAAAGGATTTCCTTTAAAGTCCATATCAAGTCCTGCTACTATCACACGAATTCCCTGATTGGCAAGATCATTACAAACGGTAACGATTTCATCATCAAAGAACTGCGCTTCATCAATTCCGATAACGTCGCATCCTTGGGCTAAAATAGCAATATTGGCTGCAGCCGGAACGGGAGTTGAGCGAATTTCATTGGAATCATGCGATACCACCATTTCGTCATGATAGCGAGTATCAATAGCAGGTTTAAAGATTTCGACTCTTTGTTTGGCAAATTGGGCGCGTTTTAATCTGCGGATTAACTCCTCGGTTTTACCCGAAAACATTGATCCACAAATAACTTCAATCCAACCAAATTGTTCTTTGTGATTTACTGTATTTTCGAGAAACATTTTGTATTTTTCTACCTTTAAAAATGAATAGTTTTTATTACTTTGTACTGGTAATAAATCGACGTGAAAAATCGCTGTTTTTACACTTTTTCAAAAGTAGAAAATTTTTATCAAATCGGAGATTCGCAATCGCTTATTAACAGAAATAAAAAAAAATCTTGTTGATTTCTTTCCGTAATAAAGACATTCAATTACAAAACATATAAATTACCCCTATTCACTATAATTTCAACAGCTATGAAAAAAAAATTGGAAGCCGATTTAATCAGCATTGCACATCGAATTTTAAAACTTAAAAACAAATCCGATATCAATCAATTGTATCTTGAAACGCAGAAATTATATGAGAAACTGGCGGTTTTAAAATTTATAGACGAAAACTTCGAAGGCGCAAAACCAACCATCAGTCAAGGAGAAATCACTTCACAAATTGAAACTATTTTTGAAAAAGAAGAAATAACTCCGGCGGAAATTAAAGAAGAAACTCCAATTGTTGCTAAAGAAACTATAGTTGAAGAAACTCCTGAACCAGTAATTGCAGAAGAAATAGTTGCTGAAATTCCGGAACAAATAACTCCGGAACCAGCTCAAGAAATTATCGAAGAAACGGTTGTCGAAAAAATTGAAGAAACGGAAGCTGTTACTGAGACGGAAGAACCGGAAACAGTTGAAGAAACAAAAACTACCGAAAGTGTTAAAGATCCAATTATTGAAAAAATCGAAGAAGCTGTTCTCGAGGCAAAAAAAACAATAGAAGCAAATAGAGATCTTTCGTTTAAAACAATCAGCGATATAAACCCAATTCCGGATTTTAAACCCGCTTTTGAATTAGATAAGTCAGAAGAAAAAATTGAAGAAAAAGAAGAACCAAAAATTCAAACTACATCAAAATCAAACCCACTTCCTCTTGCATTTGAAGATTTCGGAATCAATTATGCCGATACGCAGTTTGTAAAAGTAGATAGTTTTGAAGCTGTTGCTTCATCTCCTTTTCCATCTCTTAATGAAATTCAAGAGACAAAAATTGAAACAGAGGTTCTGGAAACTCCGGCTGAACCAAAAGTGGTAACATTAAATGAAAAACTGGCAAAAGGTTTTCATATTGATTTGAATGACCGAATTGCTTTCACTAAAAACCTTTTCGGAAACAGTGCTGAAGATTACAGCCGTGTTTTAAATCAATTATTGACTTTTGATACTTACGGAGAAGCGCAGGAATTTATCGAAAACATGGTAAAACCAGATTATAATAATTGGGAAGGAAAAGACGATTACGCTGAGCGTTTCTTAGGAATTATAGAGAAGAAGTTCTCATAAACACGAATTTCACAGATTTACACTAATTGATATTCGTGAAATTTTAGCACTTAAATTATTCGTGTTAATTCGTGCAATCTGTGTTTAATATTTAAAATTGATTATGTCTAAATTATATATCGTTCCAACGCCAATTGGCAATCTTGAAGACATGACTTTTCGTGCCATTCGGATACTTAAAGAAGTCGATTTGATTTTGGCCGAAGACACCAGAACGAGTGGAAAATTGTTGAAGCATTTTGAAATTGGCACGCACATGCACAGCCACCATATGCACAACGAACACAAAACAACTGAAAATTTAATTGCACGTTTGAAAGCTGGCGAAACCATCGCCTTAATTTCAGATGCTGGAACTCCGGCGATTTCTGATCCTGGATTTTTATTGACGCGCGCTTGTGTCGAAAATAAAATTGAAGTTGAATGTTTACCAGGCGCAACAGCTTTTGTTCCAGCTTTGGTGAACAGTGGACTACCAAATGATAAATTTGTTTTTGAAGGTTTTCTGCCTGACAAAAAAGGGCGTCAGACTCGATTTTTGGCTTTAGCCGAAGAAACAAGAACAATGATTTTATACGTTTCTCCACATAAACTCGTTAAGACTTTAGCCGAGTTTATTCAATATTTTGGAGAAGACAGACAAGTTTGTGTTTCAAGAGAATTATCAAAAATGCACGAAGAAAATGTTCGCGGAACGGCAAGAGAAGTTTTAACTCATTTTGAAAAAACAGCACCTCGCGGTGAAATCGTCGTTGTCGTTGCCGGAAAAACAATAATTAAAGAACCTAAGAAAAGTAAGTTTTCTAAGGATGAAGAAGAATAAAAAACAATATTAACCACAGATTAATAAAAATAGTTTGCCACGAATTGCACAAATTTTCACTAATTAAATTCGTGATAATTCGTGTAATTCGTGGCAAAAAAATAACACCAACATCATGAGCATTCAAGCCTTTTTAGAAAAAGTAAAACAAACTCCAAACGACATAACATTCCCGGAAACTATTGCAGTAATTGAGGAAAACTACAATTTTACTCCAACCGCTTTCCAAAACGGAACACAGCATAACGCTGCCGGAGAAAACTCAGGTTCTTGTAAATTATTTTCTTTTGCCAAATTGCAAAACTTAAGTAAAGAAGAAACTTTAGCCTGTTTTGGTGCCTTTTATTTCGAAGAAGTTTTAGGAGATCCAAACGGAACTAACCATCAAAACATTAGAAATTTCATCAACTTAGGCTGGGACGGAATTCAGTTTGATGGAAATGCTTTGGAATTAAAATAAAATATTTCTAATTATACATTTGTCAGGCTGAGGGGAGTCGAAGCCCTTTTCTAGTAATAAGAATCTCGACTCCACTCGATTTGACAGCTAAACATAAAAAACTTTGTCAAAGTTTGAAACTTTGACAAAGTTAAAAACTGAATATTCTTCTACAGATTAAACGATTTTTGATTTCTTCAATCTAAAATTCAAAATCTAAAATCAACAATAAAAAATGCGTTGGACATTAAAACCAAAACCTTCTGAAGATAAAGTTAAACATTTGGCGCAGGCCTTAAATGTAGAAGATTTTGTAGCCACGCTTTTGATTCAGCGTGGTATTGAAACTTTTGAAGATGCCAAAAATTTCTTTCGCCCTTCATTAGAACATCTTCATGATCCATATTTGATGAAAGATATGGATAAAGCAGTTGCCCGAATCGAAGCGGCAATTGAAAATCGCGAAAATATCTTGGTTTTTGGCGATTACGATGTTGACGGAACTACCGCTGTTTCTTTAGTTTCATCGTATTTGAAATCACATTATCCTAATATTGCCACTTATATTCCGGATCGTTATGACGAAGGTTACGGAATTTCCTTTAAAGGAATTGACTTTGCCGATAACAACGGATTCTCCTTAATTATCGCACTCGATTGTGGAATAAAATCCATTGATCATATTGCTTACGCGAAAGAAAAAAACATCGACTTTATCATTTGTGATCACCACAGACCCGGAAATACGCTGCCGGATGCGGTTGCAATTCTAGATCCTAAAAGAGAAGACTGCGCCTACCCTTACGATGAGTTGTGCGGTTGCGGTGTCGGATTTAAATTGATTCAGGCTTTAGGTCAAAATCGAGACGAAACTATCGAAGATCTTGTTCCTTATCTGGATTTAGTTGCCACGGCAATTGCGGCAGATATTGTTCCGATAACAGGCGAAAACAGAGTTTTGGCTTACTTCGGATTACAGGTAATCAACAGCGATCCAAGACCGGGGATTAAAGCTTTGGTGCATCAAGTTAAAAAGAAAGTCTTAGACATTACAGATGTTGTTTTTATTATTTCTCCTCGAATAAATGCTGCAGGAAGAATCAAACACGGTAATCACGCCGTTGAGTTGTTAACCGAATTTGATTTTGAGCAGGCACAGCAATTTGCGTCAGAAATCGAACAATACAATGCAGACCGAAAAGATTTAGACAAAAAGATTACTAAAGAAGCTTTTCAGCAAATTATAGCAAATCAGGAAGAAGAACGTTTTTCAACCGTTGTTTTTCAGGAAGACTGGCATAAAGGTGTTATCGGAATTGTCGCTTCAAGATTGATTGAAACCTATTATCGTCCGACTTTGGTTTTTACTAAAAGTGGTGATAAATATGCTGCTTCAGCAAGATCTGTAAAAGGTTTTGATGTTTACAATGCCTTGGATGCCTGTGCACAACATTTGGAACAATTTGGAGGTCACATGTACGCAGCCGGAATGACATTAAAAGCAGAGAATTACAAAGCTTTTAAAGAAGCTTTCGAAAAGCAGGTCGAAGAAACCATTTTGCCTGAAATGCGAACTCCGGAAATCGAAATCGACGCCGAAATTAATTTTTCAGACATCACGCCAAAATTAATTCGGATTTTAAAACAATTCGAACCTTTTGGCCCGTTGAATATGACGCCCATTTTTATGACTACGGAGGTAAAAGATACTGGTTATGCTAAAACGCTGGGTTCAGCAGATGAACATTTGAGATTGTTTGCTAAACAAAATAACTCAGAAGGAATCGCCGCAATTGGATTTGGACTTGGGAAAAAACTAGATATTACAAAAAATCAAAATACTTTTCAGCTGGCTTACACTATCGCTGAAAACGAGTGGAACGGAAATGTCTCTACTCAACTTATGTTAAAAGATATTCGGACAAATGGAAAATAAAGAAAAGAAAAACGACCCCTATCAGGCACTTCGTTTTAGAGAATTTAATATGTTTTTATTATTGCGTTTCGCAATGGTTTTTGCCTGGTCAATGCAGTTTATTGTTATTGAATGGGAAGTTTACAGCTTAACCAAGAATCCGCTTTCACTTGGAATCATTGGTTTGATGGAAGTAATTCCGGCCGTTTCAATGGCTTTATTTGCCGGACATATCGTCGACCAGAGAGAGAAAAAAGGAATGCTGGTATGGTGTATTTTAGGTTTTTCAATCATCAGTTTTGGGTTATTTTTACTAACCTGGCCTAAAATTGTTGGCGGATGGTCGTCTGATATTATTTTATATTCGATTTACTTTTTAGTATTTCTGGGCGGATTGGTTCGTGCCTTTTTAGGGCCAACAATCTTCTCGCTATTATCTTTAATTGTACCGAAAAAGGCTTATCCAAATGCTGCAACCTGGAGTAGTTCAGTTTGGCAAATTGGTGCGGTTTTAGGGCCAGCGGTTGCAGGTTTTTCTATCAATTGGATTGGAGTTCACTGGTCAATGTGTCTTGTTGTTGGTTTCTCAATATCTGCCTTAATTGCTTTAACTCAAATTGAGAAAAAACCAATTTTGAATCCGAAGATTGGTGAACCGGTTATGGAAAGTTTAAAAGAAGGAATTAAATTCGTTTTTAATAATAAAACTATTTTAGGAGTACTTTCTCTTGATATGGTTGCCGTTCTTTTTGGAGGAGCCGTTGCTTTATTACCGGTTTTTGCACAGGATATTTTAAAGGTTGGACCTGAAGGTTTTGGTGTTTTAAGAGCTGCGCCTGCAATTGGTGCTTTTATTACCATGTTGATTTCAGCTTATGTTCCGTTATATAAAAAAGCCGGAATGAAGCTTTTGATTGCTATTTTCATTTTTGGACTTTGTATTATTGTTTTTGGAGTTTCAACTATTTTCTGGCTATCTGTTGTGGCGCTGTTTTTAAGCGGTGTTGCTGACGGAATTTCAGTTGTAATTCGTCAGACGATTTTACAACTGAAAACTCCAGATCATATGCGTGGGCGTGTAGCTGCAGTAAATTCTATGTTCGTGGGTTCATCCAACGAATTAGGTGCTTTTGAAAGCGGTTTAACAGCAAAATTAATGGGAACGGTAACATCAGTAGTTTTTGGAGGAAGTATGACCTTATTGACTGTTTTAGGCTTCGGAATTGCCTCGTCTACTTTTAGAAATTTAGATCTTCAAAAAGACATGGAAGATCATCAAAATATGGAATAAATGAGCAAATTCAAAAAGCTACTTTTAAAAATTCATATCGCAACATTAATTATACTTTTAATAAATTTCATAATTAATGTTGTTTTCGAAATTAGCTTAATTGCCAACTTACATCTAATTCTTAAAGTTCTATTTTATTTTTCAGCTTGTATCTTGTTCTTTTATTATGTCAAGCCTTTTAAAAAAATAGCTTTATACTTTTCACTTTATATCTTTTCGCCTGTTTTTATTTTTATAAGCTGGTTAATTGATGGAATTATGGGAGCTATTTTATCATCTATTTTAGTTTTTTTCTTTTTTCCAAATGATATCAGATTTGAAAATGAACAAATCCAAATCAAGAAAACACCTAGAGGCTTTTTAGGTGCTTGTTGTAAATACGAAGTAATTGAAAAAAAGTATTTTTTGTTTGAGAGAAATATCGCCGAATTTCAATTTGAAAGAAATCTCAATTTCAAAAAAAACGATATTAAAATTCAAGATAACATTTTGCAAATGCATCTCATCATAAAAGATTATAATGAAGAAAAAGAGCATTACATCGCAAAAGACACTACAATTTATGCCGTTTTAAAAACTAAATCCATAAAGTAAATGAAATCATTACTTTTCGCTTTCTTTTTCACCCTTTCACTTTTTGCAAGTGGACAGAATCTCTACATCAAAACTTATGGAAACAAAAAAGAGAAAACCATAATTTTTATTCATGGCGGTCCAAGCGGCAACTCCACTTTATTTGAAGGTACAACTGCTCAAAAATTAGCTGATTTAGGATTTTACGTAATTGTTTACGACAGAAGAGGTGAAGGAAGATCTGTGGATCCTGAAGCTAAAATTACCTATGCAGAAGCATTTAAGGATTTAAATTCGATTTACAAAAAATACAATCTCAAAAAAGCCACACTTCTGGCGCATAGTTTTGGCGGTTTAGTTGCCACACTTTACACCGAAAAATATCCTCAAAACGTAAGCAACCTCATCATGGTTGGAGCTTTATTTTCACAGCAGGAAACTTACGATCATATTTTGAATTCGGTTTCAAAGATTGCAGCCGCTAAAAAAGACACAATTCAATTAGCGAAAATAAAGGCAATTGAAAAGCTAAATAAAAATTCTGCTGAATATCGAAAAGCCTGTTTTGATTTAGCAAGTGAAAACAATTACTTCAAAATACCAAATCCAACTGAAGCTTCAAAAAAACTATATAGTGATTATGAAGCAAGTGATTTCTTCAAAACGAATATTCGAAACAAAAATGCTCCATTACTTTTTTATAAAAATGAAAAGCAAAACAATATTGACAGCAGACCGTCCTTAAATAAAATAAAAAAGAACAGAATTCCTATTTATGCCATTTACGGAAAAGAAGATGGTATTTTTTCATCGGCCCAAATCAAATCTATAAAAGGTATAGCGGGACAAAACCATTTTGTTTTATTGGATAATTGTTCCCATTATTTATTTGTTGATCAACAAAATCAATTTCTTAAAAGTATTAAAAAATGGCTTAAATAAAATCACATAGCCCAAATATACTATAATTAAACTTATAACATACCCATGAATGAAATCATTTTATTTATGCTTAAAAAATTCAAATATCTGGAAATGTTAAACTTAGAATAAATTGATTTTAAACCATCAACTTATTTCATTTCTTTATAAGAAAATTAATTGTAAATGAAATATAACATTACTCTTCTGTTCTTCTTGCTTACTTTTGGAATAACGGCTCAGGAAAATTCAATTTCCGGGGAAATAAAAGATTCCAAAAACAATTCAAATTTAGATTATGTCAATATCGGTATTTCAAATAAAAATGCCGGAACGATATCAGACGCAAAAGGAAATTTTAATTTAAAATTGAACAACAAAGTCATACCAAACGATACGATTGTTTTTTCGCATATTGGTTTTGAGACTGAAAAATTACTGGTCAGTCAACTGAAATCAGACCATAATAAAATAATTCTGGAACCTTCTGAAAACACTTTAAAAGAAGTGGTCGTACAATTCAAAAAGCCAAGATCAAAACAATTTGGCCGAAGCGCAAAAGGTCTTGCTCTAATGCATGCTAATTTTTTCTACGCAATGGATAAAACCATTGATGACCGGTTAAGCAGGGAAAAAGGAATGCAATTCAAAATCAAAAAAGACTGTAAAGTCAATGATTTCAATTTCAACATTACGGTAAATGACTTTAAATTGGTCAAATTCAGATTAAACTTCTACAAAGTAGAAAATGATTTACCATCAAAAATTATTGTCGAAAAAGACATTCTCTTTGAAGTAAAAGATGGATTTCGAGGATTGTATACTTTGGATTTGAAACCCTATGATATTTATCTCGATAAAGAAATGGGAGAAATTGCCGTAACCATTCAATGGATTGAGAGTGTGAAAAAGGATGAAAAAAGCAAATTCTTCGCTATTTCAACTGCGGTAGCACCAACTCAAACCAGTTTTTCCAGAGAAAGAAACATGAACACCTGGTACAAAAGCGATCAAAGCCTTACCTTCTACCTCAACACTATGTGCCAATAATTTTTCATCCCACCATATAAGTCATGTAGGTTCATTTCGCCAAACTTAAAATTTATAATATGCCTTATATGGTCAAACATTTTTTCCAAATTTTATGAGTTTCTATTTAGAATTAATATAAATAATATTTATATTTGTTGAAATAAAGGATTGCAATGAGAGAAATAGAACAATTATACCACAACAATTTTGGAATTGCCTTTTATTGGAAAAAGGAAAACGAAACCATTACAGACAAAGTACAATTGGTATTCAAAGAAACCGGATTCTATTTTACGGTTCAGGAACTGAATTACTTTTGCGATTTAATCGAAGACAGCATGATTGAAAACGCTTGTTGTGAAGCCTGCGAACTGAAAAACTCCTGTCATAAATTTCTACTCAAAACGCCTTGTGCTCAAATTGATTTAGCCGTTTCTATAAAAGAATTAAAATCGATTAAAGATTTAGTTGAAGGCTCTTTATTCCGAATTGAGCTTGATGAATATGTTTACGGAGTTGGGATGAATTAATGAACATTCTAAATATTTTAACAGCATTCCTTCATAATTGAAATATATTTTGGTTTTCTTCAAAAAAAAGTATATTTACGGTAATGAAAAAATTAAGCATTCTTTTTGCCATTACTGTTTTAGCGGTTTTCTTATCCAACTGCACGAACAAATCTGATGAATATATTGATCCTCGCGGAACCGATTATGCCGGTTCTGAAAGTTGTATTCAATGTCATCAGACCCAATATGACATGGCTTTAAAAAGTTCGCATTTCAAAGCAACAGCACCAGCCTCTTTAGAAAATGTTTTAGGTGATTTCGACAAAGGAAATCATACTTTCATCTACGATAAAAACACCAAATTAGTCATAGAAAAACGCAACGACAGCCTCTATCAGGTTTTGTATAAAAACGGAAAAGAAGTTGAAGCACATCGTTTTGATATCGTTTTTGGAACGAAACATGCTCAAACCTCTGTTTATTGGCGAAACAAGAATACGTACGAACTACCCATTTCTTATTACCATTCTATAAAAGGCTGGGCCACAAGTCCGGGATTCCCAGCTGACAAACCTTACTTTGACCGAATGGTAGTTAAAGATTGTTATGCGTGCCATGCTTCAAATGCCAGCAGTCGTACTGTTGAGCAAAATTCTACTGAAAGAAATTTCATGTCAATGGATGTTGAAGATATAATTGATCCTAAAACTATTGTTTATGGAATTGATTGTGAACGTTGCCATGGCCCGGCCAAACAACACGCCGAATTTCACCTTAAAAATCCAAACGTAAAAGTTGCCAACAGCATTACCCGTTTAAAAAACTTAAACAGACAACAAAAATTAGATGCCTGTGCCTTATGTCACGCCGGAAATGACGGAATGAAATTGAAATCGCGTTTTGATTTTAAACCAGGTAATAATCTTTCAGACTTTTACAGAAGCACAAGAAGTGTAACCGATACGGCTACATTTGACGTTCACGGAAATCAATTTCGTTTAATGGCGCAAAGTAAATGTTTTATCAACAACGAAAAAATGGATTGTATTACGTGTCATAATCCACACGAAAATGCTTCAAAAAACTTAGCTTCTTATTCTAAAATTTGCATGAGTTGCCACCAAAACGGTATAAAACATTCAGATAAAACACTTAAAAAAATGTCTGGAAGTTTATTGGCTAATAATTGTGTAGAATGTCATATGCCGAAAAAATCATCGGGTGCGATTAAATTTCAGCTATCTGATAGCAAACAGCTATCGAATTATATTTTAAGAACACACAAAATCGGAATCTATCCGGCCAAATAAAGGTTTATTTTTCGAATTTTTTCAATTCAAAAGTCTCACCATCAAAAACACCGTAAGTAAAATAACCAATCCAGTCGCCCAAATTCACATATTTGGATTCTTCTCCAACCGGAATAATCATTGGTAAATGGCGATGGCCGAAAATAAAGTAATTGTAATGTTTCGTTTCGAGTTTACGTTTGGCGTATAAAACCAGCCATTCGTTTTCTTCCCCTAAAAATTTCACATCTTCATCCCCCGAAATCAGTTTGTTTTTAACCGATAAATATTGCGCTAAACTAACGCCAACATCAGGATGTAACCAGCGAAAAAGCCATTTTGAAAACGGATTCGTAAATACCTTTTTCATTCGTTTATAGCCTTTATCTCCAGGACCTTTTCCGTCGCCGTGGCCAATTAAAAAGGTTTGACCGTTAAAAGTAAATTCCTTATTATCATGATAAACCGGAATATTCAATTCGGTTTCAAAATAATCATTCATCCATAAATCATGATTTCCAACGAAGAAATAAATCGGAATTCCGCTGTCGCGAATCTCTGCCAGTTTGCCTAAAATACGCACAAATCCTTTTGGTACAACGGTTTTATATTCGAACCAAAAATCAAACAAATCACCCAATAAAAAAATAGCTTCTGCATCTTCCTTTACCTCATCTAACCAGGCGACAAATTTCTTTTCACGCGGTAAACTCAACTCAGGAGTCGGAGCACCAAAATGCTGATCAGAAGCGAAATATATTTTTTTCATTTAGATTTTTAGATTGTGAGACTTCTTAGATTTTTAGACTTCTTAGATTTCTGTTGGAAAACTTTGGACTTTCGACTAATTAATTGTCAGAAGCATACCATTCTGCAAATGACGATTCTGTTTCCTGAAGTTTAAGAGAGAATAATGTTATTCCGGCAGGAAGTCTTGCGACGATTCTTTCTGCGAAATCTACCACCATGTTTTCACTTGTTGGTTGGTAATCTACCAAAATTACGTGATGTCCGCGGTTTTTCAATTCATTTGCCAATTCGATATGCGGAGTCGTTTCGTTAAAAACAGTTGCATGATCAAACTGATCGACGATTTCTTCTTTTACAATTTTCTTTAGATCCGAAAAATCAATTACCATTCCGAATTTCACATTCGATCGATCTGTAATTGGCGAACCAATAACCGTTACCGATAATTTATAACTATGTCCGTGAACGTTCTTGCATTTTCCGTCGTAACCGTATAATGCATGTCCGGTTTCGAAGTTAAATTGTTTTGTAATTCTGATATTACTCATCGATTTGAATTTTAGGTTGCAAATTTACGAATTAATAACCGTTTAAATAATAAATTCCAAATAAAGAAAAATCCAAAATTCCAATAGTATTGTGTCTTTATTGGAATTTGGAATCGAGCGATAGCGAACAGGCGAAGCAATTTAAAAATATTGGAATTTCCCTTTTCTTACTTCTTAAATTGCCTCAAAGCCTCTTTCGCGAAGTCAGACAAAACCAATTTCCCCGTAATTGCAGCACGCTCAATTAATATCGATTCCCACTGTTCGGTTCCTTCCCAGATGATTTTCTTCATTTCGAATAAAGCTTCCGGATTATATGAACTCAGTTTTTGAGCAAAATTCTCCACTGCAGCATCCAATTCATCCGCGTTATGTAGCGACGCATAAAGTCCTTTCTCCAAAGCCCATGCCGCCGATTTCCAATCTGTTGCTGCCAACGTCATTTCAGTCATAGCCGTTTTACCAATTTTACGCGAAACAGCCGGTTCAATTACAAACGGACCAATTCCGATTGCCAATTCAGATAATTTTATAGCACTTTCAGTCGTAGCCAAAACATAATCACAAGTCGCAATAATACCGACACCACCGCCAACCGCTTTTCCCTGAACCCGACCCACAATTATTTTAGAGCAATTGCGCATGGCGTTTAATAAATGTGCAAAACCAGAGAAAAATTCTGTTCCCTGTTCTTCATTTTCCACTTGCAAAAGTTCATCAAACGAAGCCCCGGAACAAAATGCTTTCGAACCTTCGCTTTGCAAAACAATAACCGAAACCGCTTCATTACGGCTCAGCGAATTAATTTCAACAGTTAAGCGATTCAACAATTCACGCGGAAAAGAATTACTCGCCGGATGACCAAATTGCACCGTCGCAACGGCATTATTAAAAGTAGTTTGTAAAGAACCGTTTTGAATTTCTGCACTCATAAAAATAGTTTTGAACGTAAAGTTACGGTTTTGAAAAATAATTTCACCCGAAGCCTTTTGAAATTTGTTTTTTGAAAATTAATTGACTTTATTTGCTAACGCTTTGGGGGATTAGCTCATTTGGCTAGAGCGCTTGCCTGGCAGGCAAGAGGTGACCGGTTCGAATCCGGTATTCTCCACTTTTCATTATTAAGCACTTATAGAAATATAGGTGCTTTTGTTTTTTCTACGGGTACAACATAGGTACAACAAATTTAAAATATCTCTACTATTATAATTTTAGCAATTTGATTACTTTTGATAAATGCAAAGCACAAAAGAAAATCCATTAGGCTATTTTGAATCATATATAGTAGGTAGCGGTTTAAAAATATCGCTTGCGGAATTTATTCATGATTTAGTTCATGTTTCAGGTTATCATATCACAGATGTTGACAAAACCACCGGTATTGTAAAATATTTTGATTACAATGATTCAGAAACTTTTGAAGTCGAATCTAAATTTGAAAAGCAATTAACTAATGATTTACTTAATGAACTAAACAATACAAAAGTATTAATCAGTGATGCAGTCACAGAAATGGTTAAAGCAAATCAAGATTATATCAACTTTTTACTCCTTCAGCAAATACAATTACAGTATATAGTTAATAGTGGTAAAGAAAACATAAACTCATTTCCAGTATTACTAAAGCCTTTGTTAGGAGTTGCAAATTATATAAACAATAAGTTTTTAACAGAAAGCCCTAAAAAAATACACCTTGATTTGTCTTGTTTAAAAACTGATACAGACAATGCTATAATACAAGATAAAAACCAAATCATTTCTTCAGTTTTAAGTTACTTAAAAACACAAAATGAGAAAGATCAAAAAATCATGTCCGATCAAGAATATGAATTAATGATTGGTTACATCAGTTTCTACGTTGAAAACAACATTCTTCCTGAAGATATTCAAAAATTACAAACTTTAAACATTTCAAAAAACCTATTAAGATTTACTTTCTGGGTTCTTCATAAAAAACTTTATACAACGAGCTTAATCCGTCCAGATTTTATTTCATTAATAAAGCAAATATTTTCAGACTTTGATGAGTGGGAATTATCAACCTTAAAACGAAAATTTGGAAATAAGGATAAAGTCACCCATAATGGCAAATTGTTTATTCCAGAAATAATCAAAAATGAACTAAGATAATTCAATAGAAAAGTGGTATAACCACTTTTTCTTTTTTTACAACCACAATAACCACTTCAGAACCACTTTCCATTTTATTTAACCATTTCGTATCCTCTCAATTTTGCATCGGATAACAGGAAGAACCTGTTTATAATCAAAATTAAACGAAAATGGAGGAACAAATTCTTCAAGAAATCAAAAGTCTGAAAGACCAAATAGAGTCTTTAAGCCTATCCACAAGAGATATATTAAATATGGATGAGGCTATGACCTACCTGCAAGTTAGCAGGTCCTATCTCTATAAATTAACTAGTGGAAAACTAATCCCCCACTACAAACCCACTGGAAAATTAATTTTTTTCAGGAGATCTGAATTAGACCAATGGATCTTAAAAAACAGAGAGTCTAGTCTAGATGAAGTAAAAGAAATTGTAATGTTGAATTTAAAGAAAAAAAAATGATAGTAGAAAATATCAATGGGAGCTTCTATAAGATTGCTCCCAATAATGGAAATATAAAAGTGATAATTGAAAAAGCTAAATTGTTAAATTTTTGGGAAAATTTGGGCTATAGAAAATTAATATTAAAAAGTGGAAAGTATGAATTAGTCAAAGTAAATGAAAATTCTATTGTTGAAATTGTAGAAGATTACAGATTAGCTGATGAAGTAAGAACTTATCTTGAAACGCTAAATCATCAAATAGTATTCGAAGAGTTCTTAAAAAAAGATTATGCATCTAGTTCTTTGATTAAAAGTTTAAAAGGAATAGAAATAAAATTTAGTAACGGAAATTCGAATGAGGCTCAATTTTTTTATAAGAATGGAGTGGTGAAAATTTCAAGTACAGCTCATTCAATAACTCCATATAACGAATATGAAGGATATATATGGAAAGATCAAGTTGTTGATAGAGTATTTAGTCCCACTTCTGAATATAAAAAATCCGAATTTGCATCCTTTGTTAATAAACTATCTGGACTTGATTCCAACAGATTTAAAAGCTTAAGAAGCATAATTGGTTACATGCTTCATTCTTATAAGGATCCGACAAATAGTCCTGCCATTATTTTATTAGATGAAGATATGGATATGGAACAAGAGGAAGCAAAAGGAGGTAAAGGAAAATCATTACTAGCTAGAGGTATAGGAAAGATCATTCCATATTATTTCAAAGAGGGTAAGAATTTTAATAAAAACTTTCCATTTAGTGGGTTAGAAAAGCATCATAAAATGATTTTCATAGATGACATAAAAAAAGGTTTTGATTTCGAGAGTCTATTTGCTATTATAACAGGAGATTTTTCTTTTGAAAAAAAGTTTAAAAATGAGGAAGTTATATCCTTTTCAGAATCTCCAAAAATATTAATTAGTTCAAATTACATGGTTTCTGGTGTAAGAGGCTTTTCAGAGGAAAGAAGAAAAGTAGAATTTGAAGTATCATCATATTATGGTCCTCATCTTACACCATTTGAAGATTTTGGTCACAGACTATTTGATGATTGGGACGAAATGGAATGGACAAGATTTGATTCCTTTATGCTATTCTGTTGTAAAGAATTTTTGAAACATGGATTAGTGAAAGCAGACTCAATTAATCTTGCAGATAATAAACTAAAAAATGACACTGACCCTAAATTTATTGAGTTTATGGATGAAGAAATAACAAATGATTGTAAAATAGATAAAAGAGAGTTATTTAATAGTTTCAAAGAAAAGTATAAGCCTGATTTTATTCTATTGTCTTCGAATCAATTTACAAAATGGTTAAAAATATGGGCAAGTTCTAGAGGTCATATAACAAAAATTGACAAATCAAATAGCAAGCAGTATTTTGAAGTTATAATTAAAAGATAAAATCATTTCGTACTAAAAAAAGGGCTTTTAACTAAGCCCTTTTTTTATTCTTAATTCCTAGATCTTTAGTGTACATTAAAATCCGTGAGATTTAAATGTTGGTGTAAATGTTCCATCTTTTGTATTATACAAGAATAACGCTTCATAAATTGTATCATGGCATATAAACAGACTTCCTAAATTAGAATTACTAAATAAGGTCTCATTTGACTGATTCCCTATTATTTTTAAACTCAAATTTGCAATTCCAGTACTACTACCACTTGCAGAATCTGCTGAATTAAAGTTCAAAAGTTTTATATGTACTCCAATTATCTTACCAGACAGATTTTCATTCTTTAGAATTGTCTCCTTAGCACTACCGTTGAAATTTAGGCTACTTTTAATATTGTCATCTGAAAGATATTCCATCTTTACAGAATAAGAATTTGTTGAAGCACCACACGAATTAGTTTTTAATATACCTCCTACCTCGACTTTATAGCTAGTATTTACAATAGTTGTTCCTGACTTCTTCTCGTAAATTGTAAAATTAGAATTATCTCCTTC
The DNA here is from genome assembly GCF_041946075.1 of Flavobacterium sp. LAR06. NCBI lineage: Bacteria > Pseudomonadati > Bacteroidota > Flavobacteriia > Flavobacteriales > Flavobacteriaceae > Flavobacterium > Flavobacterium sp. LAR06. The sequence continues at coordinate 18,825 of NZ_JAUTYT010000014.1, read as the reverse complement.
TTTAAATAATTTAATTTTATAGCCACTCATGAAAGTAATATTATCTTTCATTACAACAGTTACACCTTTAGGAAATGTTCGGGTTAATAAACCATTTACCAAACTCCAAGTACCATCTTCTTCATCCATATCTGAACAATCAAAATAATTTTTATAATTGATTGTTTTGTCATCATTAAAGGTGTAGCTATTTTTACAAGCATTACTGTTTAGCTTTATTGTTTCTACACCTGTAGTTAAATTTCTACTTCCCGTACTTGTAACTTCCCATGTTCCAACAAGCTTTTCTTCTTCCTTACTTACACTTGCAGAATTTTCATCACTATTACAACTTGCTACAAGCATATAAAATAGAAGTAAGATTGATAATTGTAGAGTTTTTTTCATTTTAATTAGTTTAAGGTTTGTATTTAATAATTTTAACTTTCTGGGAATTAGGATATGTAATTATCTCAACTAGTCCTCTAAAATCGTTTAATCCATTTCCAATGTATAATTGAAATCCTCTAAAACCATAACTTTTAAAAACCCCACTATTATAATTGGTGGGGTTAACATCTGGCTCCAAAATGATAACCTTTATTTCAGAATCATCTTTAACATCTCTCAGCTTTAATGGATAATTAGATATATTGAATCCATTTGTATGTCTAATAGATTTTGTGTCCCAATCAAAAAATATTGAAGTTGAGGCATTAACATTTTTTTCATCTTCAAGATGATAACTTGAAGAATATTGATTCTGACCAATTGAGGTAAATGATTTAATCATTAGTAAAAGCACTATAATCTTTTTCATATTAGATTTACTTATAATTTATTTCAGGTTTATAATTCATTAATTTAGAGTACATAGATACGAATTAATTAAATACGTAACGTATCCGTTCCTCTAAAATTCAGTCCAAAGGTCAAATTTTGACTAATGGATAAAGAGCAGACACTTCAAAAATTTGGCAAGAAGATTAAAGAAATAAGAGAATCCAAAGGATTAACTCAAGCTCAACTTGCACATAATATTGATAAAGACAGAGAATCAATTGCACGATTGGAGAGAGGAGCAATAAATCCTACTTACATTTATTTATTAGAGGTATGTGAAGGTCTTGAAATTACAATAGAAGAACTAATGAGACTCAGTTCTAGTAGCGAATAAAATTTAGCTATCTATATATGTATTGAATAAAAGTAAAAAGTGCATTTTTATATTAAATACAATCAAGTAATAACACGCATACACTTTTACTTTATAGTAAGACCTTAACATTTCGCAAAGGAACTAGATCTTATAATATTATATTATCACTAAAGCTATAATACCCTTTTGTTGTAATAATTAAATGGTCTAGGAGGTTTAAGTCTAATAATTTACAAGCTTCTTTAAGCTTTTTTGTAATTGATTTATCAGGCTCACTGGGCTCTAAACTCCCACTTGGATGATTATGTACAATTACAATACTCGAGGCATTACATTTTAATGCTATACCAAGAATTATTTTAATATCTACAACAGTTCCTGACGTCCCTCCTTTTGACATTTCATAAAGTCCTAAGACAATATTAGCTCTATTAAGAAGTACAATTTTTACTTCTTCTTGGAATTCTATTAGATCTAAATCCCACTGCTTCAAAACCAGATTATACAAAATTTGGCTATTTGTTACTTTTATCCTTTCAAGGTTTGTATTTGAATAGGAAACTTTTATTTCTGCTACTTCCATAATAATAAAAGTGTCAGAACTTGTAAAGACATACAATACACGAACTAACACTTTTTGAATTAATTAAATTGACATTTCAGCTAAATGACCATTTCTAGAAAATGTTTCTATTTTAGTAGCAAAGTCACTTTCAAATGACTCTCTTTTGGAATTAGTGGGAATAGAACTATTTAACTCTGGCTGATACGCATATCTATGAGTTAACATGATAATTTCTCCCGTATCTCTAATTGTGTATTCGTAAGGATCAGAATCAATTTTGGTAATATTCCCTGGCATCTCTGTCCCTAATAACGCTTTACAAGTTTCTTCATCAAATGTTGAAGAAATATTTGCTTTCTTAGCTGTCGCATAGTATTGTCCTGTTTTAGTACTTAATACCATTTCAATCCCACTTTGGATTTCTAATACAAAGAATGATTTCCCTTCCTCTGTTTGTCTTTTTTGATAGTTTACAATTCTTACCATGTTTTTGATTTTTTGAGTTGAAAATACCCTGAGTTAAAACATCAATTCGCCTACAAAAAATTACAGCTCTCAACTTGAATTTTATATGTATGAAAAAAATGATTAATATCAGGAGCAATAAATTCGTCATTACTCAGAATAAGTGTGGGTATTTAATGAGTTGTTTATATTAAATATAACACTTGAATGGAATCTGAGGTATCTATCAAAATTAACATAGTGCTCTTGAGTGGATAGTTGACATAGTATAGAAATAGATCTAAAATCATATGTGATATGAATTTACTTATCATACTGACCATAAAAGTGCATTGTGTGCATAGTAGAATAATATATTATAGGAACAATTTTTTTATTTTCTCTACAAACAGGTTGGGGTATTTGTAAGTTGTTTAGAACCCCTACGGGGTACTTTGAGGTAGAATGGGGATGCATAACATATAGAGTAACAAAAAAATTTTATAAGATTTTTTTTAATTAACAGAACAGGTGTTTATACCTGTTAAGTGTGTTAAATAATTGATATATTTGTTAGTGAAGCCTTTTTCTCATTAAAAGTTTCATCAAGTTTTAAAATTTAAGAAAAGTTTGAATTTACATTGTTCATCAAGAATTTAAAATTTAAGAAAACATGCCTGAAAGAATAAGCATGATACTGGATGTTTCTGAAGAGGAACTTGATGCAAGAAAAACTATCAGCTAGTAAGAGAAAAAATTAATCATTTAAAATTTAAATAAATGGATATTAGAAAGCTAAGTCTACACAAAATTGACATAACAAAAAATACTGCTGAAAAAATTGAAATTGACATTAAGAAGGAGACTATTATTGAATATGTAAATAATCTTGTTGATGAAATTCTAGACAGTCCTAATAAAAGAATGTATCGGTTTAAGAATGGTGAAACTCAAGTTAAATCATCATTAGATAAACTTGTTAAAGATGATGTAGAAGTAGAAAAAATTCTTTTGCACAATGCTGAAAGATTATTAGAAAAAGAGGTACATGCACATGCTCAATTAAAATTAAAAAACTTATCCGTCAATATACAAAAAGGAAGCTTATTGCATTTGCATTTTGTTCAAGAAGGAATTAGTAAAGTATTGATTTGTAAAGTTGAACATGATGAGTATTTAAATGAACTTAGTTTTGATAAAAACAATGGTTTAAATACTAAAAAGAAGGTTTTTAAGTCATTCTTGCTGTTTTTAGATACTGGACATATTTATCTGAATGACAAAAATAATAGTAAATATTGGTGGGATGACTTTTTAGAGTTAAATCAATTAAATACCGATGATAAAAATACGGAAACATCTTTACATGAAATAGATAAGGTTTTAACAGCATATAAAACTAAGTATTATGCTGACTATTTAATTGTTAGGAATGCCTTGATAGGTCACTATCGAAGTAGAGAAGATTTTAATTTTACTACTATGGTAGATGATGTTTTTACAAAGTATACTCCTATTAGTATAGACTTTCCAAAGGATAAAATTATTAATAGAATTGTAGCATTGCCAGATTCAAAAGGATTTGATACTCAATTTACTATTTCTAAGAAAGATATTAATAAAAGGATTAAGACTCATATAAAATTATCAAATAATCTTTATTTAAATATAAATGATTATGTAGAAGATCTTAAAAATATAATAGAACCTGTTGAAGAACATGGTGCTAAATATATAAAAATACTTTCTACAGAAGGTTACGAAACATTAAAAGCTTTACTGAAAAAATGAATCTACAAATTCTTGATTTTTTCCCCGTAAAAAGTACCTCATATATACTTGATAACTTTAGTATTTACGAGTTAAAATTTATCGCATTTCCTAGTATTGAAAAAATATCAGATTTTACTCAAAGTTCATATGATAAATTTAATTCTCAATTTAATTCTTTTGGATATGAATGGAGTTTAGAAATAGTAGAATTAAATTATTCTATTAATCAAAATAGATTTATTAAAATAGATGTAGATGATATAGATGGGATTGAAGAATTAAATTTAACTTTTCAAGTTTTCAAAAAGACTAATAATATATATGTCTTTAATCAAGTTAAATTTATAGAAAACATTAAAAATACAGGACTAAATGAAGTCCTAAAAATTTTTAATAGCAAGTTCCTGAATGGTTTTATTATTTACAATCATAAACGAGATTATAAATTTTCATCCAATTATATTGGATATAATCTAGAATTGAAAACTGAAGTAGATTGTATCGAAAAAATAAGTAATCAATGTCATTTTACTAATTTCTCTGACTTTAAATTCACTCCTAATAACTTTAATATAGGTGATTTTAATAAAGATGATGAAATAATACATTGGATTAATAAGGTGTACCTGATTTTTATTCTAATTTATATTTTTGATAGGTCAGAGATTTCTCAAAACGAAATTAAGTTAAAAATTAGTGGATTTAAAACTATTGAATACGACTTGATTTTTGACGATATTAATATTGATTCAATAGAAATTTATGAAAAGATATTTTTATGGATATATTCAGAAAAGAATAAAATAGAGGATAAAATTGGTATAGCTAGGAATATACTCTCTATTTATTTAAAGAGTGGGAGTCTTAAAATCGATGATAATACATTTAACTCAATTTTATCTGCAAATAACACATATATAAAAGGTAATATTTCCAAATATATCGAAGCTAGAAATAAAATACATGAACAAATTGAGCAAGTTTCAAATAAGGTTAATTCTTCATTAGAAATTTTTTATAATAATTTCCAAAAATCAATTTTTGTTTTCATTTCATTTTATCTTACAATCTTTGTTTTAAAAGTTTATACTAAAAATGATGTTACTTCATTAATCAATAAAGAAGCAACAATTATGGCTCTAGGACTATTAACATTATCATTTCTTTTTTTATTGTTTTCTGTTTGGATTTTATCACTTGAAAAAGGTAGAATAAATCAAAAATATATTAATATAAAAGATAGAAGTTTAGACTTGCTTTTAAAAGAGGATATTGATATTATTCTTAAAAATGATAGCGAATATAATGATGAAATCAAGTTTCTAAATAAAAGGAGAGATCTATATATTATATTATGGATTTCAACATTAATTGTTTTTTTAGCTGTTCTTTTTACAACTTCTGATTACATTAATTTTAAATATATAAAAGATAATAAACCAATTGAAAAGGTTGAGATAATCAAGGATAAAACATTTGTTCCAGAAAAACAAATCCAACCTCAATCAGGAGTGGACTCTTCTAAACTTAAAACAAATAATAATAATAAATCCCTTTTGAAAATTCCTATGCATTAACATTTCCATTCTAGAAATGTATCAATTTAACTGCTCTTATTAGCTCGAATGAAAAAGATTATAAATAATCAAATTTACAACTGAATTTCTGTGCGTTTTGAAAATAGGACTGTATGCCTAAAAGTCACATCCGCGTATGTAACATGAAGATGTTAATTTTTCTTAACAATAAACATTATCTTTGAGAATTAGAAGTCATTAAAGCAATGTTATACACGCTCAATGTTTTATTTAAAATTTTAATTTAATGAAAGATACGTTCAGTGAATATTATAAATTAAATGAAGCCCAAATCAAAGAACATTGGGAGAAAGATATCTTTTGTTTTGATGCAAATGTCTTATTGAATTTATACAGATATTCACCTAGCACAAGAGAAGCTTTTTTTAGTTTATTAGAACAAGTAAAAAGCCGAATTTGGATTACTTATCAAGCTGCATTCGAGTATCAAAAAAATAGACTTGTTGTAATCAATGCACAAAGAGAAGCTTATAAAGAAATTCGAGAAACTCTAGTAAAAAAGAAGGGGGAAATAGAAGCGAAACTTAATAGTTTTAAAAAACATCCTTACTTACAAACTGGTGAACTAAAAAAACAAATTGAATCTGCTTTTGACTCAATAGGTCGTGATTTAGATAGCTTAGAAAAAAAGCATCCTGATTATTTAGACAATGACCCTATATGGGAAAAGCTGAGTGTTTTATTGGAAGGTAAAGTAGGAGATGATTTCGCTAAGGATGATCTTGAAAAACTTTATAGAGAAGGAAAGAAAAGATATGACGAAAAAGTCCCTCCTGGATATATGGATATGAAAGAAAAGCAAAATGAAGGTAATCGTTCATTATATGGAGATATAATTGTTTGGAAACAAGTTATTGAGAAAGCTAAAACAGTTGATAATTCCATAATTCTAATTACAGATGATTTGAAAGAGGATTGGTGGTATAAATTCAAAGGGAAAACAATAAGTCCAAGACCCGAGTTAATCAAAGAATTTAAAGAAGAAAGTAATAAAAGAATCAATATTTATCAAGCGGATAAATTTCTTGAAATGGCTAATAAAAATCTGGCTCAACAAACAACAAAAGAAGTCATTCAGGAAGTTAGAAATGTCCGTTTAGCTGATGAATTAGATATTGAAAAAGAAATAAGAGAGTTAGAGATGTTGTTTGAAGATAATGGTGACGAGAATTTTAAAGAAAATGCAAAGTTAATGATATCGAATAGAGAGACTTCTTTTGAGAAGGCCATAAGAACTTCTTCAGAAGAGCAAAATAAATAAATTAAGATATGGACCAATTTGAAGGATCGATTGATGATTTACAAAATAAACAACCAGAATGGGATGCAAAATCAATATTTTCTAGACTGATTCAGAAAGATCAACTGGTAGGAGATTTATATTCTATAAATTATGATGAGGGAAAAGTTTTGGTACATGATTTTCATAGACAAAAAGTTGGTGGAATTCCAAGTCTTAGCTTTCTCATTGCAACAAGAGTTAATCCGGAAAATGAAATCGATTATAAAGATGAAGATGCATCAATAATTCTTTTAAGGGTTATGGATGCAGCACAAATTCCGCAAGATAAAGAAGCGGAAAATATACGGATAAACACAAGTCAAAGAATAAGTGGTGAAGTTGATAAAAACTGGGATGGTGAAGATTCAATGGATTTAAATACAAGACATGTACTTAGTTTTTCAGGTGTTTCTTGTCGAATTATTGGTACTTTTTTTCTGGAAGAAGATGAAGACAAGCCTCATAATGGACTTAAATTGAAATTTGGAAGTGATATTTCTAATTACTATTCCAATAAGGGATTCAAAATTTTCAAACCAAATGCAGAAGCCTTAGAAGAGATTGTTAACTATTGTGATCCTTTAAATATTAAAACGCATATCGAGAAATATGGCAACACAGAACGTGTTAAACTTGGATTCGTTCGCTACGCATCAACAAACAGGAAACACCAACAAGTAGATAATGTGCCTGTGTATATTTATCCAGCAGACTTACTATCTCAAAAATCTGCATTATTTGGTATGACTAGAACGGGTAAATCTAATACAACTAAAATAATAGCTAAATCTGTATTTGAATTACGAATTCCTAAAAATAAAGACAATAATTCGATTCGTATCGGACAAGTTATTTTTGACCCTAATGGAGAATACGCAAATGAAAACGCTCAGGATAGAGATGGAGGTGGCAACCCTAATGCACTAAAAAATATTTGGAGACAAAATTCCGAGCTTAAAAAAAAGTCTGACTCATTAAAAAAGAAATTTTTAGCGGAAACTGACAAGACGAAAAAACAAATTATAAAAGATGAAATTAAATCAATAGCAGAAACCGAAGTTGTTACTTATGGAATTCTTAAGCACCCTAAAGACCCTTTTAGAAGATTAATGAAAATTAATTTTTTTGAAGAAGATAACCTTCAAATCGGAAAGGAAATTATTGATTTTAAAATCGCGGATCAGTCAGCTCAATATTTTAAGAATTTTAGACAGATTGTTTTTAGTAAGCCTATTGAAAATGACTATGAGGAGCAAGGTGAATATTTTGGACAATTAAAAAGATACGAAAGACGAGTTCTTATTTACAGAACTTTACTCAATAAAGCGGGTTTTAATCCTCCAAATCGAAATGTTGATATAAGTCGAATGTTCAGTTCAGACCTTAGGAACGCAATGATAAGCTATGAGGAAAAAAAATTCAGTAAAAAACAAGGTTTAATAAATAGCGCGGGGCAAGTATTAGGATTATCAACTGTAACATGGGATAGTTTATTTCCTGCTTTTGAAGGATTATTTCATTTTTTGTCTACTGCAGACTTTAATACATTTAATCAAGATTATATCAATAATCATACTACTAATGAAAGTAATGATTCTACAGGTGAAGGTTGGGCAGAAGCAGAACTAGAAAGTTTACTTGAAATGTTTAATTATTCAAAAGCTGTAAATTTGATAGGTGGTGTTAGTATACAGCATACAATAGATGTGGGGACCGACTTTGCTAGCGATATTTATCAAGACCTTCTTAAGGGTAAATTAGTAATAATAGATCAGTCAAGTGGAGAACCTGAATTAAATAAATCTTCGGCTACTCGAATAATGTGGCATATCTTCAAAGGCAACCAGAGTGCTTTTAGAAATGGAGATGAAAACATTCCTGAGATTCTTGTATATTTAGAAGAGGCTCATAATATCTTACCTGCAGGAAATGATTTAGATCTTTCTGATGTTTGGGTAAGAACTGCAAAAGAAGGATCAAAATATCGTATTGGTATGGTGTATGCTACACAAGAAATCAGTAGTATTCAAAAAAATATATTGAAAAATACTGCTAATTGGTTTATTAGTCATTTAAATAATACTGATGAAACAAAGGAACTTAAAAAGTATTATGATTTTGCTGATTTTGAACCTTCAATCAGACGTGCACAAGATAAAGGTTTTTTGAGAGTAAAAACTCTAAGTAATATGTTTGTAGTTCCTGTACAGGTTGACAAATTTGAGATAAAAACTGAGTAATAATGAGCGATAGTAATTTTGTAAATGGCCAGTCGTATGAACCTCTAAGAAGATTGCTCTCTGATTCAAAAATTCAGGAGTTACAAACACATATTAGAGTTAATAGTAATATTGAGAATATTAATTGGGACGAACAAACAATAAAATTAAAAGATTTAGAACAATCCTCATGGCAACCTAAATTATTAATTGCAATTGATGGCGATTACAGTAAATCTATTATACAGAATGGATATCCAGGTGCTGAAATAGGTTACATTACTGTATCTACTGTAGTAATTTTACTTGATAAGGTAAGAGAATTAGAGAAAGAGCAATTTATAGACCCAAAAAAGTTTCGTGAAACTGAACAACCAACTTCAATTGATAGTCTTTTTGTAGGCTGTAATGTCGTTCTACAAGGAGAAGATTCTGCCAAATCCTCTATGAGAAACATATTATACAATGAACTTAAAAAATTTCAAGTTTTTGGCAATACAGAAACCTTATTAGATACTTATGAATATTTACTTAAAGAAAGATTAATGAGCGGAAGAGCATCTAAATGTCCCCATGATAATTGTGATGCTGATTATCAATTTAATGTAGGGGAATATGAATGTAAATCTTGTAATGGAAAATTATATTCAACGGATGCTCTTAGACTTCATGAATTACTTAACTCCTCGGGAACAAGTGGTGAAATGTATGGCCAAATAAAAGAAACCTTCAAAAAATTACAATTAATACATTTATTAAGATCATTTGAACAACAACCAAAATATTTTTCTTTATTAAGAGATATAGCCTTCTTTATTGAAGGGACCTTGGCAGTTTTCAGCACAGCTTCTTGGCTAGCAAAACCAATAAGAACAGAATTAGAAAGATTAAATACAAAAGTTCAAGAGGAATTCGGTTCAAACCTTATGGTTTTAGGAATTGAAAGAACAGGAAGTTTTGTAAATCATTTTTCACAAATTGACATTATGCAAAATGGATCTAATAATAACTTTCCAAATCAATCGGCTTTTCTTATAACTAATAAATATATAAAAGAACATATTGTTTTTAATGAACAACCCGGATACGTATATTTGGAAGATACTTCATTTGGTCGAAAATTTTTTTACAAAACAAATGCTGGTCATAGAGTAGTTGCATCAGTTGCAACTTATAATAATTATCAATCGAATCCTGAAACAGCTTATCCTGCTCAATTTCCAAGACTAATAGAAATACTTCAATTACTAGATAAATTAGTCTCAAATCGCTATGAAAACTCTGTTACCCCATTAGCTACTGCTCATGCTGAAGCAGCTATTCCTCTAAATCTCGGAAAATCAATTTTTGACAAAATCGCAAGAGAAATAAGAGCAAATTCAACTAACAATGATTAAAATAGACGACATAGTAAAAAGACAGCAGACTGCAGAATCACGTTGGGCCAAATTTGGCCCATATTATGCTATGTTTCCAATAGAATTTGCTTTTAATGTAGTGAAAAAGCATTCAAAAAAAGGAGATTTTATTATTGATCCATTTGCAGGAAGAGGTTCTAGTGTTTTTGCTGGAGGAGTGCTTGAACGACATAGTTTAGGTATAGAAATTAATCCTGTCGGATGGCTCTATGGCTCTACAAAACTTAACCCTGCAGAGCAGCAATCGGTACTAAATAGATTAAATTCTGTTTACAAATTACGAAATCACTATACAAGTTCTATAGAAAAGCTACCAGAGTTTTACAGATTTTGCTACTGTGATGAAGTACTAAAATTTTTGTTGGCAGCCAGAAAAAATTTGAAGTGGCAAACTGATACAGTAGATGCTACCTTAATGTCAATTATTATCGTCTATTTACATGGAAAACTTGGTGAAGGGTTATCTAACCAGATGAGAATGACTAAGTCTATGGGGATGAATTATTCGATCGAATGGTGGAAAAACAAAGGTTATCTACTTCCACCTGAAATAAATCCGTTAGAATTTATTACAAAAAAAATTAAATGGAGGTATAAAAATGGAACTCCAAAAATTACGGATAGCTCTATACTGTTTGGTGATAGTTCAGATGAGTTAGAAAAAATTACCAAAAAGGCAAAAGAAGGCGAAATAAAATTTTCGTTGTTATTCACCTCTCCACCTTATTGGTCAATAACAGATTACTACGCAGATCAATGGTTGAGGCTATGGATGCTAGGTGGATCATCTATTCCTAAATCAAATGCACACAAACATAAAGGAAGATTTGGATCTAAAGTAGAATATTATAATCTTTTAGATAATGTTTTTGGATATTGTTCAAAGATTATGAATGAGGAACATAGCACGATATATGTCAGAACAGACGTAAGAGAATACACCTTTAATACAACATTAGAAATATTAAAAAAACATTTTCCATTTCATACTGTGGTCATAAAAAAACAACCTTTTAAAAAGAAAACTCAGACAGAAATTCATGGAAATTCATCAAAAGAATCTGGAGAAGTAGATATAATTTTAACCCTTAAACTTAAATAAAATTTAATTATATAAACTAATCGAAAAACATATTTAAAACCCAACTCCGATTTTAGGAGTTGGGTTTTTCTCAACTCAAACTATTTTTCGTCTCACTCGTAATTAAATACTTTCTAAGGCTACTTTAAAAAAAAACACTGCTATTGATGTCCTGTTTATAACTAATTATTTTTTCGTCGCTTTTACTATTCGAGCCTCCTTATAAATATCTTGCATTAGTTTTGCTAAAGGTCTGTTGTTTATTTCTTCTAGTAATGTATAATTTCCTAAAATAAACCTTTCAATTTCACTATCTGAGAATTCTTTTGAAAACGCCCCTTTCAAAGTCTCTACAAAACTATCAGTATAGATATATTGTTTAGAATATATTTCAAAAGCGACGTCTTTATGTTCATTATATACTTGAGTTAAATTAAAGACTAAATCATGTGCTTTAATTAAATCTTCATATCCTTTTTTTGGGTTTAATTCTATCGATAAATTTTCGAATTTTCGATCTCCTTTCAAAATCATATCTATTATCGAGTTCTTATCTGTTATTACATCAAATTTGTCATTAATAGAATCAAAATAAGGGTGGACATAACTACTAATATTAAAATCTTTATCACTCTTAGCAGTATTGCATACTGAGCAACATGGCACGAGATTATAAAAGGATAAACAAAGGAAAGGGTATTTACTTTTTGAATAAAAATGATCAAAATGAAGATTAGCCTTTTTGGATTTTTTTATTGTTAGAACATAATGATTATTACAATACGGACATGTTTTAATACCTAGATCCAGAGCAAAAGTATACATCATCCTTAATTTTCTTATTCGCGAATAGCCGAATAATTCCATATAACTCTTATAACCTTTATTTTCAAACAAAGTATTAAATCTAGCATAATCAGTAATAATGGTTGAAAAATCGTTTAAAGGTGAAATTATTAATTTTTTAAACTCGTTGTCATCAGTCACTTTCTGTAAAAAATCAATTTTTAATTGAATATCAGCGGTACGAGGTGTTACTAAACTAGTCTTTGTTAGTTCTTCTCTTAGCTTTTCTAGAGGTGTGATTTTATAATTTCCAAAAACTGTTGTAAGTCTATTATAATGTTCTAATGCAAGAACATCAAGAGTGACAGCTGTTTTTTTTAAACTACTAAAACCTTTTTCTATCTTAATCATAGTTGCCCTTTATTTTGTTCTTTTTTTGCTTCAGATAATTCAAATTCTAGTCGGCTTATTTTTGCTTCAGTTGATTCGTAATTAATAATTGATTCTTCAAAAAGTTCATTTAATTTTTGTTTTAATATTGGTTCACCAATTAGATTAATGACATCTTTAATTTTAATTAATTTTTCTTCAAGCAGAGTAGGATCCATACTTTGCATTCTTTTCTTTATATTATCGAGGTCTGCAATTATTTCTTTAATTTTATAAATTGCAAATTCACCCATATAGCCATTTTTCAGAAAAAAACTTTGAGCTAATAGATCATGTATGTTAGCAGAAAAAGTTTTCGCTAAGACTTTAGTTTGTTGTGTAAACTTACTTTTCTCTTGATTTAATTCTAAAAACATAACATTTGAAGTAGGTATATCAGACAATATAAATGGAGAGTGTGTTATGAAACAAAAATTAATGTTTTTTATATTATTAAATTTGATAACACTAATTCTATCCAAAATATATTTAATATATCTTCTTTGAAAATCAGGATGAAAATATAATTCAATTTCATCTAAAACGATATTTACATTACTGTACTTAATTCCTTTACCAACAGAATCTAAGTTTATGAGATGATATAAAATTGAACTAACGGAATAAATCAGTTGTTTTTCGCCAGAACTTAACGTGTGAAATTCAACAATCTCTTTATCCCCTTTAATAGTTTGCAAGATGATTTCCGTTTTAAAAATTGGAGGAGGAATCAATTCGATTCTATTCTCTTCTCTCAAATCATTATTAGGATCATTAATTAAAGCATCTATTTTTTTTGTAACACTATCTAATTTTAAACTTTGGGTTGACAAACTATAGTGTTGATACTTTAAAAAATTTAATGTTTGCTTTATTTTGAAACCAATATGACTTTTATCTTCAAATAAGAGTTCTTTTAGATAAGCTTCAAACTTATCATTCACAAATGAATTTTCATTTCTGTCAAAATAATGCGCATAATTAGCATAGACTAATGCAATATTTACTAATTTATATACTAAATAATCAAGACTCAATTTCAGAATAGGATTAGCAATATCTTCATATTCATAAACTTGTAAATCAGAAATTTTAAAACCATAAACTTCACTTATTTTATTTAAAATTAAATTTAAATCAATTTTTAAATCCATTAATTTTACATCAATTCTTTCTTCCTTAAAAAAAGATTCCCCTTTACCTACTCTTTCACTTTTTTCTATTTTAGTATAAAGTGTTCTCTCATGGAGATTTCTATTATTAGAAGTTAATTTTAACTTAATGGCAATGAGATTTTCACTTATGATTCTAAAATCAATGTATCCATCTTTTACAGGCCTTACCAAATTTGTAATGAGTCTGGATTTAGCTAAACTATTTTCAACATTAATATCAAAATTCCCTTCAATTCTCATTGGATTGATAACAATTGGTATTTGATATCCATCATTTTTATGAAATAATCCATCTATCCAATTTCCAATTTCTAGTGAGTTCAAAGCATATTGTGAATAATTTATAGCAACTGTGTAAAAAAGTTTTTCCAACTCAAAATTAGTTTCTGCGGTTTTAGAAATTTTGTTATCCGTGTACTTAAAAACTTCAAAAGTATCGTCCTTTATTACAAGTTTATAAAAATTATCTGTTTCAAAATATAAAGATGCCTGTAATCCTTTTATAAAATCTAATTGATTTTTAAAATCTTCATTTATATATGATAGGTTATTGATGATCATAAATAACAAATCAATTATCGTGCTTTTGCCACTCCCATTTTTACCTGCGATTGCAGAAATATTAATATGAACATTCGGGAGCTCATACAAGTTTTTACAATATTTGTCATTAATAGTTATCTCTTCTGATTTTTCATCTATTTTGATATCTGTGTAGAAATAATAAATAACTTTTGGCTCTAGTACTTTATGTATCTTTACATTACAACCTTCATCTATTTTTAAACCAATAACTCTAAAATTTTCCATTGCTATATTTAAATATGGCCTAAAAGTAAGATATTTCAATCTAACAAATAATTATTTAGGGCTAAATAAATAGCCCCAATAATCAACTCAAAAACCAATGATAATTTCCACTACCATTTAGTGTTTTTGAAATGCCATTTGAGAAATCAAAGGCATTTACATTCCTATCTAAAAATGTATCAATATAACTGCTTTTATTAGCTTGTGTGAAAAGGTTGTACATATTCCATAGATTTACATCTCCATTATAATTTCTTCCAAAGTGTTCATCTTCATAATAATCCTTAGCAACAACATTAAGTTGACCATCATTAAAATGTAATGCAGGGATATTTATTTTATCCCTTTTTGGCATATGTTGATAGAGTTTGCTTCTGCCTAATAGAGTTGCAAATTGATGCTCCGTAAGAGAATACTCTGAAAGTTTTTTCATTTCCACTAAATGCTTTTCAGCATTATAATTTTGAAGAACCTCCATAATCTTTGACTGTAGTTCCACATAACTAGTTACTCTCATTTCTTCTGCAAAACCATCTGTACTCACACACAAATTACAGCATACTTTTACCTGAAAACCTATAAAGAACTTAAACTTCTCGAAAGATTTCTTGCTATATAAGTTCTCAAGATTATAACTTCTAACTCCACCTATTACTAGTGCCATTTCATTACCATTAATTGTTTCTGTGATACTAGGAATTTTAATAATGAAAGCCATTCTCTCAAAATATTGTGTTCTTTCATGATCAAGCAAATCTTTAGCATGTTTTTGTATAGCTTCTGGAATTCTTCCTTTTATTTCATGACTGACCCTAATTTCAGGTTTATCAAAGGCATGATTAGGAAAAACTCTACTTGTGCATCCCTGTACAATTTCTATAAATTCCTGATGTGCAATTGTTCTTTCATTGTCTTTTGAGAATACTGGTATGACACACTTGTTCTTTAAGTGGCTTAAATTCATTTCCACAGTATTGGCTTCGATAAATGGCTTTGGAAGATATAGGGCACTAGAACTAATAGTATTATCATTTCTTTGGAGAATTGGTCTCTCAGGGATCACAGACTTGATTTCTAATCCCCTCTCTTGGCTAATTTCAAAGATGCTTGTGTCCATTTGAACTAAAATTTTGTTGGTTAGTTAATTCTTCTAAATGTATTTTCTTATCGGTAAATTGAGTTTTCAAAGTTTCTTGATAAGAAGGATTTTCATTGTACAGCTTTGTTAATTCAGAGACAGATAATGAACTTTCTATTTTGTCCAACATTTCTTTTATAGAGGTGGGCTTTACATTACACCAATCTAGAATTCGTTTACCTGTAGCAGAAGTAATTACAAACTCCGGTTTATTAGCAAATAAAGATGTTCTATCTTTACTTGCTCTAACTAAATGATTGTCATTGACTAGCTCGAAATTAACTGTTAACTCATACTCAAATCCTTCACGAGTAATTTCTTTTGTCCCGTGTTTTACAACTCTTGATTTACCATTTTCTGATTCCATACTGTAGTCAATTTTTCGTCTTACTGTTGTAATAATATGGCAACTAGAGTTAAGAATCTTATCAATAAATGCCTGATGCCTTGGTGTAATAATTGCCCAATCTTGAAATCTACCTCCAAGTTTTTCATGTATCTCCAGACAACCTCCTGCGCCATTCCACTCATGGGAGATGCTATCTACAATAACAACTGAAATATTTTCTTTTTCACAGAGTTCAATAGCTTCTATATATCTCTCAGGAGAATATGGTGCAGACAAATCAATTACATTGAAATTGCCCAAATCTGAGTATAATGAAGCAGATGAATTCTCTGTATCAATAACCGCTATTTTGCTCCAGTCATTAGTCATACCATAAGCTAATAAAAGTGCTGACTTGGTCTTACCAAATCCCGAAGCCCCACTGATTCCTAGGCGTAGCTTTACTTGTTTTCTTTCGGATTGTTTTAATTGCATAATTTTTAATCTTTAAAATGGTTAATATTAAAATGAAAAAACAACTAACACAGTGACAAAGTGCTAATTGTTTTGAAAAGTTTTATAAGCATAAAAAAGCCATTCATAATAAAATGAATGGCATTAAATAATAATCTGAATCAAATAAAATTCAAATTAACTTTTAGATAATTAAATCACTTTGTCACTTTTTGCAATAATGTTTCCATTGCAGAATCAATAACATCATTCTCTAATTCTTTTAAATATACTTGAGTAATGGATAAATTCTGATGCCCCATTGCTTCAGAGATTATATCAGTAGAAACTCCACTTTGCTTTAAGTTAGTGGCAAAACTATGACGAGCTACATAACTTGTAATCTTTCCATCAATCTTGCAAATCGAAGCTATTTCTTTCAAATCCTTATTGTATTTCTTAATAGTCCTTTCCTTTCTATATTCTAGTTCCATAGGTGTAGAATTTTCTTTTAATACAATAGGAAATACATATTTTGTAGCTCTGTTTTGACTTCTATAATATTCAATAATTTGCTGAACAGGCTCTAGCATTTTAATTATAAAACGTGCTTTAGTCTTACTCCTTACGTAGATAATTTTATCATCAACAATATTCTCCCATCTCAGCTTCATCATATCACTGAAATTCATTCCACGAGTATAGTAACTAAAAACGAAATAATTTTTAGAATCAATTAGCGTAGGATGTTCTGTCATATCGAGATTTATAACTTTATGAACATCTGCAATACTTAAAGCCCTCTTGTTGCTTGTTGCTTTTAGTTTTGAAACCTTATACTCTGTAAATGGATAATATTCTTTACTAGTACAGCCTTTCTTGATTGCATCATTATATATTGCTCTAATAGCTCGCATTTTTGCTGAAACTCCGGTATCAATATTATTGTTAGCTCTAAGAAAAACTTCATATTTACCAAGCAAAGTAGGAGTTATATCTTTAAAATAAATATTCTTATTCTCAAGAAACTTAAAAAAACTGTTTTTAGAAAATTTGTAAAATTTAGCGTTACCTGTTCGTCCTGATTTATTTAAATCATCAATATGTTCATCCCAAAACTCTTTCACAGATATTTTTTTATCTCCCTTAAAGTTTAAAAACAGCCCTTCAAATTCATCTAAAGCAATATCTTCTCCTTTTGCTAAATGATCTGAAATAATCTTCTCTGCTCTGTTCCTAATCTCAGTTAAAGCAGAATTCATTTGTTTATAATTCGGATGGTTTTTTCTAAACTCAGACTTGGTTTCATTCCATTGTGACAAATCGCATGATAATTTCAACGAAATAAATTTAGTTTTCCTATCTTTAGTAAATCTTAGAAAGATTGGGTTTTCTCCATTGGCTAGGACTTTAGCTCTTTGAGTAATTTTTATAGTAGCCATAAATGATCAGTAATTTTAGGTACAACATAGGTACAACAAATGTATAAAAAATAGGTTAAAATAGGATAACAAAAGAAAACACAAATATTCAAATCCCTTTTAATTCAGGGTATTTGAAAGTATAAGAAAATAAATGAAAGAATACTAACCTTGCCTGGCAGGCAAGAGGTGACCGGTTCGAATCCGGTATTCTCCACAAAAAAATTAAACAAAAAAATACCCAAACAGAACTGTTTGGGTATTTTCATTTATACTACTTATGTTTTACACTTACATCATTCATTCAGCTGCGATTACAAGGGATCATACGCAAAAGTTGGGGATTAGGCAAAAAGATTAGATAATCTGAACAGGAAAAAATCTATTTTTCTCACTCCTCTAAACTGACTTCTAAATGCTTTTATTTTTGCATTGAAAGATTCAGCCGAAGCATTTGTACTTCTGTTGTCAAAATAGTTTAAGATCGACTGGTAGTTAAAAGTTATGCTATTGAGTAGTATATTGAAGTTCTTAAAACCAGATTCCTCTACATTTCTGTACCAATGCGCCAGTTTTGTCATGGCGATATGTTTATCGTTGTTGTTATTATAAATACTACGGAGTTGTTGGATTAAACCGTAAGCTTTCCTTATATCGGGATATAACCCAAATAAGAGCGCCGCTCTTTCGTTTTGACTTTGTGTCCATTTTTCACGGGATTTATAAAGAACATATCTGCTTCTGGCCAAAAGCTGTTTTACAGAATC
>NZ_JAUTYT010000013.1:0-178774 GCF_041946075.1 Flavobacterium sp. LAR06 | reverse complement strand
ACCATTACACCATAGACCAGCAATGCTGTTAAGCGAGTGCAAATTTAAAGCTTTTTTTAGTTTACGCAAACTTTTTCAACAGAAGCACTAACAAAAATCAATAAACCATTGCTCCTCAGCCCCATTCATCCTTTTATTTTTTTTATCCCAAGTCGAAAAGATTTTCAAATGACCCATTTCTTTAGTCAACACTCATCTTTCACACCCGATTCCAGATCCGAAATTTTGAGATCACCGAAAAATAAACACATAAAAAAAGCCTCTCAATTGAGAGGCTTTTATGTTGGTCTACTAGGACTCGAACCTAGAAAGACTGCACCAAAAACAGTTGTGTTACCATTACACCATAGACCAGCAATGCTGTTAAGCGAGTGCAAATTTAAAGCTTTTTTTAGTTTACGCAAACTTTTTCTCGAAAAAAAAATTTTTTTTCTTATTTTTTTTCCTTCAAAAGCCGCAATACTTTCACAAGTATTTCACAAACAATACGTTACTTTCGCTAAATAGTTTTGTAGAATTTTATGTTAATGCTCGTTTCTTTACACAAAAAAACATTTTCTTTGTAGAATAGAAAACACACAAAATTTTAACATCTAAATATGGCACAATTCAATTTCAATAAATGGAATACAATTATTGGTTGGTTTGCATTTGCAATCGCTTTAACTACTTACACACTGACTGTTGAACCCACCATGAGCTTCTGGGATTGTGGCGAATACATCGCTACAGCAGCTAAACTAGAAGTTGGCCACCCACCGGGAGCACCTTTATTCCAAATGATGGGAGCCTTTTTCGCCATGTTTGCTATAGATAATCAGCATGTAGCAGTGATGGTAAACATGATGTCTGTTTTTTCTAGTGCCTTTACTATTTTATTTATGTTTTGGTCGTCGTCTATGATTTTGAAAAAGATTGTAGCTCGTTTTACAGAAATCGACAACAACAATGCAATTGTCATTTTAGGAAGTTCGTTTGTTGGCGCACTTGCCTACACTTTCTCTGATAGTTTTTGGTTTAATGCTGTCGAAGCAGAAGTTTACGCAATGGCATCTTTGTTAATTGCTTTACTTTTCTGGCTTGGTCTTCGTTGGGAACAAGACATGGACAAACCTAAAGGAAATAAATGGTTATTAATTATTTCACTTGTTGTTGGTCTTTCATTTGGAGTTCACTTTATGGCTTTATTGACAATTCCGGCAATTGGTTTTCTATACTACTTTAAACATTACGAAAAAGTTACAATCAAAAATTTCATCATTGCAAATGCAGTAGTAATTGCTATTTTGTTGTTCATTTTTAAATTACTATTACCATTAACGATGGCCTTCTTTGGAAAAACCGAAGTTTTCATGGTAAACAGCATGGGACTTCCTTTTAACTCAGGAACAATTTTTGTCGCGTTACTTTTTATTGCTTTCTTCTATTTTGGATTAAAATACACAAAACAAAAAGGATTGGTTTTTTACAATACTATTATTCTTTGTGTTTTATTCATCCTGTTTGGCTTCTCAACCTGGATCATGTTACCTGTACGCGCTAATGCCAATACCGTAATCAATGAAAACAAACCATCTGATGCAACTGAGGTTTTAGCCTATTATAATCGTGAGCAATACGGTGTAAATCCATTATTTTACGGCCCTCAATACACCGAAGTTTTTGCTGGCCTTGACGAAAAAAATCCATACTTAGATAAAAAACCAAACTACGAAAGAGATTATAAAACTGGTAAATATATCATCACGAATAATTATAAAAACGCAGAACAAAATTCTGACGACAATCAAAAAACAATTCTTCCGAGAATGTGGAGTACCGAAACCGGACATATTCAAAACTATATCAGCTTCACAAGCCCTCCTGCCTTTAAAATTAACCCTAATTACCCATATGAAGATGATTTGGCTGAATACGGAATTGATGCTAGCCAATTAAGTGAAGACGAATACAATAAGGCTACAGCCCAATTGAGAAATGAGGTTGAAAAAACCGTTTCTGAATTCAGAAAAGCGTATGCTCAAAAACAAATCGACAACGAAGGTTACGTTAAATTCTTAAGAAGCTACAGCAAATATTTAATTATCGAAAAACCGTCAACTGTTGACAATTTCAGTTTTATGTTCGAATATCAATTTGGATACATGTACTGGAGATATTTAATGTGGAACTTCGTAGGACGCCAAAGCGACGAACAAGGTAAATATGATAACCTTGACGGAAACTGGATCAGCGGAATCAAAGCCCTTGATTCATTACACTTGGGTTCTCAAGACAATTTACCTTCCGATGTTTTAAACAACAAAGGGAGAAACGTTTACTTCTTCCTTCCTTTTATCTTAGGACTTATCGGAATAATGTATCATGCTAATAAAGATCTTAAAAGCTTTTACGTGCTTTTAGCCTTATTCTTATTTACCGGTATAGCATTGAAAATTTATTTAAATGAAAGACCTTTTGAACCTCGCGAAAGAGATTATGCACTTGTAGGATCATTTTATGTATTTGCGATCTGGATAGGTTTTGGAGTCTACTCCCTATACGAAAGCATCCAGAAATATATTGCGCCTAAAATAGCCGGACCAATTATTATTGTCGGAACTTTATTAGCTGCACCTATCTTAATGGCTTCTCAAAACTGGGATGATCACGACAGATCAAACAAATATACTGCTGTTGCAATGGCAAAAGCATATCTGAATTCTTGCGATAAAAACGCCATTCTATTTACCATTGGTGATAATGATACTTTCCCATTATGGTACGCACAGGAAATTGAAGGCATTAGAACAGACGTGAAAATTGTAAATACAAGTCTGTTTATGACAGATTGGTATATTGACCAAATGAAAGCGAAATCATATGAATCTGACCCATTACCAATATCATTCAATCACGACGAATATGTGGGAGATAAGCTGGATTATGTAGCTTATATTCAAAAAATTGATACCCGTTGGAATATCAATGACTTTATTAGTTTTATTAAAAATCCAAAATCGACTGTAGGTTTACAAAACGGACAAACGATTCATTTCTATCCAACTAATAAAATCAGAGTACCAGTTGATAAAAATCTAATCATCAAAAACAAAGTTGTTAATCCTAAATACAATGATTCTATCGTTCCGTACATGGATATAGATATTAAAGGAAGTGCGATCTACAAAAATCGCCTGATGATGCTTGACATCTTAGCCAATAATAACTGGAAAAGACCAATTTACTTTAGTGGAGGTGCTTTTGACGATGAAGATTATTTATGGTTAAAAGATTATTTACAATTAGATGGAATGGTATATAAATTGGTTCCAATTAAAAATGTTCCATCAAAAGATGGAGGGCCAATGGATATGGGACAGATTGATGCCGATAAAATGTATGACATTGTAATGAAGTGGGATTGGGGCAACAGTGATAGTGATAAAATCTACCACGATCCTGAAACAAGAAGAAACAGCATCACATACCGCACTAATTTATCTCGCTTAAGTGAGCAATTAATTACAGAAGGTAAAATCGACAAAGCTAAAAATGTAATTAATTTGGCAATGACAAAATTACCTGTGGATAAATATGGATACTATTCATTGGTAGAACCGTTTGCAAATGGATATTATAAAGTTGGTGAAACAGCAAAAGCGCATGATTTATTAAATAAATTAGTTCAGAAATATAAAGAGAACTTAAATTATTATGCAACATTGACACCAGGTGACCAAACCGACTTAGCAATGGATATTATTACTGACATTGAGCGCTACAGAAGTCTTTTACAGGTTATGGAGCATAATAAAGACAAAGCATTCTACGAAAAACATAAAGTCACTTTTAATACGTATGTAAATGTTTTCGAACGTTTTGGACGCGAAAAAGAATAATAATATACGAAAAATATACTGATTAAAAAAATGCAGCGCTTCTAGTTAAATAGCGCTGCATTTTTTATTTTTACATATCTCTAAATCATCTCAAAATGAGCTTTTACTGGGTAAAAACAAATTCATTTATAAAAAGGGTGTTTTCTAAGTATTGTTGGGATATTCCAAATCAAGAAAAGAAAATATACCTCACTTTTGATGATGGCCCAACTCCAGAAGTTACAGACTGGGTTTTATCTGAATTAAAGAAGTTTGATGCAAAAGCAACCTTCTTTTGTATTGGAAAAAACATCAATGCGAATTCATCTTTGTTTGAAAGATTAATAGCAGAGGGACACTCTATTGGGAATCATACCATGAACCATATCAATGGATGGAAAAGTCAAACAAATGATTATATTGAGAATGTAAAGAACTGTGCTTCTATTTTATCAAATGAAAAAAGGCTGAATGGTTTATTATTTCGCCCTCCTTACGGGAAAATTAAAAAAGCGCAATCTAAAATTTTACGAAATTTAGGCTACAAGATAGTAATGTGGGATGTTTTAAGTGCCGATTTTGACCAAAGCATTACACCTGAGAAATGTCTTGAAAACGTTACCAAAAATGTAACTTCAGGGAGTGTAATTGTATTTCATGACAGTATAAAAGCATCGCACAATTTAAAATTTGCTTTACCTAAAACTTTACACTTTTTAAAAGAAAACGGATATAAGTTTGATATTATTCACTAAAACAACACCAACTAAGAAGGAAAGTTTTAATTAGATATTGAATTGATCCTGAACAATTCCGATAATAGTATTAGCATCAAGTTCTCCTGATTGCCTCCATATCATTTGTCCTTCTTTGTAAATCATTAGAGTAGGAAGCCCCTTTATACGCAAGGCTTCAGCAAGCTCCTGATTTTTATCTACATCAATTTTAATTACTTTGGCTTTATCGCCAAGTGCAGCAGCTACATCCTTAATAACAGGATGCATTGATACAGAAGATTCGTTCCAATCGGTGTAAAAATCTATTAACACTGGAACTTGGGCATTTATAAGTTCTCCAAATTTTGACATAAACCAAAAATTTAATTCTTTTAATCTATTAAAAAGAGATAATTAATACAAATGTAGCATTTTTAACGAATTAAGCCACATTGTTACCTTTTTTTAGTTCAATGACTGTAATTTCAGGCATAATACCTACTCGTCCAGGGTAAGCATGGAAACCAAATCCTCGATTTACATAAACATATCGACCCACATTCTCATACAATCCAGCCCATTGTTTGTAAATGTACTGCGCCAGACTCCATTTAAAATAGCCTGGAATTTCTATCCCAAATTGCATACCGTGTGTATGGCCTGACAATGTTAAATGGAAATTTTTAGGATGTTCTTTAATTTCAGCTTCCCAATGACTTGGATCGTGACTCATTAAAACTTTAAAATCATCCTGATGAACATTTTGCGATGCTTTATTTAAATCACCAGCTTTTTTAAAATTAACACCCCAATTTTCTACTCCGATAAGAGCAATTTTATCATCGCCTTTCTGAATATAAGTATGTTCATTTAGCATTAATTTAAATCCTATTTGCCCATAAAGCTTCTTAATCTCTTGAAAATTTTCATCTTTTTGCTTCTCAGAAGGCCAGGTAACATATTCACCATAATCATGATTTCCTAAAACAGAAAACTTACCGTACTTATAGTCTCTAATTCTATTAAAGGTTTCCAGCCAAGGATGCATTTCTTTAGCATGGGTATTTACAATATCTCCCGTAAACAAAATCATATCTGCTTCTTGTTCATTGATTAGGTCAATTGCATAATTTATCTTTTCAGGATTATCAAAACTTCCGCTATGAACATCTGAAATCTGAGTGATTCTAAATCCATCAAAAGCATCTGGCAAATCAGGAAAAAAGACTGTTTGCTTGATTACTTTGAAGTTATATTTTCCTTCAAAAATTCCGTAGATAATGGATAAAAAAGGTACAGCAGCCAATCCTAAAGCAATCTGACTGATAAACTTTCGCCTATCGGGCATCATTTCCTTTCTTGGTGCATTATAAATAAAGTAGTTAAAAATACTTGCTCCTATTCTAAAGATATCTTCACCAAATAAAATAAGCGTCACTACAATTTTTGGCACATAAACCAGCAACATCAATCCTGTAGTAAACATAAACTGTTTGGTTTGCCCAATAGAACGATCTACTTGTGAGAAAGAATAAATTATAAAGATTAAAATGAATAAACTTACAACCTGATAACCAATCAAAATCCATCTTAATTTGATTAAAGTTCGAAAAGCCTGATAAGAATAGAACTCAATAAATAGAAATAGAGCACAAAGAATTACAAAACGAAGGATCATGTAGGTATAGTTTTAAGCAAAGTAACAAAGAATGAAAATTTTATTGCTTTTTATTATCAAAATTTTAACTCAACTAACAACAAAAAAAGCTGGTAAATTTCTTCACCAGCCTTTTCTCTACCAATTTTTTTTAAACCTTTTAATCCACAATAAAGTTTACAAATAAACTTATGCCTTGTTATTTTTGAGCTTTTGCCGCTTCTGGCTTAGCTTCTGCTTTTTTAGCTTTTTTATCTGCTTTTTTATCTGCTTTTTTATCTTTTTTAGGGGCTTTAGCTTCTTTTACAGGGGTTGTTTGTGTTGGACTTGTTTGAGCGTTTACCATTGCAGTTATTCCTAAAACAGCTACTGCTAACATTACTAATTTTTTACTCAAGCTTTGTAGTTTGTTTTTTTTGTTTTCGTGAATCGTTGATTTCATGACTTTAAGTTTTTATGATTATTATCTTAATTATTTATAGTTCAAAGATATAATCGGAAAATGAAGACAAAATGAAGATTGAAGTGCTTTTAAAAATTTAACTTTTAATTATGCAAATGCACTTCGGGAAACAAAAGTGTAAAGCTTGACCCTTTATTAATTTCAGAAGTAACCTTAATTTCTAGACGGTGAAAAAAAGCAATACTTTCAGCGATGGCAAGCCCTAAACCCTGACCGTCCTGATCAGAACTTATTCTTGCAAACCTATTAAATACTTTTTCAATTTGAGCAGTGTTCATTCCAATACCAGAATCTTTAATAGAAATAAAATATTGGCTACTATTAAAACCATCTTCAACTACAATACTGCCTTGCGATTTATTATATTTTATAGCATTGGTAACTAAATTGTAAATCAAGATATGGATTAACGTTTTATTTCCTCTGAAAACAAAATCATGTTTTATCTGGTTTGAAAACTGAATTTCTTTGTCCTCAATTCGATCTTGTAAATCTTCCTGCAAATCATTTAAAATCTCTTTAAAATTGATTTTCTCATTCGCTTCATATTGATTGTTTTCAATTCTGGAAATCAGTAATAAATTATTGATGATTTTTTTCAGCATATCTAAGGTTCGCAATGCACCCGCAATTTTATCAATCGCATTATCATCTAAAGAATCATTTTGCAATAAATTTTCAAACTTGTTTTTAAGCAAAGCAATTGGCGTCAGTAGTTCGTGAGAAACATTTGAAATAAATTGTTTCTCTTTCTTGAATAGTTCTCCAATGCGATCCATCATCTGGTTTAAAACCAAATCTAATTCTCTAAAATCTCGTGATTTTGCATTTATAGGAGTATGATCAAAAGCTTCAGGTTCGTTGACGCGCCTGATTTTCGTATCAATAATTTTATAAAAAGGTTTGAGCAAATATTCGATATAAACAGTGTCTGCCAAAAAAGTCACTAAAAGAATAACAACCAATACAATAATGATAAACAATCGAATAATAAAAGTAAGATCGTTTACTTCGCTTAAACTGCTTCCTATTTCTAATTTATAACCTTGATTTTCATAAGTAAAATGATACTGCAGGATTCGGTATTCATTTTCCTCACCGTCAATTATCCGATAATCATTACTGAAAGTTGTTTTTTTCTGATGTGGTTTCCCGGTAATCTTAGAAAGGACCAAAAACTCACTGTGCAAAGTTGAAAACTGAGAATACGTTTCGGTAGAATCATTTGAATTTTCGATAAAATCATCGATCTCTTTTTTATTTAGGTGATCAATAAATTTTTTCTTTTTTTCAACCAATCCATTATTAATGTGCCTGTAAACTACATTTTCAACCAGAATTGGCAACATTAACCATAAAACCAGAATCACCAACAATCTTGTCAGTGCATTAAAAATGGCCAATTGGTGTTTTATTTTCACAGAATTTTTTTTTACTCGTTTATACGATAGCCTACATTTCGAACTGTTTCAAACCAGTCTATTGCAGTGTGTTTGTCCAGTTTTTTACGAAGGTTTCGAACATGAACATCAATAAAATTAGAATCTGAATTAACCTCCAAAATATCTCCCCAAATATGCTCGGTAAGCTGAAGTCTTGTTATGACCCTGTTTTTATTCAAAACTAGATATTGAAAAATATCAAACTCTTTTTTCGTTAAGTTGATTGGGATATCATTATAAGTCACTTTGTAATCCTGCAACCGCAATAAAAATCCGTGCACTTCTAAATTGTTTAAAGTAAAACCATGAATTCTTCTAATAACTGCAAACAATCGCGCACTTAATTCGGTCAAAGCAAATGGTTTTGTCAAATAATCATCGGCACCTAAATGCAAACCATTTATTCTGTCATCTAATTCGCCACGAGCTGTCAGGACAATTACAGCCATTTTAGATTTTGTTTTACGAATGGTTTTCAAAATATCAAAACCATCTCCGTCAGGCAAACCAAGATCCAACAGCATTGCATCATAATCGTTACTGGCCACTTCTTCAAGAGCATCACTGCAATTATTTGCTATTTTACATATATAACCAACGTTACATAAAAAGTCGTAAACCTCTACAGCAAGTTCTTTATTATCTTCAACAATTAAAATATTCATAAAAACAGCTTTTAAGCGTAACTAAATTTAAGCAATTAAAAAAAGCCCTGTTGCCCATTATTAAAAAATTAACGAATCAAAAAAAGCTGACAAATTTCTTTATCAGCTTTCTCCTCCACATTCCATAACCATTATTCCTGTTTTGTCTCCTTTAGAATTCTTCAAAAACAAAACAAAAGCAATACTTATTTTTTCACTTTTGTTGTTTCTGCTTTCGGAGCTTCCGTTTTTGCTGATTTTGTTTTTTTATCAGCTTTGTTTTTTGGGTGTTTTGTAGCTTTCACTTCTTTTGCAGGAAGTTCTTTTACTTCTTTTGCTGGACCAACTTTTACAGAAGCTGGAAACGCATGTACCATTACACTTGTTCCTAAAACTGCTACTAGTAACATCAATAAATTTCTCATGATTTCTAAGATTTAAATTAATACCTTTTATTTTACAGATCAAAAGTACCTCTGCAAAATGAAGAGAAAATGAAGATTATCACCACAGAAAAAAAATTAACTTGATATTAACGCTTTGTGTAGTTTTCACCATAGAAGTGATATAAGTTCATTTTAGCAGTGGCGCTTAGCAGTACGCCAATGGTTTGATTAAACCATAGCAGGACATATAAGATAGCCTCGAATACCAAAATAAACTTATATCACTCCTATGGTGGAAAAAAAATCTTTTTAGTTTAATTTTTGAGAACCCAATTGTTTATTTTTACAGACTAATATTTTTTTTATGTCAACTCAAAAACGTCTTTTTCTTCTCGATGCGTACGCGCTAATTTTTCGTGGTTATTATGCCTTTATAAAAAACCCGAGAATTAACTCTAAAGGAATGGATACATCAGCGATCATGGGATTCATGAATTCGCTTTTGGATGTTATTAAACGTGAAAAACCAGATCATTTAGCTGTTGCTTTTGATAAAGGCGGAAGCCACGTTAGAACAGAAATGTTTGTCGAATACAAAGCCAATCGTGACGCTACTCCAGAAGCGATTAAAATTGCTGTACCTTATATTCAGGAATTATTAAAAGCCATGCACATTCCGATTATTGAAATAGAAGGTTGTGAAGCCGATGATTTGATCGGAACAATTGCCAAACAAGCCGAAAAAGAAAACTACAAGGTTTTTATGGTTACACCCGATAAAGATTTTGCTCAATTGGTTTCTGAGAACATTTTTATGTACAAACCAGCCCGTATGGGTAACGGAATAGAAATTTGGGGCGTTCCCGAAGTTTTGGCAAAATTTGAAATCGAAAGACCGGAACAAGTAATTGACTTTCTTGGAATGATGGGAGATGCTGTTGATAATATCCCAGGATTACCAGGTGTTGGAGAAGTTACAGCCAAAAAGTTTTTGAAAGAATTTGGTACGATGGAAAATCTTTTGGACAACACTCATTTACTAAAAGGCAAGATGAAAGAAAACATCGAAGCCAATAAAGAAAAAGGTATTTTATCTAAAAAATTAGCCACTATTATCTGCGACTGCGATGTTACTTTTAATGAAGATGATTACGAACTTTCGCGTCCTGATATTGAAAAAACAGATGCTATTTTTCAGGAATTAGAATTCAGAAGAATGGCAGAACAATTTGATAATTTATTTAAAGTTGGTGGCGGAAATGAATTAGCTACTTCTGCAGCTCCTTCTTCTGATGCTAAATTGTACAAAAAACCACAACCTAAAAACGAAGATCAGTTCGATCTTTTTGGCGGAGGAAATTCAGATGAAGGTACAGAAACTGAAAGAACTTCATTCTACAATACTTTAGAAAACACACCTCACTCCTATCAAGCCATTCAAGGTGATTTAGGAATTAAATTGCTTTTGCAGAATTTACAAAAACAGACTGAAGTTTGTTTTGACACTGAAACAACCGGCTTAGATGCTTTGCATGCTGAGTTGGTAGGAATCGCTTTCTCTTTTGAAAAAGGAAAAGGATTTTATGTCCCATTTCCCGAAAGTCAGGAAGAAGCGCATACTTTAATTGAAAAGTTCAGACCGTTTTTTGAGAATGAAAACATCGAAAAAATAGGTCAGAATTTAAAATATGATTTAAAAATCCTTTCTAATTATGGTATAAACGTAAAAGGAAAACTTTTTGATACGATGATTGCGCATTATCTGATCAATCCGGATATGCGTCATAATATGGATATTTTATCTGAAACGTATTTAAAATATTCTCCAAAATCAATTGAGACTTTAATTGGTAAAAAAGGAAAAAATCAAATTACAATGCGCGATGTTGCCCTTGAAGACATTAAGGAATATGCTGCCGAAGATGCTGATGTTACTTTTCAACTAAAAGAGCTTTTCACAACAGAATTAGACAAAACCGAAACCAAAAAATTATTTGATGAAATCGAGATTCCATTAGTAACCGTTTTGGCTGCTATGGAAACTGAAGGAATTCGTTTAGATGTTGATTTTCTGAAACAGATGTCAACTGAAATGGAGGTTGAGATTAAATCTTTAGAACAAAAAATATACGAAACTGCCGGTGAGAAATTCAATTTGGCTTCACCAAAACAATTGGGGGACATTTTATTTGATAAAATGAAAATTGGCGGTGCCAAACAAAAGAAAACCAAAACCGGTCAATACGCAACTGGCGAAGATGTTTTAACATATTTAGCCAATGACAATCCGATTATAAAAGAAATTTTAGATTGGCGTCAAATGGTGAAATTACAAAGCACTTATATTTTGGCTTTGCCAGAACAAGTAGACAAGAAAACATTACGCGTTCATACTGATTATATGCAGACTGTTGCCGCTACAGGTCGTTTGAGCTCTAATAATCCGAACTTGCAAAATATTCCGATTCGTACAGAAAGAGGTCGCCAGATTCGTAAAGCTTTCGTTGCACGTGATGAAAACCACACTTTAATCTCTGCCGATTACTCGCAAATAGAATTAAGAATTATTGCCGCTTTAAGTGGTGAAGAAAATATGATTAAAGCTTTCCAGGATGGAGAAGACATTCACAAAGCAACAGCTGCTAAAGTTTTCAATGTTCCCTTAGAAGAAGTTTCACGCGAACAAAGAAGTAATGCAAAAACGGTAAACTTCGGAATTATATACGGTGTTTCTGCTTTCGGATTGAGCAATCAGACTTCATTATCAAGAAGCGAAAGTTCTGCATTAATCGAAGCATATTATAAAACGTATCCAAGATTAAGATCCTATATAAATGAACAAATTGAATTTGCACGTGAAAAAGGATATGTACAAACGATTTTAGGTCGTCGCCGTTATTTAAAAGACATTAACTCGGCTAATGCGGTAGTAAGAAGTGCTGCTGAACGAAATGCTGTAAATGCACCAATTCAGGGAAGTGCTGCCGATGTGATTAAAATCGCCATGATCAACATTCATAAAAAACTAACAGAAGAGAATTGGAAATCTAAAATGCTACTTCAGGTTCATGATGAGCTTGTGTTTGATGTGCACAACGACGAATTAGAAAAAATACAGCCGATGATTAAACACGAAATGGAAAATGCTTTTATGATGAGCGTTCCTTTGGATGTTGAATTAGGTATGGGGGCTGATTGGCTGGCGGCGCATTAATAATTTCAGATTGCAGATTTTAAATTAATTGATTGTATAGTTTTATGAAAAAATATGCCTTGTTCTTTTTTGCCTTCTATTCTATGATTGCAATGGCTCAGGATCGGACTTATTATCTGGAAGGAACTTTGGCGAAAAGTAAAATTTACATGAAAATCGAGGTTTTTAATTCTGATGAAAATGTAAGCGCAACTTATTTTTACCAAAATTCACTAAAAGACATTAAGCTAGAAGGAAAGATGAACAAGAATAGCTTCACTTTCTCTTTTAAACCAAATGATGCAATTCTGGAAAAATTCTATTTAAACAAAGCTGCCAATAATTCTTTTGAAGGATCCTGGTACAACACATCTGGAAAACAATTACCGGTTCAATTACAGACTATTGACTTTTCAAATTACAAATCTAATCTGGATAAGTATTATGCTGATGATAAACTAAATCTTGTAAAATATAAATTTTTAGAGTTTAAAAAACAGAAAGTAACTACCTATAATAACAAAGAATTTATTTGGTATTCTGAAAAACATTGTGATTCTGATTTTTTCAGATTAGGAAGCAACTTTTCAGAAAAAAACAAAGCGGTTATAAACCCAATTCTGGAAAAAATTCACACACAGAACACATTAGACCAACTAAATTGCGCTTCATCATTTGAATATAGTGAAGGAAAAGGAATAGAAGGAAATTCGACCATAAATTTTCTGAATACTAATTTATTGGGCTTTGAGATTTCGAGTTCATATTACTGCGGTGGTGCTCATCCTGATTTTGGAAGCAGTGGTTTTTTGATTGATTTAAATAACGGAAAAAACTATCAAATAGACAATATTCTTGCTTTTGATAAAAGTGTAACAACAGAGAAAGAAAGTGATTTTTCGAGTTATTCAACTTATAGAAGCACTTATTTTGCTCCTAAATTACTTGCAGTACTTAACTCAGAATTCCATTTTGAAAAGCCAAAAGACGACGATAATCCTTGTGATTATACTGATGAAGAATATTGGGATTTCCCATCTTGGAATTACACTGAAAAAGGTATAGAATTCACCCCAATTTTTTATAGAG
Source organism: Flavobacterium sp. LAR06 (assembly GCF_041946075.1). Taxonomy (NCBI): domain Bacteria; kingdom Pseudomonadati; phylum Bacteroidota; class Flavobacteriia; order Flavobacteriales; family Flavobacteriaceae; genus Flavobacterium; species Flavobacterium sp. LAR06. The sequence goes on along the minus strand of NZ_JAUTYT010000013.1, from coordinate 165,324 downwards.
CGGCAAGATCTTGTGAAGAACCTTATTTAGTTCCTTTTGAAAAACTAAAAAAGTATAAGAATCCAAAATTTCCTTATCCATTACAATAAAAAAAATCCATCAGTTGCGGCTGATGGATTTTTTTATGGACGTTATTTTTTTCTTGTCGATTCTCGCTCTTTCAATTTTGTTTTGATGACGATTGTTTCATAATCTGAGGTTTCATCTTCAGATTCTTCCAGTCTTTCAATTAGTTTTTTGGCAGCCACTTCTCCAATTTCAATTCCGTGTTGACTAACCGTTGTTAAACTAGGCGACAAACGTCTTGATGCTAAGATTCCATCTGCAAAACCAATGATCGAAATATCTTCAGGAACTCTGTATCCCTTTTTCAAACTCACTCTTAAGGCTGCAACTGAATCATTTTCATCCAAGGCAAAAATCGCATCAATCTTATTGTCAAAAATGGCATCAATTTTACTCTTCATATCATCTTCAGAATCGGTACGAAGAATAATTTTTTCGTTTACCGGAATATTATTATCAGCCAAAGCTTTTAAATATCCATCTGCTCTTAATTTTCCAACACTTAAATTGTCTACTGAAGAAATTAAGGCAATATTTTTACATCCTAGATTGATTAAATGCTGCGTTGAATTCAAAGCCGAATCAAAATCATCCACCACAACTTTATCACATTCTACTTCATCAGCAATTCGGTCAAACATTACAATCGGGGTTCCGTCATTAATAATAGCAGAGAAATGACTGTAATCTTGTAATTTCTGAGCTTCTTCAGAAACGGAAAGAATAAATCCGTCAATAGTTCCGTTACTCAACATTTCAAGTGTATGAATTTCTTTCTCTAAAGATTCGTTCGAGATACAGGTAATTACATTATATCCTTTTTTATCGGCTACTTTCTCGATACCACTAAAAACCTTTGCAAAAAAGGAATTTAATATATTAGGTATAATTACACCGATTGTTTTGGTTTTACGATTCTTCAGATTCAGACCAATAACATTAGGCTTATAATTTTTGAGTTTGGCATACTCCTTAATCTTCACCTTCGTTTGCTCACTAATCTCCGGGCTATCATTCAATGCCTTAGACACCGTAGATACAGAAACACCAAGTTCTTTCGCAATTTGTTTTAGAGTTGCTTTAGCTTTCATCTATTAATATTTTATGTAATTAATACAAATATAGTAGAATTACCTAAAATAAAACAAAAAAGGCCTACCAGTATTTAAAATTATAAGGCTTTTTAGAAAAATTAAAAAATAGATTGGTTTTTCAAAACCGGATGTCTTTAAATCTCGTTAATACCTAAATATATGTTATTAACCTTTTAAAAGACCTTGATTATGAAAAACGAAGTTAAAATTCATGAAGTTGACCCTTCATTGAATAACAGAAGGAGCTTTCTAAAGCTCAGCGGCTTAACACTAGTTGGCGCAGGTTTGGTTTTAGCTGGCTGCAGCGATAATGATAATGATGACAATGACATGCAGGATAACACCTTGCCCGGAATAAAAAATGGTGTATTTGATTTAGGCTCTGGTGATTTTGGAGTTCTGACCTATGCATATGCCTTAGAACAGTTAGAAGCTGATTTTTATACTAAGGTCGTAAACGCGTCAAGTTTTAATACTACTTTTAATGATATCGAACGTCAGGTTCTAACCGATTTGTATCATCACGAAGTAGTTCACAGAGATTTTTTCAAAGCCGCACTGACCGGAGCACTTCCAGACCCGAGTTCACAATTGCTTCCGTCATTGGCATTCAATTACGGATCCATGAATTTTAATAGTCGTACTGAAGTTCTTGCAACAGCAAAAGCTTTGGAAGATACCGGAGTTGCCGCATACAACGGAGCCGGAAAATTAATTAAAAGTCCAGACTACTTATTATTAGCTGGTAAAATTGTTTCAGTAGAAGCCAGACACGCTTCAGCAATAAGAAGTTTGATTAATCCAAATTCAAGCGATTTTGCAGGTGATGATATTATCAACACATCAACTGGTCTGGATGTAGCCCAGGATCCTTCTAAAATCCTGCCAATTGCCGGAGGATTTATTACCACAAAATTTACTGCCAAATATTTACCTTAATCCTAACTAGCTAAAACTTAGAAATTATGAATATCTTAAAATTTATAGAAACCTTCACTGATGATAGCTTAATGAATAGCACTGGTTCCCGAAGAGACAGTTTTTCACAGTTTGGAAATATTGGAAAAAATTTAGCATTCGCAGCAATTCCTTTCGGGCTTTCCGCTTTTGCCAACAAAGCACTAGCTGCAGATATAACCGCCACACCAGCGACACCAATTGGGGCCTTACAATTTGCCCTGACTTTAGAATATCTTGAAAACGAATTTTATGCAATGGCACTAGATTCTGGCGTAATTCCAGCATCTGAAAACGGTGGACGTGATTTAAAAGTTTTTCAGCAGATTGCCGCTCACGAAGCAGATCACGTTTCTTTTTTAATTGCAGGATTAGGAGGAACAATGAGTGCGAACTTTGTTCCGAAGCCTACTTTTGACTTTACTGTTGGAGGAGCGTTTGATCCTTTTGGAGATTACCCGACCTTTTTGGCATTGGCACAAGCTTTTGAAGACACAGGCGTGAGAGCTTATAAAGGACAAGCTGCCAATTTAATTACAACTCCTGATCTACTAACCGCAGCTTTACAGATTCATTCTGTTGAAGCACGACACGCATCAGAAGTACGAAGACTACGTGGATTAAAAGGCTGGATTTCGAATGCAGAAAGAGGCGCCGGAATGCCAGCAGCCACACAAGCCGTATACGATGGCGAAGGCGTTACCATGCAGGCTGGTTATAATACAGCCAGTTTATTTGGAGCTGCAGCAGGATCAGAAGCTTATGATGAGCCGCTTACAACACAACAAGTTGTAGACATCGCAAATATATTTATTGTTTAACAAAACAAATCCAAATATTGAACCACCTTCGCGTTATTGTGAAGGTGGTTTTTTTTTATTGTTTTAAATAGAAAACTGAAGGCCTGATTTTCAACAGATAAAATATTCTTTTCAGGTATTTGGTTTTAAAATAATTAATTGTACTTTTGCATCCCCTTTATTGGGGATGGAATGTTTAATTAAAATAATATTATGGACGCATTAAGCTACAAGACAATTTCAGCTAGCAAAGCCACTGTAACTAAAGAGTGGATTGTTGTTGATGCTGAAGGGCATAACTTAGGACGTCTTGCTTCAAAGGTTGCGATGATCTTAAGAGGTAAGTACAAACCAAGTTACACACCGCACGTTGACTGTGGAGATAACGTAATTGTTATCAACTCAGAAAAAATTAACCTTACAGGTACAAAAATGAATGACAAAATTTACATGCGTCATACAGGTTACCCAGGAGGACAAAGAACTTTAACTGCTAAAGTATTGCAATCTAAAAACCCTGCATTATTAGTAGAAAAAGCTGTAAAAGGAATGTTACCTAAAAACAAATTAGGAGCTGAACTTTTTAGAAATCTAAATGTTGTTGTAGGTGCTGAGCATACTCACGGAGCTCAAAAACCTAGAACTGTTAACCTAAACGATCTTAAGTAATGGGAGTTATTCACAAAATCGGTAGAAGAAAAACCGCTGTTGCACGTGTATATGTTTCTGAAGGAACAGGAAAAATCACTGTAAACAAAAAAGAATTCGCAACTTACTTTCCAACTGCAACTTTACAATACAAAGTTTTACAACCAATGTCTATGACAGAAAATGTAAACAACTTTGATGTAAAAGTAAACGTTTACGGAGGTGGTTCAACTGGTCAGGCAGAAGCTGTAAGAATGGCATTAGCACGTGTTATGTGTGAAGTAAATGCTGAAAACAGAGCTATCTTAAAACCAGAAGGTTTATTAACAAGAGATCCAAGAATGGTTGAACGTAAGAAATTCGGTCAGAAGAAAGCTCGTAAGAGATTCCAATTCTCTAAACGTTAATATTACCTGTCTTGTACATTTGGTACAAGACAAGATCAATTATTTATTGAAATTAAAAAACACAGTTGTTGTTGCTCTCCTATCGAGGTAGGAAATAGTTTAGCATCTAAATGTATAAAGCCTGGGAAACCGCCATTTATACATTGCTAATCAACAGAACGTAAACTAGTACAAAAATGGCAAACAAAATAGAAGTAAAAGACTTACTAGAAGCAGGTGTTCACTTTGGACACATGACTAGAAAATGGGATCCAAATATGGCCCCTTACATTTATATGGAGCGTAATGGTATTCACATTATCAATCTATATAAAACTGCAGCAAAAATTGAAGAAGCTAATGAAGCTTTGAAAAAAATCGCTGCATCAGGTAGAAAAATCTTATTCGTAGCTACCAAAAAACAAGCTAAAGACATCGTTGCTGAAAAAGCAAAGGCTGCAAACATGCCTTACATCACTGAAAGATGGCCTGGTGGAATGCTAACTAACTTCGTAACTATCAGAAAGGCAGTTAAAAAAATGTCTTCTATTGATAAAATGAAGAAAGATGGTACTTTCATGACGTTATCTAAAAAAGAGCGTTTGCAAGTTGATCGTCTACGTGCTAAATTAGAGAAAAACTTAGGTTCAATCGCTGACATGTCTAGACTACCAGCTGCATTGTTCGTAGTAGATATCAAAGCTGAACACATCGCAATAAAAGAAGCACAAAAATTAAACATTCCAGTTTTCGCAATGGTTGATACGAATTCTGACCCAAGAGAGGTTGATTACGTTATTCCTGCAAATGATGATGCTTCTAAATCAATTGACAAAATTTTATCTTTAGTTACTGCTGCTGTAATCGACGGTCTTTCTGACAGAGGTTCTGACAAAGAAGCTGAAGTTTTCACAGAAGAAGCTCCAGCTACTGAAGCTGCACCGGCTGTTGAAGCTGCTGCTCCTGCAACTGAAGAATAAATCAAATTTAAATTCCAAATTTTAAATTCTAAAATCCAACCACAAATTAAAAACGTTATGTTGATAATTTAATAAAATTGGAGTTTAGAATTTAAAAGATGGAATTTTTACTTTTAACATTAAAATTCAAAATATTATGGCAACAATTACTGCTGCAGACGTAAATAAATTAAGACAAACTACAGGTGCCGGAATGATGGACTGTAAAAAAGCTTTAGTTGAAGCTGATGGAGATTTCGATAAAGCTATACAAAACCTTAGAGAAAAAGGACAAAAAGTTGCTGCTAACCGTTCTGACCGTGAGTCTTCTGAAGGAGCTGCTGTTTCTTTTATCAATGCTGATAATACTAAAGGAGCTATCATCACTTTAAACTGCGAAACAGATTTCGTAGGTAAAAATGAGGCTTTCGTAACTTTAGCTAAAGAATTAGTAGAAAGAGCTATTAACTTTTCTTCTAAAGAAGATTTCTTAGCTTCAGATTTCAACGGAATTACTGTTGCTGAAAAATTAATCGAGCAAACTGGAGTTATCGGAGAAAAAATCGAAATCGGTGGTTTTGAAATTTTAGAAGGTGCTTTTGTTGGATCTTATGTTCACGTTAACAAAATTGCTGCATTAACTGCAATTTCTGCTGCAATTCCTAACGCTGACGTTTTAACTAAAGATGTTTCTATGCAAGTTGCTTCTATGGGAGCTGATACACTATCTTACAAAGATTTTGATCCTGCTTTCGTTGAATCTGAACTTGCTGCTCGTATTGCTGTAATCGAAAAGGATAATGAAGAAGCAAAACGTTTAGGAAAAACTTTAAAAAATGTTCCTAAATATATTTCTTTCTCTCAATTAACTGAAGAAGTTTTAAAACAAGCTGAAGAAGATGCTAAAGCTGAATTAAAAGCTGAAGGTAAACCAGAGCAAATTTGGGATAAAATTATTCCAGGAAAAGTGCAACGTTTCATCTCTGACAATACAACTTTAGATCAGGAAAAAGCTTTACTAGATCAAAACTTCATTAAAGATGATAGTAAAAAAGTTGGTGATTATGTTAAAGGATACAACGTTGAAATCACAGGTTTCAAAAGAGTTACTTTAGGTTAATATATTATTATTTCAATATAAAAAGCCCGAATATTCATTTATTCGGGCTTTTTTATTTTTATGAATTCTGGACTGTCGGAAAATTTCTGGCACGCATCAAAGCATTTGATTCCGGAGTTCTTCCTCTAAAATTCTCGTACATCTTTTCATTATCAATAGTATTTCCAACGCTTAAAACCGTATCATAAAGACGTTTTGAAATTTCTTTATCATAAGGACCTTTGCCTTCTATAAAAGCCTCATAGGCATCCGCATTAATGACATCTGCCCATAAATAACTATAATATCCGGCTGCATATCCATCACTTGAAAAAATATGCGCAAATTGCGGAATTCTATGACGCATTACAATTTCTGATGGCATATTAATTTCTTGCAGAACGTCCTTTTCAAATTCATGAGGATCAATAGTTTCTGTTGTTAAGTGCAGCTTCATATCAACAAAAGAACTTGAAATTGTTTCTACAGTTGCAAAACCTTCATTAAAATTAGCCGCTTTTTCAAGTCTTTCAACTAATATTGAAGGCAATGGCTGATTTGTTTTATAATGCAGCGCAAACTTATTTAATACTTCCGGAGTGGCCAGCCAGTGTTCCAGCAACTGCGACGGAAATTCTACATAATCTCTTGCAACCGCAGTTCCGCTTAAACCAGGATAGGTAACATTTGAACATAATCCGTGTAGTGCATGACCAAATTCATGAAATAAAGTAGTGGCATCATCCCATGAAATCAAAACAGGTTCATTTGCTGCGCCTTTAATAAAATTGCAATTGTTAGAAACAATCGGGAGTACATTCTCTTCTATTTTCTGTTGTTTCCTATGTGAGTTCATCCAGGCCCCGGATCGTTTTCCCTGGCGCGCGTAAGGATCAAAATACCACAAACCGACAGGATTTCCAGTTGTTGAATTATTCACCTCCCAAACTCTTACATCCGAATGATAAACTGGAACATCAAAAACTTGTTTGAAACCTAAATCAAATAATTCGCCTGCAACCCAAAACATCCCTTCACGCAAATTTTCTAACTGCAAATACGGTTTTAACTCGTTTTGATCTAAATCATATTTTGCTTTACGAACTTTTTCAGCATAATAGCGATAATCCCAAGGCTGAATTTTAAAATTTCTACCTTCCTGATCTACCATTTCCTGCATCGAAGCAACGTCATTTTTTACTTTTTCAACAGCGGGCTTCCAAACAGATTCCATTAAGTCTAAAGTTTTCTGTGGATCTTTTGCCATTTTATTAGACAAGCTCCATTGAGCGAAGTTATCGAACCCTAAAATCTTAGCTTTTCTGGCCCTTAATTGCAAAATAGAAACCAGCGTTTCATTTGTATTATTTTCATTTTTGTTATCTCCCCGCTTCACAAAAATATCAAAGGCTTTCTCCCTTAAATCACGGCGATTAGAAAAAGTCAAGAACGGTTCAATTGAAGATCTCGTGTTGCCAATACAAGCTAAAACATTTAAATTTCTTTCTTTCGCCTCTGCGATGGCGGCATTTTTAAATGCTTCCGGCAAGCCATCCAAATCTGATTCAGATCGCAATTCCAGAAACTGATCATTTTCTTCTGCCAATAACTTTTGACTAAAAAGCGTAAAAAGCCCAGCAAGCTCCTGATTAATTTTAGCCACTTCTTCCTTATCAACTTCACTTAACTCTGCTCCTTCTTTAACAAAATCTGTATAATAAAGCCAAACCAGACGTTGTTGCTCCTCATTTAATTTTCCCTTTGCATCAGATTTATACAATTTTTCGATTCTCGAAAATAATTTCTTATTCTGATACATTTTGTTATTGATCGCTGCTAATCTTGGAGACATTTCTGTATCAACATCATTAAACTCCGGACTGCTCAAATTAGATCTGTAAATTCCGAAAACGGTCTGAACCTGATTAAGCGTTTTGCCGGAAAGTTCTAAAGCAACAACTGTATTTTCAAAACTAACTTCTTCTAAATTATTTGCTATAGCATCAATTTGATCCAGTTTTTCCTGAATAGCAAATTCTAGTGCCGGTTTAAAATCTGAAACTTTATATTCATTAAAAGCAGGAACACCTCCATAGGGTCCTGTCCATTTCTTTACTAAAAAATTAGTAGCATCTGTCGCCATATAAGAAAAATTGAAGTGTATATTTTGCCCTCCCCTTGCTAATGAAGCAATAGCACATTATTACTTCAAAAGTACCTAAAAGTTAGCAATGAAAAAACAAATCTTAATTGTCTTAAAAAAGACTTGCCAGAGAAACTTTTCCGGCTCTTAAAGCAAATTCTGGTTTTTAAGAAAATACCTTATAAAAATCAAATAAAAAGCCAAAATCATAAACGAAAAGACCGTAATCTATTTTATATTTGTTTAGCTAAACCACTAAACCAACCCTCTTGAAAAAATTACTTTACCTCTCATTATTAATAACTTCAGTCCTTCAGGCGCAAAACAAGAGTTTATTTTGGGAAATATCCGGTAACGGTTTAACCAAAAAATCCTATATCTACGGGACTATGCACGTTAATGATAAAATCTCGTTTCATTTATCTGATTCGTTTTTTACCAACCTACTGGGGTCTGATATCGTGGCCAATGAAAGCAATCCTGAAACATGGGGAAGCTTGAACGATCTAATGAAAAGTAATGATTTCAACTCCTATAAAAAGTTTTATACCGAATTCTATTTGTTCCCCACAACAAAAGAAAATATTCAGACTATTTTTATTAATGACAATGGCAAGTATTTTAGAAATATGTTATCCGGAGCCGAAGGAGATCAGGCCGATTTTCAGGAAGACACGGTATTAGACATGTTTATTTTTCAAACAGGAAAAAAATATAAAAAGAAAATTGTTGGTTTGGAAGATGCAAAAGAATCAATGCTTTCGATATTGCAAATCATTGATGAAGACGCAAAACCAAAAGAAGAAAATAAACTTGCTTTAGTAAAAATTTTAAAAAACAGAAATCCTCAGGAAGCCCTAAAAGAATATTACAGAGAGAAAGACATTGTAATGCTTGACTCGATTTATAAGCTAATATTTTCGAAAAAAGCACATGATGCCCTTATTGTTAACCGCAACAAAATAATGACCAAGAGCATTGATTCTATTGCCAAAACAGGCAGTTTATTCTCAGCTGTGGGTGCGGCGCATCTTGCAGGAAATGACGGTATAATTGAACTTTTAAGACAGAAAGGTTATACGGTAAAACCTATAATCGATACTTTTACCGAAAACGGAAAAAATCAGAAGAAAACTATCGAAGCTTATTTTCCTAATCCTAATTTTACCATTTCGAATACCAAAGATAAAATGGTACAATTGCCATTATATAAAACCACTATCGAAGAAAACGAAAGCATGGGCTCTCCGGATTTTACCAACGGTGGCGCCATTACGATAAAAAGAATTCCGTTAAATTATTTCCTAAAAAACACTGATGTTACTTATAATCCGAAATCACTGGATAGTTTGTTTTTTGAAAAAATTGCAGGGGATATTATTGAAAAAAAATATACTGAGCAACCTAACTATGCCAGTTATGATATACAAAATATTACGAAAACAGGAAACGCTCAACATTCAAAGTTTTACATCACACCATTAGAAATCATTTCTATTGCAATGACCGGACCAGCCAATTATGTGCGCCAATATGAAAATGAAGTTTTCGAAAATATTAAAATTAAACCTTTTAAAAACGAATGGGAAAAGATCAAACCTTTAAAAGGAGGCTTTCAAACTGAACTTCCATCATTCAATTTCGTCTTTGGAAACAATGCCGAAAAAGGAACTAACATTGACATTCAGGCGTATGACAATCTGGAAAAAGGATTCTACTTTTTAAGAGAGAAAACCCTAAACGATACCAGTTTCCTTGAAAATTCTGAATACGAGCAAAAGCAAATTCATTATCAATTTTATCTTCAGCAAGATCAGGATTCGACCGCTACAAAATATAACAAAATTGAAAATTCTTTTGTTTCATCCTCTAAAATTGGAGACCGAAATATCAAATTAAAAACGGTTATTTCGGGTAACAAATATTATTTATTGGGTACTGTGAATACATCTGAAGCGAATACAAATCGCTTTTTTAATTCATTTGTACTTGCTCCGTTCGATTACAAATCAAAATCTAAAGTTTTAGTAGATTCAACTGCAAACTATAAAATCGAAATTCCAGAAAAGGAGAACGAAAATCTATTTTTAAAATTAAAACAAAACAAGCGCGAGGTAAAAAATGCTTTTAAAGTTGTAAATCAGTTTCAGGCATTCAATTCTGAAACCGGTAGAAAAATCAAACTGGCCTATCATAAATTTCCGAAATACGAACAAACATTATCTATTGATTCTGTTCAGCGTATGCTTAAAAAAGAATTTCTAAATCAATATGAAAGCGATTCTGAACAAAATTATTTTGAGGCAGAAGACGATGAAAGTTACGAAACGGCAACATCATTGTTAAGCCCGGAATTATTCCTTAAAAAAGGATTCTCGCAGTCTTTATGGGACGAAATTATTGCTGACAAAAAAGATAATTACGAATTTTTATCTGAAAGTACCACTTTTAACAAAGACCAAAATAGTTACACCATTAATGCTTTAGTTTCTAAGCCTAATGCGACTCAGGCCATTAAATACAAAGTTCTTTACAAAAACAACTCCTATTATCTATTGAATACGCTGGTTGAGAAAAACTATAAAAATGATGATCCTTTCATAGAAAAAACCTTTAATTCACTAGATCTGGTTGACAATATCAAAACAGATACCGCTGAAGACAAGGTAAAACTTTTTATCGAAGATGCTAAAAGTGAAAAAGACACCATTCGTTATTCGGCCTTAAACACGATTGACAATCTTGATATCACAAAAAAAGATTTTGAAGCGATAACAAATTTCATCAACACTTTTAAATTTAAAGAAAGTGAAACTGATGCTGTTACTTCATTACTGGAAAAAATTGGTAAAATAGAGGATGAAAGAGTAATTCCTTATCTGGAGAATTATTATAAAAAAGAATCGACCAAAACTGATGCACAGATTAGTATCTTAAAAAGTATTTCGCACCAAAAATCAAAAGCGGCATACAAAAAAATCAATGAGTTACTAGAGTACGATTTGCCTATTTCCGATTTACAATATGAGATTGGAAGCCTTTTTTATACGTTTGAAAGAGATCCCGAAAACAGTAAAGAGTTATTTCCTGAGATTTTTCAATATTACAGTATCAAAGAATACAACAAGCCAATCATTAGCTTTTGTAATTCATTATTAGAGAAAAAGTTGATTTCGGTTAAAAAACTAAAAGCTTTTAAAAAAATAATCCTGACCAATACCAAGCTCGAATATAAAAGAGTAGCAAGCTGGAACGAAAAAAACAAAGCTACACAAGAGGCAGCTACCGTAGAAGATGAAGTAACTTTTTATTCTGAATCTTCACGATCATTAACTGATTTGATAAATTACACCAATTTAATCTATAATTATGCTGATGATAATGTTGTAAAAGAAGTGTTGAAAAAAATAAAAAACCTTGACATTCCGGAATTAAACATAGAATTAGCCCGATTAGGAATTACACATAATTCACTAAATACAACTGAAATTGAAGGTTTTCTAAACGATCCTAAAACGCAATTTATCACAATAAACTTATTACTGAATCAAAACAAAAAAGATTTGATTCATTTTACAGATGATGAGATTGCAAAATCAGCTGCCATAAATTTTCAAAATCTTTCTAAAAAGGATTCTATAACTTTATTAAAAAAGCAAATTATAGAAAAAGACAATCATGAAATTTCGTTTTACTTTTATCAGATTCAAAGAAAAAATGACGAAACAAAAGCGATCAAAAAACAATTGTACACTCTTGCTTTTTTAAATGAAAACAAAAAAATAAATCCTTTGGCCTATACTACTGCTCCAATAAAAACAATTAGTATTGAAGAAAATCCGGAGAAAACATATGCTCTTATCATCAATGAAACCCTGAATGGCGATCATATGAGAGCAAGTTTTGAAAAAGAAAAAGAAGAAGAAGAGTTATCACTTGGTGAAGAATATTAAATCTATTTTCGGCATAAAATAGTTAACTTTGAAGTATCAGATTTTATAGTACGTATTTATGTTCAAAACCAAAAAAGAAATTGTCTTTGTAATTCTGGCAGGAATTTTTATAACAAATGCAGTTGTCGCGGAGCTTATTGGAGGGAAATTAATTCAGATTGGACCGTTCGTAATGAGTATTGGTATTTTACCATGGCCAGTCGTTTTCCTGACAACCGATTTAATAAATGAATATTTTGGAGAAAAAGGAGTTAAAAAACTCTCTTTTATCACGGCTTGTTTAATTGCATATGCCTTTTTAATTTTATTTATGGCCATTGTAATTCCGGCGGCAAAAGGAATTAGCCCTGTAAATGATGAACAATTTCAGGCCGTTTTTGGACAAAGTATGTGGATTATTGTTGGTAGTATTATAGCTTTTATGGTTTCGCAGCTTATAGATGTTAGTATATTTTGGTTCTTTAAAAACCGAACTGGCGATAAAAAAATATGGCTTCGAACTACAGGATCAACTGTAATTTCGCAATTATTTGATTCGTTTATAGTACTTGGAATCGCATTCTGGCTGCCGGGAAAAATTGACTTTGATACATTTCTTTCATCAGCATTGATAGGCTACACCTTTAAATTATCTATAGCCATTATACTGACACCATTAATTTACGCAGGACATCATTTGATTAAAAAATATTTGGAAGGAGACATTTCTCATAAGGACTAAAAAATTATTGTTATGAAAAAAACTAATGTAATATTACTATTTTCAATCTGCTGCTTCCTTTATAGCTGTGGCAGCGATGACAAAAAGCAACCTAACGATAAAGTATATCCTGTTAGTTCTTTAAAACCTGCTCCTCAAAAACCAATTGACCCAACTCCTGCTAAAATAGCAGTGGCAAAAGACAGCGACGATAAATCTCCACTTAATAAAAAAAAGGCTTTTACTGTCACTAAACCAATTGTAACGCCAGAAATTCCTACTGCAAAAATAGCGACAACAGAAAAAGCTCCATCTCCGATAAAAAAAGAAGAAAACGACTTAATGAATTTTGTTAATCTGCGCAAAATATTTTCAGGCACTAAAATTGGCCAGACCATGAGTCAGAAAGATTTGACTCAAAATTTTAAAATCCCGGAAGAAGCTGTTAAACTCGTTAAAAGTGTTACCAGAACAGCTCAGGATGAATTAAATGTAAAATGGCGTTCAACCTGGCTTGTAGAAAAAGTATCTGATGCTGAACTTGAAGACGGTAAAATGAAAGTTAGATTTCAGGCCAATAAAATGTTCATGTCTGGCAAAGCAATTGGCATTAAATACAACAGAAAAGTTTATAATGATTTAATAATAATTGGCCATTCCGCCTATATACCAAGCGTAAAAGGATATCATTGGCAAATTGGTAAATAATGGAAAACGAAAATTTAATTCGATGTGGCTGGTGTACTTCCAGCGATTTATATAAAAAATACCATGACGAAGAATGGGGCGTTCCTGTTTATGACGACCCTACTTTATTCGAATTTTTAATTTTAGAAACCTTTCAGGCCGGCTTAAGCTGGATTACCATTTTAAACAAAAGGGAGAATTTCAGAATTGCATTTGACTATTTTGATTATAAAAAAATAGCCTTTTATTCTGAAGATAAAATCGAAGAATTAATGCAAAATACCGGAATTATCCGTAATAGACTAAAAATAAAAGCAGCCGTTTCCAACGCGCAGGCTTTTATGAAAGTACAGGACGAATTTGGCAGTTTCTCTGATTATATCTGGAAATATACCAACGGAAAACCAATCATAAATAACCTTAAAACGTCAAAAGACGCTCCGGCCACTACTCCACTTTCAGACGAAATCAGTAAAGATTTAAAAAAAAGAGGTTTTAAATTTGTTGGTTCAACCGTCATTTATGCACACATGCAAGCCACCGGAATGGTCAATGATCACGCCGAAGATTGCTGGAAAAGAGCTAAGTAAATAGCCTCAGATTTCAGTTCTCAGAAACAACATGAAACTTGAAACTTGAAACTTTTTCAAACAACCAAACAAAATTTTATTACATTTGCTTCACACTTTAGGGGTGTCTGCTAAATAAGCAGGCTGAGATTTTACCCTCTGAACCTGATCTAGTTCATACTAGCGTAGGGAAAAGTAAGATGACTTCTGCGCGTATTTTTATGCGTTTTTGTAGCCATTCCTAAAGTATAACTATACTAATTCAAAAAGGAATGGAACTAAAAATCAACCAACAAATCAAAAAATTCAATGCTGAATCGCTAAGCGTTCAATCATTGCTCGATCTCGAAATTCCAAACAAACAAAACGGAATTGCCGTTGCCATTAACAACACCGTTGTTCCAAGAATCAATTGGAACCAACATCTCGTACACGAAACCGACGAAATTTTAATTATTTCTGCCACTCAGGGTGGATAGTCCCGATAGCTATCGGAATAAATTCCAAAAAATAAATTCCAAGTTCCAATTATATACAGAGCGTAGACGTGCTGCTGTGCGCCTCTACCGGAACATCTTTCATTTTACATCTAAAATTCAACAATCAAGATCAACCTGAAACTTGAAACCAAAAAACTATGACAACAGAAGAACAAATTTCCAGAACACCTTTTCCGAATTCTAAAAAAGTTTATGTCAATGGTGAAATTCATCCCATAAAAGTGGCGATGCGAGAAGTCATTTTAAGCGACACCAAACTATCAAATGGCGGAATTGAGAAAAATCCACCTGTAACGGTTTACGATACTTCAGGTGCTTATACAGATCCAAACATTGAAATAGATATTAGAAAAGGATTGCCACGCTTACGCGAAAGCTGGATCCTGGATCGAAATGATGTTGAAATTTTAAATGAAATAACTTCTGATTACGGTCAAACCCGTTTGAAAGATGAAAGCTTAAATCATCTACGATTTGAATATTTACATCAACCAAAACGTGCTAAAAAAGGGGCAAACGTAACGCAATTGTATTACGCCAAACAAGGAATTATAACTCCTGAAATGGAATATATTGCGATTCGTGAAAACCAACGTATTGAACTTTTAAACAAGCAAACAAAAGCAATGCAATGCCAGCATGCGGGTCATAGTTTTGGGGCAAACACACCAAAAAGCAAGATTACCCCTGAATTTGTTAGAAGTGAAGTTGCCTGCGGAAGAGCCATTATCCCAAACAACATCAATCATCCTGAAAGCGAACCGATGATCGTTGGTCGTAATTTCTTAGTCAAAATAAACGCTAATATTGGTAACAGCGCCGTGACTTCGAGTATCGAGGAAGAAGTTGAAAAAGCCGTTTGGGCTTGTCGCTGGGGAGCTGACACTATTATGGATTTGTCAACGGGAAAAAATATTCATGAAACCAGAGAATGGATTATTCGCAATTCGCCGGTTCCAATTGGTACGGTTCCTATTTATCAGGCATTGGAAAAAGTAAAAGGAATTGCCGAAGATTTAACCTGGGAAGTTTTCCGCGATACTTTAATCGAACAGGCAGAACAAGGCGTTTCATATTTCACCATTCACGCCGGCGTTTTATTACGCTACATTCATTTAACAGCTGATCGTGTTACCGGAATCGTTTCCAGAGGAGGATCGATTATGGCAAAATGGTGTTTGTTTCATCATAAAGAAAACTTCTTATACACCCATTTTGAGGAAATCTGTGAAATCATGAAACAATATGATGTTGCTTTTTCTCTAGGAGATGGTTTACGTCCGGGTTCAATTGCTGATGCTAATGACGCTGCACAATTCGCCGAATTAGAAACACTTGGAGAATTAACCAAAATCGCCTGGAAACATGATGTTCAGGTTTTCATTGAAGGCCCGGGTCACGTTCCTATGCACATGATTAAAGAAAATATGGACAAGCAACTCGAACATTGTAACGAAGCTCCTTTTTACACTCTTGGGCCATTAACGACTGATATTGCTCCGGGTTATGATCATATTACTTCAGCAATTGGCGCTGCCATGATTGGCTGGTACGGCTGTGCGATGTTATGTTATGTAACGCCAAAAGAACATCTTGGTTTACCAAATAAAAAAGACGTAAAAGATGGTGTAATCACCTATAAAATTTCGGCTCATGCTGCGGATTTGGCAAAAGGTCATCCAGGTGCACAATATCGAGACAATGCTTTAAGTAAAGCCCGTTTCGAATTCCGTTGGGAAGATCAATTTAACTTATCACTTGATCCTGATACTGCAAGAGAATTCCATGATGAAACGCTTCCTGCCGATGGTGCAAAAGTGGCTCATTTTTGTTCAATGTGTGGTCCAAAATTCTGCTCTATGAAAATATCTCAGGAAATTAGAGATGTTGCTGCCGCAGAAAAAGGAATGCAGGAGAAATCAGAAGAGTTTATAGAACAGGGGAAAGAGATTTACATCTAAGAAAATAAAGTCAAGAAGAAAGAGAAAAGATATGATTGTGATTACTAATCCTTCTGCAATTTCTGGCGAAATTCGCATTATTGATTCTTTATTTGAGGAAGGATTGTCTTTGCTTCATATTCGGAAACCTGAGTTTTCTGCAGTTGAAATGGCGCATTTTATTGATAAGATAAAAGTAGAATTCAGATCTAGTTTGGTTTTACACAGTCATCATCAATTGGCAAAAGACCTCGGAATTAATAGAATTCATATTTCTGAAAAAGACAGAAAAGATAGAACATTCAGACCTATTAGTGGAAAGATTTGTTCGACATCAACCCATTCTATAGAAGATTTTAATTCATTGGAAAATGATTTTGATTACGCTTTTCTGAGTCCGGTTTTTAAAAGTATTTCCAAAGAGAATTATCACCCAAAAAAAAATCTTTTTGACGCTTTAAAATCAAGAACAAATTTTAAAACAAAAGTTATCGCTTTAGGCGGAATTGCCACTGAAAACCTCAAAAGAACTCTTGAAAACGGTTTTGATGATGTTGCTCTTTTAGGAAGCATCTGGAATAGTGAAAACCCTGTAAAACAATTCAAATTATGTCAGCAAATCGCCCATTCGTACTTAGCATAGCAGGACTTGATCCTTGTGGTGGCGCGGGTGTTTTGGCAGATGTTAAAACATTCGAACAACATCAGGTGACCGGTTTTGCTGTTGTAACGGCAAATACAATTCAGACGGAAGATGGCTTTTATGAAATTCAATGGACAAATTTGAGTTTTGTAATCCGTTCCATTGAAACCCTATTTCTAAGCTATAAAATCAAAACGGTAAAAATCGGGATTATGCCAAGTCTGCATTACTTAAACCGAATTCTTTCGACGATAAAACTATTGTCTCCAACGACTAAAATTGTCTGGGATCCGGTTTTAAAATCCACAACAAAATTCGAGTTTTTGAAAGTTGAAGAAGATACAGATCTTAACAAGATTCTTTCCAAAATAGATTTGATTACACCTAATTACAATGAAATTGAAATTTTATTCCCTGGTTTTATTCCAAACAAATTTTGGGTCCAAAATGAAATTCCAACCAACATTTTACTAAAAGGAGGACATAACGAATCGGAAATTGGTACGGATCGTTTGTTCTTAAAAAATGAAATTATTGAATTAGCCCCTTCCCAAAAAAAATGTTTTGAAAAACATGGTTCCGGCTGTGTTTTATCAGCAGCAATAGCCGCAAATCTGGCATTAGACCAAACTTTGGAAGAAGCTTGTAAAAATGCTAAAACCTACATAGAAAAATACCTGAATTCAACATCAACTTTAATTGGATATCACTATGTACAATAAACTGCAATACATTTCGCAAGGAAAAACAATCGAAGAACAATTGTATAATATTCATCATGCCTTAGATGCCGGGTGTGACTGGATACAAATGCGTTTCAAAAATCAAACGGCCAAAGACACTTTTGCTTTAGCGGAAGCGGTAAAATTTTTATGCGAAGAATATCTCGCCAATTTTATTGTAAATGACAATTTATATCTGGCACAACAAATCGCTGCAGATGGCGTGCATTTAGGTTTAACCGACATGAATATTGCAGAAGCAAGGGCAATTTTAGGAAATACAAAAATTATCGGCGGAACTGCCAACACTTTTGAAGATATCGAAAATCATGTAAAAAATGGCTGTGATTATATTGGATTAGGACCTTTTCGTTTCACCGATACAAAAGAAAAATTAAGCCCAATTTTAGGTTTATCAGGCTACCATAGTACTCTTCAAAAAATGAAAAACAGTAAAATAGAAACTCCTGTTTACGCCATTGGCGGAATCACATTAAACGATATAAGTCCTTTAATGGAATCCGGGATTCACGGAATAGCGGTTTCTGGAATGATTACAAAAAGTGATCAAAAAGAAAAATTAATTCAACAACTCAACGAAAAATTATATGCAAACGTCATTGTTTAATATTGGGGACAAAAGCTTTAGATCGCGTTTATTTTTGGGAACAGGGAAATTTGGTTCTAATATCCAAATGGAAGAAGCGATCCTGGCATCAGAAAGTGAATTGGTGACGGTGGCTTTAAAACGCATCGATCTCGAAACGGATACAGACGCTATTTTGTCGCACTTAAAACATCCAAATATCAATTTATTACCCAATACATCTGGAGCTAGAAATGCAAAAGAGGCCGTTTTTGCCGCGCAATTAGCGAGAGAAGCTCTTGAAACCAATTGGGTAAAACTCGAAATTCATCCCGATCCAAAATACTTAATGCCCGACCCAATTGAAACTTTAAAAGCAACAGAGGAACTGGCAAAACTTGGATTTTTTGTTTTGCCCTACATTCATGCTGATCCTGTTTTATGCAAACATTTAGAGAGTGCAGGAACAACGGCAGTAATGCCTTTAGGCTCCCCAATTGGAAGCAATAAAGGATTAAAGACTATTGATTTCCTTGAAATTATTATCGAGCAAAGTAATGTTCCTGTAATTATAGATGCCGGAATCGGCGCTCCATCCGACGCTGCAAAAGCAATGGAAATTGGTGCCGATGCTGTTTTGGTCAATACTGCAATTGCGGTAGCGGGAAACCCAAAATTAATGGCTGAAGCTTTCAGAGAAGCCGTTATTGCAGGAAGAAAAGCTTTTGAAGCTAAAATTGCGAATCAACAAAATTATGCTGTTGCTTCTAGTCCTTTGACTTCATTTCTTTACGAATAAATTTAACCGCAAAGTTCGCAAGGTTTTACGCAAAGTTCGCAAAGCTTTGAGAACTTTTCATCAAAAACAAAAAACACAAAGCTTTGCGAACTTTGCGTAATTCTTAGAGCACTTTGCGGTTAAAAAACACAATCCAAATGAAAACATTTAAAGCAATATTTGAGCAATATAATTGGGACAATATTCAATCAAAAATATACCAGACAACCTCTCAGGATGTCGAACGCGCGTTGGAAAAAACAAAACGCAATCTCGATGATTTTTTAGTTTTGATTTCTCCTATTGCCCAAAATTACTTAGAGCAAATGGCACAGCAATGTCATGAACTAACCAAGAAGCGTTTCGGAAAAACGATTCAAATGTACGCGCCATTATATTTAAGCAACGAATGCCAGAACATTTGTACCTATTGTGGTTTCAGTTTAGACAATAAAATCAAACGAAAAACACTTACAGACGCAGAGATTAAACTCGAAGTTGAAGCATTAAAAAATGTCGGCTTTGATCATGTTTTATTGGTTACGGGCGAAGCAAATTACACCGTAAACATTAATTATTTTCTGAATGCAATTGCCTTAATAAGAGAGCAATTTTCAATTATTTCTGTGGAATTGCAGCCACTTTCTACCGAAGATTATGAACGTTTGCATGAAGCGGGTGTTTATTCTGTTTTGGTGTATCAGGAAACCTACCATCAGGAAGTCTATAAAAAATATCATACGAAAGGAAAAAAATCAAATTTCGATTACAGGCTGGAAACTCCTGACCGAATTGGAACAGCCGGAATTCATAAAATTGGCTTAGGCGTTTTATTGGGTTTGGAAGATTGGCGAACGGATAGTTTTTTTAACGCACTGCATTTAGATTATCTTCAAAAGAAATATTGGCAGACAAAATATTCGGTTTCTTTTCCAAGGCTGCGTCCGGCAGAAGGCATTATCGAACCTAATTTTATTATGGATGATAAAGATTTGACACAACTCATTTGTGCCTATCGTCTATGGAATGAAGATCTCGAAATTTCCATTTCAACTCGTGAAAACGAAAAATTCAGAAACAATATTATTCCGATTGGTGTTACAAGTATGAGTGCTGGCTCCAAAACCAATCCGGGTGGTTACGTTGTGGATCCTCAATCGTTGGAACAATTTGAAATCAGCGACGAACGCTCTGCAGAAGAAATATCAGAAATCATAAAAGGCTCAGGTTACGAACCCGTTTGGAAAGATTGGGACAGAACATTTAGTCAAAAGTCTTAAAGTCGAAAGTCATAAAGTCTATCAACTTTTGACGTATACATTTTGACTTTCAACTTTACAACTTTCAAACTTTAAGACTAAAAAAAAATGAGTATCATACAAGAATTTCTACGTTACAACCGACAAACCATTCTTCCGGAAATTGGAGATGAAGGGCAGGAAAAACTCAAAAAAGCCAAAGTATTGGTAATTGGAGCTGGCGGTTTGGGCTGTCCTGTTTTACAATATATTGCAACGGCCGGAGTTGGTTATATCGGAATTATGGATTTTGACACCATTGAAATTCACAACTTACACAGACAGATATTATATACTGAAAATGAAATTGGAAAAGAAAAAGCGATTATTGCGAAAGAAGTCGTTTCAAAACTGAATCCATTAATTGAGGTTGAAGCGATTAATGCGAAATTGACAAGTGAAAACGCAGCAAT
Organism: Flavobacterium sp. LAR06; assembly: GCF_041946075.1. Classification (NCBI taxonomy): domain Bacteria; kingdom Pseudomonadati; phylum Bacteroidota; class Flavobacteriia; order Flavobacteriales; family Flavobacteriaceae; genus Flavobacterium; species Flavobacterium sp. LAR06. The sequence continues at coordinate 144,383 of NZ_JAUTYT010000013.1, read as the reverse complement.
AATAATTCAACAATATGATGTTATAGTCGATGGATCTGATAATTTTGCAACCCGTTATTTAGTAAACGATACTTGTGTTCAATTTCAAAAACCTTTGATCTACGGAAGTATTTTAAAATTTGAAGGCCAAGTTGCAATTTTTAATCATAACGGAAGTAAAAACCTGCGTGATTTATTCCCTGAAATGCCAGATCCCAAAGAGGTCCCAAATTGTAATTTGAATGGTGTTTTAGGAACTTTGCCCGGAATTATTGGAACTATGATGGCGCACGAAACCCTCAAATTGATTTTAGAATTGCCAACTTTAAAAAATGAATTGGTACTTTTTAATACTTTGAATTGGAATTTTACAAAGTTGCATTTCTAAAGAATGTGAATTTAAAATCATCTAAAAAATGCTACAAATAAACTTGTGCTGAATTAATAAATTAGTTGAATTTATTTGTTAATATTGCCATAATATTTCCAAATACTTTTAATTCTTTTTGATAGATGATTTTATATAGGCACTCCTATTTATTTATATTTTTTTTAGCGATTTTTTGTAGAGCCCAGAGTACAAAACCAAAATCATATATTGATGAAAAAGTTGATTCGTATGAGATTTCAATAAAAAATAATATTCCTTCAATAATTTTAACCTCGAAAGAAAAAAAATGGGTAGGTGATAAAAATGAAAACGCGGTTCTGGGAAACAGAATAACCTACATTGATTCATTTGAGAAAGTTTATGACATAGAAGCTTATAGCATTTCTCCAAAAAACAAAAAAGAAAAAATAGGTTATGTTGGAACCGGTGATCGCGAAATTGGAGATGTCTTTTTTCATGACATGAAATTCAAATATTATAACTTTTTAAATCTGGAAGAAGGTTCTCAAACCTACTCTTTCTATAAAAAAGAATATAAAAAGCCTCAGTTTTTAGAAAGCTTTTATTTCAAAGATTACCTCGATTGTAAATCTTCAAAAGTTATTTTAAAAGTTTCTAAAGATGTCGAAATCGGATATACTGTACAAGGTAAATTTGATGAAAAAATTGATTTTTCGACTCAAAACGAAGGTGACTTCACTATCTATACCTGGCAACTATTAAATGCTGCTAAAGAAGAAAAAGAAAACGGTTCACCTGGTACTTCTTATTATAGTCCGCATTTAATTTTTTACATTAAAAATTACAAAACAGCTACCGGCACACAAAATGTCGTTGGTTCTGTAGATAATCTTTATCATTTTTATGCAGAAACCATTAAAAATATTAATAAAGAAGACCAAACTCAGGTAAAAGAAAAAACAGCTGAACTTATCAACGGATTGACTGATAATATGGCAAAAGCAAAAGCTATTTTTGATTATGTTCAGAGTAAAATAAACTATGTTGCCTTCGAAGAAGGAATGGGTGGATTTATCCCGAGAGAAGCCGCTTCGGTATTACAGAAAAAATATGGCGATTGTAAAGATATGGCCAACCTACTTAATGAAATGTTGCACTATGCCGGCATAGAATCGAATATTTCCTGGATTGGAACACGTCAAAACAATTATACCTACGAAAATGTTCCGAGCCCAATTGTGGATAATCATATGATTACTGTTGCGACAATTGATAATAAAGACATCTTTTTGGACGCGACTGGTCATTATACTTCGTTCCCAAATATTACTCCGTTTATTCAGGGAAAAGAAGCTCTGGTAAAAATAGATGATGAGAAATACCGCATCATCAAAGTACCTGTTATTCCAGCTGATAAAAACAAAACTATTGGTAAACTAAAACTTAAATTCGATCAAAATTCTATATTGGGCGAAGCAGATTTTAGATTAGACGGATTTGTAAAAACGCAATTTATTAGCAGTTATATAACGACAACTGATAAAGATGAAATGCTAAAGGAATACCTGGCGCGTTTCATTCAAAACATTAAAACATCTAATATTGACATTAAAAATGATGACGTGTCACAAAATACGCTTCAAATTTTATATCATTTTGAATTAGATAAATGGATCAAACAGACCGATAATCAATTGCTTTTTAAACCAATTCTGTTTTTTCCTTATTCTGATGCAAGAATTAATATTGAGAAAAGAAAAAACCCATTGGAAAATGACTTTAAAAAATCTTATGAGTTTGAATATGAATTCGCTATTCCAGCAGGATATTCTTTAGATTTTTTACCTGAAAATTTCACTTTTAAAAATGATTTTTTCCAGGCAAGTATCAACTATAAAAAGGTTAATAATACTATCATTATAAATCAAAAGATGGAAATGAATGTTTTACTCTTAGAAAAAGAAAAATTTGAAACATGGAATACTGCCATTAAAAACATTACAAAACAATACAATCAAAATATTATTCTTACAAAAAAATGAAAAATCTAATTTTCTTCATCATCGCAATTTTATCTACACAACTTTCATTCTCCCAAGAGGAAGAAGTCAAAAATTACAAATGGGATGAAGTCCCTAATTTTCAGGAAATTCCCGCTGAATTTAGTAATTATCCAGCTGTCGTTTTAAAAGACTACAGACTATACGAAAACAAGGTCGGAGAATATACTTACAAAGCGTATGTTGTAAAACATCAGGTAATAAAAATCTTATCTGAAGCCGGAATTAATGAATATAACAAAGTATCGATAAACAATAGATATGTAAGGGATTACAGAGATTTAAAAGTTAGAGTAATTAAACCGAACGGAAAAATTGAAGAACTTCCGAAAGAAAAAATCATTGAAAAAGAAGGAACTACTGAAAGACAATTTGCTTTTGAGGGTGTTGAAAAAGGAGATATTATTGAATATTACTATGTAATAAAAGAATATCCGGATTTTAGTGGCTGTGAGTATTTTCAGAGAGACATCCCAGTTCTTGATGCGAAGTTCCAGATTAATAAAATTTCTCGTGCCAGAACCTATACCGCTGCTTATAACGGGTTGGTAAAAGAAAGTGACTTCAAAACAACAATTTATGTTGCAAAAAATCTACCAGCTTACAAATTTGAAAAAAATGCCACTAATCTTGCAAACCTTGCAAAGGTTTATTTTTTTATTGATACTTCCCTATCCTATAGTTATGTAGACTATTATAATTCTCTTAATAGTTTTGCCGATGGTGTAAGTGCTAAATCAATGATTAAAAATTTTGTAGAAAAATTTAATTTGAATGATCCTGCCCTTACAACAGATGAAAAAATAAAAATTGTCGATATCTATCTGAAAGAAAATATCGAAATTGATAAACAGTACATTTATAAAAAAGCATTAGAAACCAAAAAAATGACACCAAGCATGGTTTTATATTTTTATAAAGACGTTTTAGATTACCTTAAAATTAAATATCAGTTTACAGCTTCTACAGATAAATTTGATGATAAATTTGACAAAGAAAATGTTGTTCCCGATGCCTTATCAGAGATTCTGATTTACATACCGGAAACAAAAAAATACCTTTCTCCTTTTCAATTTTGGATGCCTTATGGTCAGCCTAATGCGCTTTCTGTAAACAACGATGCTGTTTATTTTAACAAGGAAGATCGCCAGCAGGTTACCTACGAATTCAAAAAGATCGAAAATGTTTTAATGGATGACAACGTTACGAAAGCAACAAGCAACATCACAATTGATGATGATATGGAAACCGTTTTGGTAGATAAAAAAAGCATCTATACGGGTTATCTTGCGTCATATTTTAGATATGCCGTAAAGCATGTCTCCGAAGAAAAAATAAATGATTTTGTAAAGAATAATACTTTTAATGATATTGATGTTGATGTTCAAAAATATTCTTTTGAAAATCAAGAGTACAAAAACAATTATGATCCTGAAAAACCTTTTACAATCAACAGCGCCATAAAAGTTAAAGAATCCTGGATCGAAAATGCAGGAAAAAACAATTTGATAACGATTGGAAAAGTGTTAGGAAAACAAACCAGTTTACATCAGGAAACAAACAGAACAAATCCGATTGTAATATCTTATCCAAAGAAAAACATTAATTATATTAATTTAAGTATCCCATCAGGCTACAGCGTTAAAAATGTAGGCAGTTTAGCTTTTACTAAAGAAATTAAAAACGCTAATAATGATGTTATCGGTTTATTTAAATCAACAGCGCAAATTGAAGGTAATACAGTAAAAATAGCTGTCGAAGAATTTTACAATTTTACTTATTTAGAGAAAGAAAAATACAGTGAATATAGAGATTTAGTCGACGCATTATATGACTTTAATAATGCTTCATTAATTTTAACCCGAAATAATTAAATAACAACCTCATCACCAACACTAATAACTCCTGAATTCAAACTAACAATATTAGTTCCGAATAAAACGGAGTTATTTACATTTCGGTATTTGCTTAGAGTCTTTAAAGGTTCTTTTTTCAAACGACCATTTGAAGGATCATTGTTGACCATAATACATCTTCCGCAAGGCTTTATGTTTTTAAATTGAACTTCTCCGATTTTAAAAGTATCAAGATTATCTTCTTCATGTTCTTTTTGGGTACTGATAACAATGTTTGGACGAAATCTTTTTATTGTAATTTTTTCCTCCAACTTATCATTTAAAAAATCCATACTTTCTGTACCAATCAATAAATAAGGATATCCATCAGCAAGACTGACATTGAAAGTTTCTTTTAATCGTGAACTTTCATGTTTACGCGCTCCAATTTTAGTGATCTTTACCAGTTTGCATTCAAAACCTAAGTGTTGGCTAAACCATTTTGAAGTTTCATTATTCACCTCAAATACTTCGCTTTTATCATCCCACACATTGACTTTTATTGCATTTCCTAAATTTTCATCAATAGAGAATTCATGTTTTTGATCCTTAAAAGTAATGCTGATTTTTCCATCTGAAATCTGAGGATAAAACTGACTCATAATACGATGCTCTCTTTGTGTTATCATCTGATTTTCGGCATCCAGTAACATCCAACGACGATCGTTTTCAAAGCCCATTTCTTCTGCTTTGGCATTTTGGCAGCTAATTCCCGCCAGGCTTTTTATCGGATAAATGTAAATTTCTTTTACAACATGAATTGCACTCATTTTACTTATTTTTTAAAATAGATATAAATTCATCACGACCAATTTCGCGACAGCCTAAACTCTCTAAATGCGGATTATAAACCTGACAATCCAATAATTTATAATTTTCCTTTTTTAACTTATTTACCAAGGCAATAAAAGCTACTTTTGAAGCATTAGAAACTTTTGAAAACATACTTTCTCCACAAAAAACATCTCCTAAATCAATTCCATACAAACCTCCAACCAAAACCTCATCTTGCCAAACCTCAACTGATTTTGCAATTCCTTCTGCATGCAATTTACAGTACGCTTCGATCATTTCGTTCGAAATCCAGGTTCCGTCCTGACCGTCGCGTTTTATTTTTTGACAATTCGAAATTACATCCTTAAAATTTTGATTAAAGGTAACTTTTAACTGATTTCGATTCAAAATATTACGCATACTTTTAGAAACGATTAATTCATCCAAAAACAAAACCATTCTGGGATCTGGCGACCACCACAAAATAGGTTCTCCCTCATTAAACCAGGGAAAAATTCCGCTTTGGTAAGCCAGCTTCAATCTTTCCGGTTTTAAGTCACCACCAATGGCCAGAATACCTTCTTCATCAGTTTCTGAAACGGGGGGGAAAGCTATATTTTCAAATAAATAATACATTTTTTTAAATATTAATTTTTAAATTCCAAATTCCAAACATCTAGAAAACCTTTGACAAAGATCTACAGAATACAAAAAATTCCAAATCCCAATACACAGAATGATTTGGAATTTGGAATTTTAGTTTTGGAATTTAAACTTATTAGAAAGGCAAATCGTCTGGTTCGTCTTCGTTTAAGTTTGTTGCCGGAGCAAAAGCTTCTGCAGCAGGCATTGGAGCTGTTTGTGCAGGACCTTCTGGAGCTAATCTTTCGATTCTCCAACCTTGAATACTATTAAAATATCTAGTTTCTCCTTGTGGATTAACCCATTCTCTTCCTCTTAAATTGATAGAAACTTTAACAGCCTCACCTTGCTTGTAGCTGCTCAATAAATCACATTTATCCTGAGTAAATTCAATCAAAATATGTTGAGGATATTGCTCGTCTGTTGTAACAACCAACTCTCTTTTTTTGAATGCAGCACTAACTTGTTGCTCTGGGTTAACCACTTTTACTTTTCCTGTAACTTCCATCTTCGTCTATATTAATTATTGTTTCTATTCTTATTTTTTGGCTAAAAGCACTTTCCAAGCCGATGAAATATCATCATTATTCAGGTATTTTTTGGCTTCTAAATGAATTTTTTCCAGATCGTCTGAGCTCAAAACTCCTTTCACTGAAAAATTTTCTTTCACAAATATACTAACTTCTTCCGTTGTAGGCAAGGCTTCAATATTACCTAATTTTCCGAGATCATTTCCGTCAAAAACCGGACTTTCCTTGACGAAATTCGGAATTGCATCTACTCCGACCCCTAAAGTCGTTAGTGGTTTTGGTACTTCAAAAAGTCCTTGGTTTGATCTTGAGTACCAATTATTTCCGAGTCGTGAAACCAAATCAATTTTATGCTGATCAATACCACCATTTTCATCTAAAACTGCTTCGTGAATATGAATTTTCACTACTTCGCATAAAACTAAATTTCCTGCTCCGCCTTCTGTTCCTAAAGGAATAATCTGCGTGACTTTGCACTCAAACTGAACTGGAGACTCTTTTACACGATATGGTTTTACCAAATCTGACGGAATTTGTGTCAATCCTGCCTTGATAAATTCGTTTACACCTTCTGCATATTCTGTACTGGCTAATGATGTTTGCTGCACTAAATCATAGTTAACCACATTTATAACTACTTCGCGTGTTGCTTCGACATTAATCAGTGTATGTTTGACCGTATTATCACGTACGCGTCGTGCCGGTGAAAAAATTAAAATGGGCGGATTGGCACTAAATACATTAAAAAAACTAAACGGCGACAAATTCGGAATCCCTTTTTCGCTCATTGTACTGGCAAAAGCAATTGGTCTTGGACCTACAGCGCTTTGCAGATAACCGTGTAATTTTGCCGTTGGAATCTCTTTTGGATTAATGCTAATCATATTTTTTCTTTTTAACCGAACCTCATTTCGGTATCTGCAAAAGTAGAGAAATCGTTTAATCCAAAGAAATACTTTAAGACATAAAAACAAAAATCTTTAATAAATAACAAAATATAAAATGTGTTTATTTCGTTATATTTATACCTCAAAAAAATACCTATGTCTTTTTCCGAAAGAAGAAATACTACCCGCTGGATTATCATTTCCATTTCCTTCTTAATCATTTCTCTGATTCTTTGGAATACCTATATCTTTTTTCAGGTTTTCAAAAACGAAGAAAGGTTAAAAATGAATCTTTTAGCCAATGCACAAAAGGCCTTGGTCAATGCAGATGAAAACACAGACTTAGATTTACCACTTGAGATTTTAAACAACAATCATTCGGTTCCTGTAATGCTAACGATGTATGGCGATAAAATTATCAGTTCTGTCAATGTACCGGAAAGAATAATGGAAGACGAAGAAAAATCACTTTCCTATTTAAATAATCTAAAGCGAGAAAATGATCCGATTGTTATTGAATACGCCCCAGGGAAATTTCAGAAATTATATTATGGAAATTCTGAGCTAATCAATAAACTCAAATATTACCCGATTGCTTTACTGCTGATTATCGTTTTGTTCGGTGCTCTAATTTATAATTTTTACAAAAGTACCAAAATGGCCACTCAAAACAAACTATGGGCTGGTATGGCAAAAGAAACAGCCCACCAAATTGGTACGCCACTTTCGTCTTTAATTGGCTGGGTTGAAATTTTAAAAACGGAAGAAATCGATCCATCCATAACATTGGAAATCGAAAAGGATATTGATCGATTGCAAACCATTACAGACCGTTTTTCAAAAATTGGTTCAGTTCCTGCTTTAGAATTACATGATGTCGTTTCTGAGACTTTAAGTAGTTATGAATATCTGCAATCACGTTTTTCAAAACAAGTTACTTTTTCTTATGACGCACCAAAAGAACCTGTTTTAGCCATGATAAATCCAACACTTCATAGTTGGACGATTGAGAATCTCGTTAAAAATGCCATTGATGCCATGAAAGGAAAAGGAACTTTAGATCTTCAAATTGAACAGGATGCTCATCATATTAAAATAAATATAAAAGATTCAGGAACCGGAATTTTAAAAAAGCAATTCAAAACTATTTTTGAGCCCGGTTTTACAACCAAAAAACGAGGTTGGGGATTAGGGCTTTCTTTGACAAAAAGAATTGTAGAAGAATATCACCGGGGAAAAATAAAGGTTTTACAGTCTGAAATTGGAAAAGGAACCACATTTCAGATTTCACTAAATAAAAAAGAGCAGTAAAATTTTTATTTACTGCTCTTTTTGTTTTATTTCGGAATCTATTACAAATTCACCTGAATGCTTTTTGCCAAAGCCTCAAATTCTTCTTTAGAAAGAGATACTTTATTTTGAAAAAGCATTTCATCCATATGATTTAAAGGAATCAAATGAACGTGTGCATGAGGAACTTCCAAACCAACAACTGCCATTCCGACTCTTTTGCATGGAACCGTTTTTTCTAAAGCAATTGCAATTTTTTTAGAAAACTTCATTAATCCTAAATACAATTCATCATCCATGTCAAAAATCTTGTCAATTTCTTGTTTTGGAATACAAAGCGTATGTCCTTTTGCATTTGGATTTACATCTAAAAAAGCTAAATAATTATCGTCTTCAGTAATTTTATATGAAGGAATTTCTCCGTTTACTATTTTCGTGAATATAGACATTGTTTATTCGTTTATTTGGTTACTTGTTTAACCAATTGAACGATTAAACAGTTAAACTTAAAAAAATTAGTCTCTTGAGATTTCAAGAATTTCAAATTTCAAAACTCCGTTTGGTACTGTAATTTCAGCTACTTCTCCAACAGATTTCCCAAGCAAACCTTTTCCAATAGGAGACGTTACTGAGATTTTTCCAGTTTTAAGGTCAGCTTCGCTTTCAGCAACAAGCGTATATTTCATTTCCATTCCGTTGCTTTGGTTCTTAATTTTTACATTAGAAAGCACCAATGCTTTCGAAACATCTAATTGTGATTCGTCAATTAATCTGGCGTTAGAATATACTTCCTCCAGTTTAGCAATTCTCATTTCTAATAAACCCTGTGCTTCTTTTGCTGCATCATATTCGGCATTTTCAGATAAATCACCTTTATCTCTTGCCTCTGCTATATCTTGAGATGCCTTAGGACGCATTACACTTTTTAAATGCTCCAACTCCTCTTTCAATTTTTTTAATCCTTCTGCGGTATAATAAGATACTTTACTCATAACTTCATCGTTTATATAAATACAAAAAATCCCATCGGGACGGGATTTTGTATTACAAATATACTATTATTTTTAATAGTACATAATTATATGTTAATCATATAAAATTCAAAACTAAATAATTTATTTTTGTTTCTCCAATTCTTATTTAAATCAATGAAAAAATTCTGGCTCTTACTCGTATTTGTTTCTGTACTTTTCTCTTGTAGTGATAGTGAAAGAAGCAATAATAATCCTAACATACCAAATTATTCAGTTAATCTGTCTGTAGATATGAATCTGCCGGCCTATTCCAATCTTAAATTTGTGAGTAATGGCGTTATCGTTCCGAATTTTGGAGCAAAGGGGGTCATCATTTTTAACGCCGGAGGCACTTATAATGCTTTTGATGCTGCATGCCCAAATCAGGCTTTAAATTCGTGTACCGCTATGACTATTGATGGTATCAATGCAGTATGCTCTTGTGATAAAACTGCCTATAGTTTATTTACGGGACTTGGAGGCAAAGAATATCCACTAAAACAATATAAAGTAGAAGTTAACGGAACGTTGATTCACGTTTATAATTAAAAAATAAAAAAGCCTGAAAGTTTAAAACTTTCAGGCTTTTTTATTTTTACAATATTTTAGAATTTCAAAGCCAGTCCGGCTAAGAAATTAATTCCCGCCTGTGGATAATAGTATGGATAAACATCCCACATGTATCCGTTTGAAACGTATTTCTTATCTAAAATATTATTTACCAATCCTGTAATCATTATTGATTTGAAAACAGATTTCGGTTTAATTTCATAAGATACATTCAAATCATTTACAAAATAATCAGCCAGTTTTGCTGATGGCAATTCGATATTGTTCATATATTGCTCACCAACATATTTCTGTAATAACGAAATGTGCAAACTTTCAAGCGGGCTATACACAATAATATTTCCTGCAATTACTTCTGGTGAATAGGCAATTTTAGTTGTGCCGTAATTTTGACCTTCAACAGCCAAATCAACATTTTTATTGCTGCTTAAAGTGAAGTTTGGTCGCAATATAAATTTCTCTGATAATTTAATGGTAGCATCTACTTCAAATCCTAAACGGTAACTTTTATCAGTATTGGAACGAATTGGCGCACCAACATCGTCTAATCTTCCGGTTAAAATCAGCTGGTCTTTGTAGGCCATATAATAGAAATTCGAATTTAACTGAAATTTCTCCGAATTGAATCTCCAGCCTAATTCAAAATCATTTAGTTTTTCCGGCTTTACATTTCCGCCTTCATAATCCGTTCTGTTTGGTTCACGATTGGCTCTGGCGTAGGAGAAATAAAGCGTGTTTTTTTGATTGATTTCGTAGTTCAAACCCGCTTTCGGATTAAAGAAATTGAAGTTATCATCAACCAAACCAGTGTCTGCACTATTGGATTTGTATTTTACATTTCTATATTGTAAATCGCCATAAAAGCTCAATTTTTCTGTAAACTGATAATTGGCTTTTGCGAAAATATTTCCATCTGTTTTAGTTGAAAAATCATCGTAATAATGATCGCCTAATTCTGATTGAGCAGAATGTCTTGCCCAAATTACTTTTCCGAAATGATCGCCTTCGTATTTGTTCCAGCCTCCGCCAAAAATAACATCCAGCTTTTCATCTTTGTATTTTACAGAAAAAGTGGTTCCGTAAAAATCATTATCCAGCCATTTCTGACGAATTAAATCAGTCCCTGGAACTAATTCTCCGTTATCATTCTCAACCATTTTGGTAGGTTCAATTGGCCCATATCCTGCAACCGGCTCATCATATTTATAATTTTCGTAATACCCTTTGCCTTTAGTATAATGAACAGCTAAGTTGGAGCTCCATTTATCTGAGAATGATTCACTCCAATGCAATTGATAATGATCTTGCTGATAGTTATCGGTTTCATTATCATAAAAACGAATGTTTCCCGATTCGTCGATATACATTCCGGAAGAATTGAAAGTACGGTTTGAGTTTAGTGTTTCAGCATCAATTCCGTTCCAGGATTGATATGTTTTTTCTGTTCCACCAAAAACCAATGCTTTAATCAAAGTTGTTTTACCAACATAAGTTCCTTGTAAAAAATACGATTTCAAATCAGAACTTGCTCTGTCGATATAACCATCCGATTTGATTCTTGACAAACGTCCGGCCAATTCAAAATGATCGTTTAATAAGCCTGTACTAAATTTTACTGTTTGTTTTTGAGAATTAAAACTTCCATAAGAGCCTGAAATTTCGCCATTGGCTTTTGAAGCATAATTATCTGTCAGCATATTTAAACTGGCACCAAAAGCACCTGAACCATTAGTTGAAGTTCCAACACCTCTCTGCAATTGTAAACTCTCAACAGAAGAAGCAAAATCAGGCATATTAACCCAAAATGTTCCCTGACTTTCAGCATCATTGTATGGAATTCCGTTGATGGTAACATTGACACGTGTAGCATCGCTTCCGCGGACACGAATTCCGGTGTAACCCATTCCGTTACCCGCATCAGAAGTTGTAACCACAGAAGGCATATAATTCATAAGAATTGGAATATCCTGACCCAGATTTCTGTATTTGATGTCTTTTTTATCCAAATTACTAAACGTAACCGGCGTTTTTGTAGTAACACGAACAGCAGAGACCAAAACCTCATCAAGAGAATTTACTTTGGTAGAATCTTTTTCCTGCTCTTGAGCGAAAGAAAATAGAGAATAGAGTAAAGAAAATAGAGTAAAGAAAATAGATTTGGTTCGTATCGTTTTTAAAAACTTAGAACCTTTGTAACTTAGCACCTTAGTACCTTTAAGAGAAGTTTTCATCCGTAAAAAAATTACGAATAAAAGGGGGAATTATTCTTTTTGTTAAATTAATAAATGTGTTTCTTACGACAAGATATAGTGTACACACTAACAATTGTCGTTTTTTCCCTTAGCAACATTACTCGCTCAGGTTCTTTGGGTATGATCTCAGCTCGTTATTTAGAGCACCCCTTTGAGACAGTGCAAATGTAAACTTAAAAAATCCAAAAATCAAATTCCAAATTCCAAAAACTCATAGATTAAATAAAATCCAAAAAAAAAATTCCAAATTCCAAGAAAACTCACTTAACGTTGTTTCAATTAGAATTTAATTTTTGGAATTTAATCTAAATCTGGTTTTCTGCGGGATTGCTTTATCTCAGAAATATTCTTTTTATCCTTAATTCTCTTTTTAATTACAGATTTTGGAATCTTAGTTGCTTTTCTAACTTTCGGAACATGTAATCCTTTTTTAATGATGTCTAAAAAACGTTTTACAACAATATCTTTGTTTTTAAGCTGGCTTCGATCTTCGTCACAATTTAAAATCAAAATGTTTTCAGTCGTTAAACGCGGTGCAATATTAGTCAGCAAAAGCGCTTTTTCTTCTTCAGATATGGCTTGCGATGTATTCAAATCAAAAGTTAGCACCACTTTTGATGATACTTTATTTACGTTTTGTCCGCCGGCACCGCTGCTACGAACAGCTTTAAAACTTAATTCTGATATGATTTTTTCTGAATCCATTATTGCGGTTGATGTGCTGCTTTTAATAAATCATTTACTGTTTTCACCGGATTAAAGGTTATTAAAGGAACAGCCACAAAAACGGTTAACCAATTTGCCATTGCACCATTCCATAACCCAGGCAATTCATAACTTTTAACTGTTTTTCCGTCAATGCTTTTTTCTACAATAAATCCAGCTTTATGATCCACAAACTGAGTCAGATCAAACTTTTGTTTCTTATAATTTTTAATACCGCAGATTAAATCAACAGGATTAAAATGTGTTGCTTCAGCTAAAATTTGAAGCTGTTTTTTATTCATTACATCCACTTGCGATGTTTCTACGATTTGAAGCGAAATATTTCCTTTTTCATTCATCACCCAAAATGGTCCACCACCAGGTTCTCCTTCATTTTTAACCATTCCGCAAACGCGAATTGGACGATCTAACAGCTCCTTAATTTTAAAGATTTTATTTTCAAATGTAAATTTATTAAAATCATTCGTTAGACGAATATTTAGTTGTTGTCTTAAAAATTCAACAATTTCATTGACATCATTTTCTTTAATTTCATTGTTTTCGATAGCAATTAAATAACCAAAAAACTTATGCTGAATTTCAATTAAAATTCCTGCCAAAGACTTTTTATAGAACGTAATCCTATCAATATGATTTTGGATTACGTTATCTATATTTTTAATAAAAATGATATCAGAATCTAATTTATTCAGATTTTCAATTAGTGCTCCGTGGCCTCCAGGTCTAAAAACAAGTACTCCGTCTTTATTTCGAACTGCTTTATTATGAACATCAACTGTAATAGAATCGGTACTCTTGCTTTGATAAGAATATCCAATATTAATCTTAGTTCCAGAATCTTTTTCTATTTTATCTTTAACGAAATCAACAGCCTCTTCAAACTGAGTTTGATGGTTTTCTGAAACCGTAAAATGAAGATTTGATGTTTTTCCTGCAGTTGCATAATGTACACATTCGTTCAAATGCTCTTCTATGGGATTTGCAAGATGCGTCTTATATTGATGAAATGGCAGAACCGCTTTTGGCTTGTTTGCAAAATCAAAATACTCACGAGACAGCAATAACTTTATAAAATAGTAATTCTTATAATCCCTGTCCAGAGTTTCAAAATCAGGATAAATTTCCCTAAGTTTTTTATCTATAGTTTCAAAAAAAGGAAATTTATCCATTGCTACTATAAAAATCGAGAGATCACTATCTTTTTTTCTGTTTATATAAGCGTTTATGGTTTCTTTATGAATGTCAAAATCATTCAAAAACGCATTCAAGAACTTAAACATTCTACTTGCAGCTCCAGAGGCAGGAACAAACTTTTTCAGTTTTAATTTTAATTTTTGACTGTCAAAAAAAATAGCCTTTTGCTCAAGTTCAGAATCTGAAAGACTTACAATACCATCATTGATAGTTGCCGGGCTTATTAAATTGCTTTTTGCAATTCCGTTTTTAAAAATCTCCAATTGATTCAGTATATTCTCAAATGGTATTTCGTGATCATAAATCTGAACAAAGTCAACTGAAGAAAAACCTTTTTCTTTCGCTATTGTCAAATTATGTATAATTGAAGTTGCTTTTGCTAAACGACATTCCTTGTTTCCGGAAAGCGTTATAAAAGGTTTTTTGGTATCGATAAGCGTTTGCTTAAAAACAGAGAAAACACTTTCTCTTCCATCCGGTGTATCTCTAATGTCGTCTTTTTCCCAAGGAACGTCAATATCGGTTAAAAAGAACAAATCGTATTCATGCTTAAGGGCAGCTTCATTTAATAAAGGATCACAAAAACCGTAATACATTTCAGAAAAAACTTTAGTGACCATTAAGTTAGTGTCACAAAACAAATATTTCTTTGCTGTAGATAATTTTTGATTTTCTAATGCTGTTTGTCCGTATGCGATGGGCATCATATCATCAGCCACACAGATGTGCTGGTTTTCTTCCCACTTTTCTTGTAGATAATCGCGTGCAAACTCAGGAACCCATTCGGTTTCATAGTAATCTGCCAATTGTTTTGCCAAAGTTGTTTTCCCTGTACTTTCAGGACCAAACAAAGCAATTTTTATGATATTTGTTTTTTGCTGTTTAAGATTTTTCTCCATTCTATATAAGCTGAAATAGCTAAAATTGTAAAAATTAAGTATTGAAGTGACAACATCCCTAAGCCACGATAAGCGTAGAGCGGCACTACAATAATGTCACCAATAATCCAAAGTGTCCAGTTTTCGATTTTTTTCCTGGCCATGTACCACATTCCCGCAAAAAATATCCCGGACGAAATCATATCGACGTAATTGTCGGTTTTAATTTCGTAATCAAAATATTTATAAATCCCGAAAACTACAAAAACAGTTACAAAAAATAGTACGATTCCAATTATTTTTTCATTAAGATTTGTACGAGTAATTGGTAAATTGTCTTCTGTCGTTCCGCCTTTTCCCCATAAATACCAACCATAAATACTCATAATCGAGAAATAACCGTTAATAATCATATCTCCTATGTAACCTGCAATATATAATAGATATACCGAAATCACTGTAGCAATTAATCCTGTTGGGTAAACCCAGATATTCTCTTTTTTAGCAAACCAGACACTTAAAATTCCACAGACAAAAACTAAAAACTCTAGTGCAATATGCCATAACGGTGCGTTTTTATAGCTGTCAAGAAAAAAATCAATCATTTGGTTTGGTTGTTTGGTTATGATTTAGGCTTCAAAAAAATGACTGTCGTTTTCAAAAGCAGTTCCAATAACTACTAAATCGGCACCAGCTTTATAGGCATTTTGAATTCCATGCAAATCTACAATTCCTCCGCCAACAATTATAGGAATTTCGATGTTTTGCGCTATTAACTGTATCATTTTCAGAGGCACTGCATTTTTTGCTCCACTTCCTGCCTCCAAATACATTAATTTATTACCCAGCATTTCTCCGGCTTGTGCTGTGGCCAAAACCAAATCAAGATTTTCACGTTTAAGCGGCTTTGTTTTACTTACCCGCGCTACAGCTGTTTCGTTGCCACTTTCTATTAAAATATATCCTGTTGAAATAACTTCAAGATTCGTCTTTTTCAGAATTGGTGCCGCCTGAACCTGATATTCAATTAAATAATCCGGATTTCTTCCAGACAATAAAGACAAGAACAAAATAGCATCTGCCTGAGGTGAAATCTGCGACGGATCGCCGGGAAATATCAAAACGGGTAAATTTGTTTTTTGTTTTAATTCGGCAAGTAAATCTTCCAGAATGGTAGCCTGTACAATACTTCCTCCCACAAAAATGTGCGTTGCTGGCGATTGCTTTATTTTATCTAATAAATGATCTAAATTTTCCCATACAATTTTATCCGGATCTAAAAGTATGGCCAGCAATTTTTGCCCCTTCTTTTTAGCTTCCAAAATCTGTTGGTGTATGTTGGATATTCTTTGTTTCATAGCGGGCGTAAAAGTAAAAGTTTTTTAATGCAGAAGAACTATTTTGAATGAATTATATTTGCACAATAGCTTTTGACAACTAAATAAATGAAAGCATGATTGCTCCTGAATTATTAGAAAAATACGGCGCTTTAAAAAAGTCTTTTGACAAAAATGAAATTATTTTTGAAGAAGGAAATTTGCCAACACATTATTATCAGGTTATTTTCGGAGAGGTAAAAATGAGCAATTATAATGATGATGGCCGCGAATTCATTCAGGGAATTTTTTATAAAGAACAATCTTTTGGTGAACCTCCGCTATTTTTAAATCAAAATTATCCGGCAAATGCTATCGCGGTTGACGATTCAGAAATTCTTCTTCTCTCTAAAAGCAATTTCCTAAAATTACTGGAAGAAAATCCGTCAATAAGTCTTAAAATAATCGAGAATTTAGCACAGCGATTGTATTACAAATCGGTTATGGCGGCAGAAATGTCTACTCAGGAACCCGAACATCGCGTTTTGAAATTAATTGACCACGGGATCGCTTATTTTAATTTTAAGAAAGATGCGAATGGCTACCTCATTAATTTTACCAGACAACAAATTGGAGATTTAACCGGCCTGCGTGTTGAAACCGTAATTAGAACCATAAAAGCGTTGGAGAAAAAAGGTCTTTTGAAGATTATAAACAGAAAAGTATACAGATAAAAAAGTTGCTGTTTTATGATTAAAGTCATAAAATGAAGATGTATTGTGCCTGTACCTTTGTAGTATAAAAATCTCAATATCATGACACTATATCAAACAACATTCGAAAATTTCAATAAAAATTATATGGGTTCAGCAGCAATGGCTGTAATTGGTCAAAGCTGTTTAGGTGGTGCCGCTGCGATGTACATTCTTTCACACGGAACTTCTATTGGACAAATGATTCAGCTGGCTATTATTGTATTGGCTTGTGTTTTTGCCAACACTTCAATCTTAGCGCAAATGAAACATAAAGTAGTTTTTAACCTTATTATTTTAAGCGCTGTATTAAGTGTTTTACTAATATTTCTGAATAGTTTTGTACTATGAAAAAGCAAATAGAAAATAGAGCTGATGTCGAATTTCTAGTACATCAGTTCTATGCTAAAATAAGAGTCGATGAAGAAATTGGTTTTTATTTTAATACCATGATTAAAGATTGGGACGCTCATCTCGAAAAACTGACTGATTTTTGGGAAACCAATTTATTTGCAGTCAAAAAATACAAAGGCAATCCGCATGAAGTACACAATGAAGTTGACGCTCAGTTTGGCGGAAAAATTACTTCAAACGAATTCGGGATCTGGCTGAATCATTGGTTTCAAACTATCGACGAACATTTTGAAGGCGAAAACGCAGATACCCTTAAACGCCGCGCCCGAAAAATGAGTACATTTTTATATATGAGTATGTTTGAGCATCGTAAAAAAGAAAGTGAGATTTAGTTTTTGTCATTGAAATGACAAGATTGTACCTAACACAAATCCGCAGAGTTTGGAATTTGGATTTTTTTTTATTGGAATTTAATCTAAAAACTATTTCTCAAAAGCATAAACCAAAGTAAACTTCCCTTCAAAATTATCAGATTTGATTTCCTCGTAATGCACATGGAAATCTTTAATCAAATCATCAAAATGTAGGCTGGCCTGTGTTTGTTCTTTATCCAAAGAAAAATCGCCAACTCTAATATGATCTTTAAAGCTGATTCCTTTTTCGTTTCTGATTTTGAAGATTGCTTCTTTCGCACCCCAGATTACAGTAAGTTTCTTGATGTATTCTTCAGAAACATTCGGATTTAAATATTCAAATTCGGTATCAACAAATTTATCCGCGATTTTACGGATTTTCTCTCGCTGTAATTCCATATCAATTCCAACAGTCTCGTGACTGATGATAATGGCTGCAAAATGATAAGAATGTGTAATTGAAATATAATTATGACAATCGAAATAAGGTTTCCCGAATTCATCATAATGTAAATCTTTATCTGTAAAACCCATTTCCTGAATCAGCATACGAACGCTTAAAAAAGCACGCTGATGCAACTGAGATTTCATTCCGTTTAACCTCAACTGTGTTTTTTCTTTCAAAACTACTTTGCTTAATAACTCTTCGAAAGATTCGGTTATTTCCCAAATTAAAAGTTTGGTCGTTTCGTTACACTGTATGGTTTTAAATAAAGGCATTACTTGTTTAATTGTAAATTATGAATGGTTAATTGTGAATTATTTTTCCTTTTGAAAACTAAACTTGTAATTTAATGTCTCGTCTTTTTAGCCCTGATGGTCCCGATGCTATCGGGAGGCATCCTTTTGTGATGGGGTTCCCGTCACAAAAGATATAGTGGACAACAGGATTAGCTTCTAAAAAACAATTTACAAACTAATGTTCTAAAGATTAAGAAATTAAACATTTCACAAATCTTACAGAAATAGTAAAAATTCCAAAGGTATTCCGTAAATTTGCAAAAATTTTACAATATACAAATATACACTATAAATGAGTACTACAACTACGCCTTATGTGGCTTTCAAAGTAAAAGACATTTCTCTAGCGGCTTGGGGAAGAAAAGAAATTGAACTAGCTGAAGCTGAAATGCCAGGTTTAATGGCACTTCGTGCTGAATACAAAGACGAACAACCACTTGCTGGTGCTCGTATCGCTGGATGTTTGCACATGACGATTCAAACTGCTGTTTTGATCGAAACTTTAATTGCTCTTGGTGCTGAAGTTACTTGGTCTTCTTGTAATATTTTCTCTACTCAGGATCAGGCTGCTGCTGCTATTGCTGCTGCAGGAATTCAGGTTTACGCTTGGAAAGGTCTTGATGAGCAATCATTTGACTGGTGTATTGAGCAAACTTTATTCTTTGGTGAAGACAGAAAACCATTGAACATGATTTTGGATGATGGTGGAGATTTAACAAACATGGTTATTGACCGTTTCCCAGAATTGGTTCCTGGAATCAAAGGTTTATCTGAAGAAACTACAACTGGAGTTCACAGACTTTACGAAAGAGTAAAAGCCGGAACTTTACCAATGCCTGCAATCAACATTAACGATTCTGTTACTAAATCTAAATTTGATAACAAATACGGTTGTAAAGAATCTGCAGTAGATGCAGTTCGTCGTGCAACTGACTTAATGTTAGCGGGAAAAAGAGTAATCGTTTGTGGATACGGTGACGTTGGAAAAGGAACTGCTGCTTCTTTCAGAGGTGCAGGATCTATTGTAACAGTTACTGAAATCGATCCAATTTGTGCTTTACAAGCTGCAATGGACGGTTATGAAGTTAAAAAATTAAACACTGTAATTGCTAATGCTGATATCATCATTACAACTACAGGAAATAAAGATATCGTTCTTGGAGAGCACTTCGAGCAAATGAAAGACAAAACTGTTGTTTGTAACATCGGACACTTTGATAACGAAATTGATATGGCTTGGTTGAACAAAAACCACGGTGCATCTAAAATCGAAATCAAACCTCAGGTTGACAAATATACTATCGCAGGAAAAGATATCATCATTTTGGCTGAAGGTCGTTTAGTAAACCTTGGTTGTGCTACAGGTCACCCAAGTTTTGTAATGAGTAACTCATTTACAAACCAAACTTTGGCCCAAATCGAATTATGGAAAAACAGTGCCGCTTACAACAATGACGTTTACATGTTACCAAAACATTTAGATGAAAAAGTTGCTGCTTTACACTTAGCTAAATTAGGAGTTGAATTGGAAACTTTACGTGACGATCAGGCTGCTTATATTGGTGTTCCGGTTGAAGGTCCATTCAAACCAGAGTACTACAGATACTAGTAAATTTTAGATTTCTGAATTTAGATTTTAGATTCTAAATCTGAATCTCTTTAATACCTATTTCAAACCCGATAGATTTTAAAAATCTGTCGGGTTTTGTTTTTTAATCTAAAATCAGAAGTCTAAAATTTAAAATAATAAGGGTGTGCCACCATCCCGATAAGAGGGCAAAATTACTTTGCGCGTATTCGCCCTCTTACCGGCATGCTGTCGGGCTATCCGGGTTACTTCTGTAACCTTTCCTATCCCTCACTCGAAACGGTATTTAAAAACCAATAAATTACTATTTTCTTTAATTCATTTTAAAATATAAGCCTATTTTTGAAAACCAAAAACCAAATTATGGGAATACGTCTTGTTGTAATAATAATCATGATATTACCACTTTATATAAATGCACAAAACTTCAATCCTTCTAAAGCACAATTTACTCCTCGACATCCTTTTGGAATTGGAGATGAAAAACCACCACAGTTAGTACAATTACCAACCATGAAGCCACTTTCTACTTTAACTCATGTAGAAAAGGCGCAAGCCAAATTGGCAAGAGAAGAACAAAAACTAATAAAATTAGCAAGAAAGGCCTGGGATTTGGAAGATGATTTGAAAAAGGAGCAAGAGCTATTAAAAAATCTTGAAAATACTAAAGACAGGAGCAATGATCATCAAAAAAGAATTGAAAAATTAAAACTGCAAATAGCTAAATCTCAAGATAAAGTAAATGAATCAAAAGCAGAGGTAGAATCAGAATCAAAAAAAGTAGAAGATCTTGAAAAAGCTATTGAAGAAGCTAAATATACAAGACACGGAGAATAATAAACCCTCGCAGAAATGTGAGGGTTTACTGTTTACATACTCCACTAAAAAAACATTTCTCTCAAAAGATTGCACGTTTACAAATATCTGCTTACTTTTAATAATCAAAATAAGGCTCTATTTCTCAATTACTTAAACAGTACAAGCTTGAAAAAAACTACTTATTTAATCGTCTTCTTATTTTTACTAAGTCTTCCACAAATCCTTTTTTCTCAGGAAAAAAAACCTAAAGTCGTATTAGTATTAAGCGGTGGTGGAGCAAAAGGAATTGCACATATTCCGCTTTTGCAAAAACTCGATTCCTTACACATTGTCCCTGATCTTATTGTTGGAAACAGTATGGGAAGTATCATTGGAGGCTTGTATGCCATGGGATATTCCGGAGACAGTATCGAAAAAATTACCAAAAACATTTATTGGGATAAACTCCTTGGCGGAGGCCAATCGTTGCGATCTGTAAGTGCAGAAGAAAAACGAGAATTTCAAAGATATTTAGTTGGTATAGGTGTTAAAGATGGAAAACTTAATAGCATTGGTTCTCTTTTAAATGATCAAAATCTGAGAGAATACCTTTCTGAATTAACCTTTCCTGTATACAATGTTAGAGATTTTGACAGTCTCCCAATTCCCTTTCGGGCTATGGCTACCGACTTGGTTGAAGGAAAAGAAGTTATTTTGAGTAAGGGAAGTTTATCGTATGCCATGAGAGCCAGTATGTCTTTGCCTGCCGTTTTTAAGCCAATGCCTTACGACAAAACAGTATTAGTAGACGGAGGAGTTTTAAATAATTTCCCAACAGATGTTGCCAAAGAAATGGGGGCCGATATTATTATTGGAAGCGACGTAGGGGGAGGAATGGAACCAATGGATAAGCTAAATAATCTGATGACCATTTTGATGCAGACCAGTATGTTTCCGAGTAATATTAAGAATCCTGCAAACCGCGATCTTTGTACAATATTGGTTGATCATTTGCCTAACTTACGTTTCTCCACGGCTGATTTTGCAGATAGTGACGAAATCTACAAAGATGGTAAAATAGCAACAAATCAAAATCTTCCGGCTTTAGTTTCATTATCAGAAAAACTAAAAGCTTTTCCGCAACGAACGCATGCGTTGCCAGATATGCCAAAAGAATTTGTGCTGGACACAATTGTTTATAAAAAAATAAGTCCTGAGAATATGCCTTTAGTGGTTGGGAGAGCAAACCTTAAAACACATGTAAAATACACCACCAAAGATTTAATAGCCGGAATTAACAGAGCCATGGGTACTAATCTTTTTGATCAAATTACGTATAGCTACTTTATCACAGAAAAAGATAAATTAGGAATTACATTGTTTGGATTCGAACGCGCCGAAAATCAGCTCAACACCTCAATACATTATGACACTTACAGAGGTGTCGGAATCATTTTTAATTATACCGGCCGAAATGTGCTTGCCGATGCCTCCCGTCTCCTTATAACAGTAGATATTGCTGAACAGCCAAAAGCGAGAATCAATTATCAGAAGAATTTTGGGCAATACAGAGAATGGTGGTGGGTATCTGAAGCTTATGGCGCCCTGCTGCGACAAGAAATTTATATAAATGGTAAAGCATCAGACAACATACTTTATAATGCTTTTGAACTCAATAATGAGGTAAACAGAAATTTAAATTCATTAAAAAGTTATGTAGGTTTTGGCTTAAACTATAGCTACTCCAATCTAAAACCAAAATATGACCGGGAATACAATCCTAACTCCGTCAATATAACCAACTACGACTCTAATAATATTGAATTCAACATGCATTATTCTTATAATGATATGGACAAAGTTTTTTTTGCCACAAACGGAACCATTATAAAAACAAATATAGCGCGATCATTTCTAAGTGATATAGATGCTTCTTTTTCGGATCCTGATTTAACACGTATTTCCGGTTCAACAAATGGCTACACAAAATTTGGTTTTGGTTTTGAAAAGAGAGCACTCTTAAAAAAGAAAATTACGGGAATTATAGGATTTGATTCTTATTTTATTTTTCAGGACAAACTTAAAGATGATCAAATTCCGTTTTCAGGATTTGGTTATGCCGCAAAATATTTTTTGGGAGGCATTATTCCGAGCTCTGGCAGTAATCGTTTTTCATTTCCCGGCCTGCATGAGGACGAGCTCAATGTCACACAGTATATGGGAGTTAAACTTGGCTCTCAAATAAATTTAACCGGAAAAATTTATCTCACTCCACACTTTAATATTGCTAGTGTAGGTTTTGACACTTTCGACGATTATATCGGTCATGTATTTAGTCCAAAAGGAAAGTGGGATGAAAATGACAACCCAAGTCTTGTACTTTCAGGAGGAACAGCGATTTCTTATCAATCCATTTTAGGCCCAATTCATTTTGACGCTTCCTGGATCAACAACATCGATAAAGTACGATTGTTTTTTAGCGTTGGACTATCATTCAATCCATAACAAAAACAATTTACACTTAAACTAAAACTAAAATTATAGAGGCTTGCCACTATACCAATAAGAAGGTAAAATTACTTTGCGCATAACACCCACTTATCGCAATGATCGCACTATTTGCTCCGTCGTAGTGGATATTTCTATTCCTCATATAAAGACACTTAATATCAATAGAATTCTATTCATAGTTTTTTTTTGAAAAATACAATTTTTAGGTTTCAAATTAGCGAGATTTAATCAGATATTTTATACACTTTTTTTCAATTTAAGTTTTACATTTGAAATTTCATCCCCAAATACCTGACTAAATTATGAGAACACGCCTAATTTTAATATTACTTGCACTTTTGCCTTTATTTTCGATGGCGCAGTCCAGCATGCAAAGGCAAATGCAGACCAACAATGCTATGGTCAGACAGCAAAACCAAATGTTTATGCAACAGCAGCAGCAACAGCGCGATCTTGCCCGTAATCTTAATAATATTCAAACATCAGAAGAAAAGCTGGCTAATGACGAAAGAAAACTAAAGAAATTACAGCTTAAATCAACAGAAAAAGAAGCCGATTTAAAGGCTAATCAAGAAGAATTGGCCAGTTTTGAAAACAAAGTAAATGACAATGCCGATCTTAAAAAAGATATTGAAAAATCGAAAAAGAAAGTTCAAAAATCTGAAGAAAAAGTAAATAAATCACAAGCTGATTTAGACAAAAGTTCAAAGAAAATTCAGGATTTGCAAAACCAAATTCAGGCTGCAAAAATCCAAAAAGAAGAACTTATCAAAAAACACGAAGAAGAAAAAAGAGTTAAAGAAGAAGAAAAGGCAAAAAAAGAAAAAGAAAAGCAGGAAAGAAAAAAATAATTTTTCCATTGAGCTAAATACTTAGCTGATAATTATACGAAATTTGTTTCTGCTGCGCTTTCTATTTATCTCCTACTACATTATGACAGAAAAAGATATTCAAAAAATAGCTTTCGAATTAAACAGTCAATTAATAGACGAAATTAATTCAATGAACACTAACAACTTAGAAGCCAAGTTCGGAATTAAATCGGCAGTTCTTGCTGAAATTAAAGAAGAATTATTTGAGTACTTTAAAACTGCTGATTTTCCTCAATTAGAGATTTCGGAATCAAAATTCAGTATTTTTAAATATGATGCCGGAGAGGCATTTGGAATAGAAGTAAAACTTTTTACTCAAAACGACAGAGAAACCGAATTGACTTTACATACTGAATTTGAAAATAATACACTAAAATATAAGTTAATTGAAGTCATGTAAAATTGCTTCAAAAAACACGACTAAAAAGTATGATTGAAAAAATTTTATGTAAAAAACATGGCTCAAAGGATATGTCTTTTACCTGCATACATATTGCCATGGCTATTGACAATAAAGCAAAAGTTGGTTTTTTCTATTCCGAAGCCGAAGAAGACCTTCCGCAAATTGCGTGGTGCGGAGAATGTGAACAATGGCTTCTTGATAATGAGGAGGAATGGACTGATATTTTTCAGGCCAAAGCCGATTTTAAAATGTTATGCACTGCTTGTTTTGAGGAGGCAAAAAATAACGAATCGAAAATTAATCTTCGATAAATAAATTTTATGAAAAAGAATATCCTTCTTTATGCGTTTCTCTTTTTATCGTATTCCCTATTGGCTCAAAATAATGACACCTGGATTTCATTTTGGGATAAAGACACCACACACATCGGATTTAAGGACAAGAACGGCAACATCAAAATAACGCCAAAGTTTACGAGATTGACTTCTGCCCATAAATTTGATGCTATCATGGCCGTAAGCGAAGATGTAAAGGATAGTTGGAAAAGTTATTACTTAACCAAATCCGGAAAAATTGTCGGCCTTGACAGCTTGTATATTTTTGACAACGGACCAGATTGCGAAAATGAAGGTTTCATTCGTTTTAGAGATCCAAAAACCGATAAAATGGGAATGTTTAATGCTGAAGGCAAAATTGTAATTCCAGCAGTATACAACAATTTAACAAAAGCCAGAAACGGACTGATTGTCGCATTAAAAGGCGCTATTAAGAAAAAGTTTGACGACGAACATTACGGCTGGACTGGTGGAAAAGAATTTCTTATTGATACCAACAATAAAGTCTTAGTCGAAAATTTTGAATATGAAAACGATTATGATCTGAATTTTTATTCTGTACAGAAATCAAAAACACCAACTAAGGATCCTGTAATACAAATTTTTCATGGAATTGATGGTCAGTATTATTCTTTTATTAATTATGATAAAGAGTTTAAATTATGGCTCAAAAATAGTTTGCTTTCGAACCTATCCAAAGACAACCTAGCGAAACATTCATTTGAAAAAATCACCTATTGGAAAAACCCAAATGGATGGATCAATGAATCAAAAACTAAATTTATCGAACAGAATTACAATCTTTTAAAATTAAAATTACAAGAATTAAACTCTGAAAAAACGGACTATTTCATTTCGGCTGATGGTTTAAATCAATTTATATTCGAAGCAAGAGAATATGAAGATTATTTTAATAATTGTCATGAATCCAAAGAGTGGCAATACCCAGTTAAGAACATAGTAATAACCTCAAAAGACAGTGAGGATTTTGGTCAGGATCATTTCGAATTTTTAAGAACCGAAAATGGTTATAAACTAATAAGCATTTCTATGTCAAAAGATAGTCTTAAATGATTCTTTTTAGATCTCACTCAAAAACAAAGCTTAACTTTGCAAAAACGTGAAACATGAAAAACTTCTTCTTTTTAGGAATCGCCATACTATTTGAAATCATTGCTACTTCTGCCTTAAAAAGATCAGAACAATTTACGCAGCTTATTCCCAGCATTATTACAATTATAGGCTATTTTGCTGCGTTTTTCTTTTTAAGTTTTGCCATCAGAACCATTCCGGTTGGCATTGCGTACGCCATTTGGTCCGGCGTCGGAATTGTTTTGATTACCATAATTGGCGCGGTTTTCTTTAAGCAAATTCCAGATTTACCAGCCATTATTGGATTGGCTTTAATTATGATTGGTGTTGTAGTAATCAATGTTTTTTCTAAAACTACCGCGCATTAATTTCTAATTTATTGAAAAAATTGTTTCAAGTTTCAAGTTGCTACAGAACGTGAAACTGAAACCTGAAACAAAAACAAAGCAAGTTTCGGATTTTATGACTGCTAAACCCTGTCGATATTTGCCTTATAAAATTGAAAGAAATGAACACACAGGAAAACATCAATTATAATAGAATCGCCGATGCGATTGATTATATCAAAGCCAATTTTAAAGCGCAGCCTAATCTTGATGAAGTTGCCGAAAAAGTGCATTTGAGTCCGTTTCATTTTCAGCGTTTGTTTACCGAATGGGCCGGCACAAGTCCGAAGAAGTTTTTGCAATATATAAGTGTCGAACATGCTAAAAAAATTCTGAAAGAAGACAATCAGGCCACTTTATTTGATGCTGCTTTTGATACCGGACTTTCCGGAACAAGTCGTCTTCATGATTTGTTCGTGAACATCGAAGGAATGACACCAGCGGAATATAAAAATGGCGGAAAGAATTTAGACATTAATTTCAGCTTTGCCGAAAGTCCGTTTGGGAATATTATAGTTGCTTCTACCCAAAAAGGGGTTTGTTTTATGGCTTTCGCCGAAAACGAAGAAATCGGATTTGAAGATTTAAAACATAAATTCCCAAACGCAACCTTCTCCCGGAAACTGGATTTAGTACAACAAAATGCCTTATTTATTTTCCAAAACGACTGGAGCAAATTATCTGAAATTAAACTGCATTTAAAAGGCACCGATTTTCAATTGAAAGTTTGGGAAACGTTGCTTAAAATTCCAATGGGACAACTTTCTACTTACGGCTCTATAGCACATCAAATTGAAAAACCAAATGCTTCACGCGCTGTCGGAACAGCAATTGGAAGCAATCCTGTAGCGTTTTTAATTCCATGTCATCGTGTTATTCAATCCACAGGAACCTTTGGCGGTTATATGTGGGGAAATACTCGAAAAACAGCTATAATTGGCTGGGAAGGCGCGCAACTAAATTCAGATCTCTAAACTTAATTCCATGCAAAATATACAATCAAAAATTGCTTTTCAAAATTGGGAAAGCATCACCGAATCTATGCACGAAAATGGATTTGCGATTATTCCCAATTTACTTACTACCGAAGAATGCGAAGATTTAAAATTCGATTATGATAATCCAAATTTATACCGAAAAACAGTTGTTATGGAGCGATACCGATTTGGTTTAGGTGAATATAAATACTTTAATTATCCACTTCCGGATTTGATTCAAAGCATTCGTTCATCTATTTATCCAAAGCTGGCACCAATTGCAAATTCATGGATGAAAGTATTAAACATCAATACTGTTTTTCCTGAAACACATGAAAAATTGATCGAACAATGTCACGCTAATAATCAACTAAAAGCAACAGTTTTAATTTTAAAATATGGTAAAAGTGGTTTTAATACTTTGCATCAGGATTTATACGGAGATGTTTATTTTCCTATTCAAATAGTTCTTTTTCTAAACGAGCCTGGTGAAGATTTTACAGGAGGCGAATTTGTCTTAACTCAACAAACGCCCAGAGCGCAATCAAAAGCGATTGTTTTGAAACCTAAAAAAGGTGACGTTTTGGTTTTTACAACCAATTTCAGACCGGTAAAAGGCACAAAAGGATATTATCGTGTTAATATGAAACATGGTGTGAGTGAAATTCATTCTGGAGAACGACATACATTGGGGATTATTTTTCATGATGCGTTATCTTAAGGAGCAAAGATGCAGAGGTACAAAGGTTCAGAGGTTCAGAGGTTTCCTCATAAGCTGGCATCTTTGTGCCTTTGTACCTTGAACCTAAAAAAAACAAATGATACACCACAACAAAATTCTTGATTCCGATCTTAGAAATAAAATTAAAAATGCAGAAATTTGCTTCGGTGGAAACCGGAAACTAAAAATCTACGGAACCTTAAAATGTTCTTCCGGTAAAAGAATGAAACGCGAAAACCGGGTTTTCTTTTTATCTGAAAACGAAGCTATGGAAAATGGTTTCAGACCTTGCGGACATTGCATAAAAACCGAATATCAAAACTGGAAAAATGGACTTATTTAATCCACATACAGACGAAAATACAAACCTGCTTCCGAAAGATGGAACGGTGAATTATTACGGAAGATTATTTTCTCGTGAAGATTCAAACCATTATTTAGATATTCTTTTGAACACAATTGAATGGAAAAATGACGAAGCGATTATCTTCGGAAAATTAATTTTAACCAAACGAAAAGTGGCCTGGTACGGTGATTCGGGTTTTGAATATACGTATTCGAATACCACCAAAAAAGCACTTCCCTGGACAAAAGAACTTTTGGAATTAAAAGCCATTATTGAAGAAAAAACAGGCGAAACATTCAACTCCTGCTTGCTTAATTTGTATCATTCCGGAGAGGAAGGAATGGCCTGGCACAGCGACGCCGAAAAAGATTTAAAGAAGAATGGCGCAATTGGTTCTGTCAGTTTTGGAGCGGAACGTAAATTTGGTTTCAAACACAAAGAAACAAAAGAAGTTGTTTCCTTAATTCTGGAACACGGTAGTTTATTAGTGATGAAAGATGAAACACAAACACATTGGCTTCATCGTTTGCCGCCAACCAAAACAACTTCAAAACCGAGAGTAAATTTGACTTTTAGAACGATTGTCAGATAGAACTTATTTCTTTTTTGAAATTACATTTTCATAAGATAGTATCAAAGCGTCTTCAAACATTTCGGGTCTTACTTCTGAAAATTCAACTATCGTCCAGCCTTGTTTTCCCCATTTGTTTGGAATTGGATAAAAAATCTTTTCACTTGAAGCACAAAAAACAGATTGATCGATTTCATTTAATTTTAAAACCGCTCTGTTGTTCTTTTCATCAAATGTGCCGAATATTTTCTTATTGACACGAAAAGAAGTTTTCTCGAAATGTGGTTCTTCTGTAGCATTGGGAAATGACATGGCTAATTTTCTAAAAGTTTCAATTGAGACCATAATCGCTAAATTTAAAATTAATTCTAATTTTACCAGCCTTGATTCAGTCCGTTTTTCAAGACTTCTTCATATTTATCTTTATCAAAAGTATACAAATTTGGCGCTTTGTGAGCGACATTGCTTTTCTTTTCGTCTAATTTCGTCAAGATTCCGATGTTGGTTATTTTTCTAAGAAAATTTCTTCTGTCCAGTTTTTTATCTAAGATTGTTTCGTATAATTTCTGAAGTTCCGGAATGGTGAATTTCTCTGGTAATAAATTGTATCCAACTGGCATTAAGTTTAATTCCATTCTTAAAGTATCTAAAGCTTTATCCAGAATTTCTTTGTGATCCAGAATAAGTTCGGGTACTTCTTTGTGATCGATCCACTCAATTACTTCGTCTTTATTAGCTGGTTTTGGAATAGTTTTTAGAAAATCGACTAAGGCATAATAGCCAATCGTCACAAAACGACGCATCAGCCATTTCCCTTTTTCTTCTTCAATTTTTAAATACTCCAAGATCTTTTTATCAAAATGCTGATCGTTTCGTTTTACTTTTCCGAAAGTAGCAAATTGCCTTAAAAAAATACCTTCTACACCAGTTCTTTCATTTAAAACGGTAACTGCCGCAACATCAATATCCTGATCTACCGGAATAAATCCACCCGGCAAAGACCACGTTTCACGATGCGGAATTTTGATCAATAAAACCTTTAGCTGATTGTCATGAAAGCCAAAAATAACACAGTCGATCGACAGTCCGGGCTGATAATTTTCATTATTTTCTATAATGTCTTTTAGCATTCGTTTTTCAATTAAATCCCCTTTTTCAGTGTCAAATTATCTTGCAATGTAATTCATTTTTATAAAACGAAAACACTTTTGATCCAATTCAAAAGAATTAGTACAGAAATAAAACCTTAATAAAGAAGTGTATGGATCACAATTTTAACTTAAAATTAAAATGCAATATAAAAAAAATAAGTACATTGCGTCATAATAACACATTAATTAAATCATTTGTTATTATTGAAGCGTAAAAGTAAGAATAATTCTATTTTTAAGCTTCGTTTACAAAATAAAGAAAGTCAATGCAAGAGATATGAATACCAATCCGTTAAAAAATATCAATGAAAAAATTAGAACCAAAATCTGGACCTCATTCGGGTTTGTTTCTAAAACGTATCTTTTAGAAGAATCAATAAAATATAGTGAGCAACAGGAAAAAATTTTCAATCAAATGATTATTGAAACTGAAGCGAAAGACAAGAAGGCAAAACGCGAAGCTTTTGATAAAGCCTTATACGCATCTTATAAAGGAATTGGCGCTATGGATTTTATAAATACCGTTTTGAAATAATTCAAAACCTTTATAAAATCCATAACGCCAATTTTAATTGACATTCTATATTACTGTACTAATTCAAAATCTGATTTTAGTTTAATATCTGCTGACGAAGCTCCAATCATTACTTCAAAATCTCCCGGCTCAGCAACCCATTCTAATTTATTATTGTAGAAAGAAAGTTTTTCTTTGTCAATTGTAAATTCAATTGTTTTAGATTCTCCAGCATTTAATTTCACTTTTTGGAAATCTTTCAGTTCTAAAACCGGTCTTACAACAGATCCGAATTTGTCTTTTAAATATAATTGTACCACTTCTTCTCCAGCCACTTTTCCAATATTTGATAATTGAAAAGAGACCTTAATTGTTTCGTTACTTTTGATTTTCGTTGAAGATAATTTCAAACCTGAATAATCAAATTTTGTATAACTCAAACCATATCCGAAAGGAAATTTCGGAGAGTTTTTTAAATCGATATAAGCTGAAACATAATTTTTTGAATCCTCATCTTTAGCTGGTCTTCCCGTGCTGAAATGATTGTAATAAATTGGCACCTGCCCTACTTCTCTTGGGAAAGTCATAGGCAATTTTCCAGACGGATTATAATCACCAAATAAAACATTTGCGATTGCATTTCCAGCTTCGGTTCCTAACCACCAAGTGTACACAATTGCAGGCACATTATCTGCAGTCCAGTTAAAAATAAGAGGTCTTCCTGCATTTACCAAAACCACAACTGGTTTTCCTGTTGCCTGAATCGCTTTTACTAAATCTTCCTGAACACCTGGCAAATGAAGATCACTTCTGCTTTTTGCTTCACCGCTCATATCGCGTCTTTCACCAATGCTCAAAATAACAACATCAGCTTGTTTTGCTGTTGCCACCGCTTCGGCAAAACCATCTTTATTGTCTCCGTCAACTTCACAACCTTTTGCGTACAATAATTTAGTGTTTTTACTCACTTTATTTTGTAAACCATCCCATTGCGAAACTACCCATTTATCATAATTTACCTCTGGTAATTCAACTGACCAAAATCCCATATTGGCTTTGTATTCTTTTACCATTGGTCCAATAAATGCAATTGTTTTTACACTTTTAGAAAGCGGTAAAGTCTGGTTTTCATTCTTTAATAAAACAATACTTTTCTGCGCTACTTCAAGTGCTGCTTTTCTGTTTTCAGGATTGCTTAATGCTTTTTCAGCTCTTTTATCATCTGAATATCGGTAAGGATCATCAAATAAACCTAATTCGATTTTTTTGCGAAGAATACGTTTTACAGCATCATCAACCAAATCAACAGAAACTCTTCCTTCTTTAATCAATTCTGCTAGATTATAACGGTAAGCATTACTTTCCATATCCATATCACTTCCGGCCGTAATTGCCGAATAAGCGGCTTCTTTAAGATCTTTTGAATAACCGTGTGCTACCATTTCTCCAATTGAACCCCAATCTGAAACTACGAATCCCTGAAAGTTCCATTTTCCTTTCAAAATATCACGCTGCAAATGAGAATTTCCAGTTGCGGGAATTCCGTTTAAATCATTAAATGAATTCATAAAAGTTGCTGCACCAGCATCTAAAGCCGCTTTAAACGGAGGTAAATACGTTTCAAGCAACATTCTCTCGCTCATATCAACTGAGTTATAATCTCTCCCTCCAACACCTGCACCGTAGGCCGCGAAGTGTTTTACGCAAGCCATAACAGAATTTAAATCTCCTAATTTATTTCCCTGAAAACCTTTTACTCTGGCATAAGCAATTTTAGATCCCAGGTAAGTATCTTCTCCGGCACCTTCCATTACACGACCCCAACGCGGATCACGTCCAATATCCACCATTGGAGCAAATGTCCAGTGAATACCACTTGCAGAAGCTTCTGTCGCCGCAACTCTGGCAGCCAATTCGATTGCTGCTAAATCCCAGCTTGCAGCCTCGGCTAACGGAATTGGGAATGTAGTTTTGTAACCGTGAATAACGTCCTGACCAAACAACAACGGAATTTTAAGACGTGACTGCATCGCCAATTCCTGATATTGTCGTGTATATTTTGTTCCGATGATGTTTAACATCGAACCCACTAAACCTGCCTTAATTTCGGCTTGTTTGTTTGGATTAATCGTAATTGGTCCCGTTGCTGAGTTATCTCCTGTATACTGATTTAGCTGACCAATTTTTTCTTCAATAGTCATCTTCTTCAGTAAGGCATTTACTTTCTGATCGATTGTTTCTTGTTGTGCGGCCGCAAAAAACGAGACCATCAACAAGGTAAATGTGGTTAATTTCTTCATGAATTTAATTTTGATTACCAAACGTAAGTGGCTACTGCACCTGCGTTTAAAGTAGTTGAAATTTGTTTTTGATTGCATTTGATATTGAATGTTTCTGCTGCAGTTCCGTCATTTTCTACAATGAGAACAATTTGTCCTGATGGCGTTTTGAAAGCGACATTATAAAGATTTCCACTAATATTACTTCCGATTCTTACTGATCCTTCCGGAACAAATTTTGAAGCGTGTCCGATAATATAATATCCAACTTCTCTTTTGATATTTTGATTTTTATCAATCATTAAAGCGCCTTTACAAGTCGAACAACCACCTGGTGTAAAAGGTTTGTAGAATTCATCATTTGCTAATCCCCACGAAAGCGCAATTTTACTCCAGTTACGCATCGAACCAATTACTACATTTTTTACACTCCATTTCAAATCCGATTCAAAATTACTTCCTGATCCTGTGTATTGCTCTGTAAAATATAAATCTTTGTTTGGATAAGCATCGTGAACTGTAGACATTGCGCTGATATCTCCTTCATATAAATGAAATGCAGAACCGGCTATAAAAGGATTTGCTTTTGCGTCTTTTAAAATTGTGAGAGGATATTCTGGTTTATTGCAATTATGATCGTAAATCACAATTTTGGTTTTAATTTTTGCTTTCGCAAAAGCGGGACCTAAATGATTCCCAATGAAATCTGCCTGTTGTTCTGCAAGCATCAATAAACTTGGATTATTTCCAGGATGAAGAGGTTCATTTTGAGGTGTGATTGCGTCAATTACAATTCCCTCCGCTTTCATTGCCTGAATATATTTTACAAAATACTCGGCGTAAACCTGATAATATTTAGGTTGTAAACTTCCTCCTTTAGAGCTTCCGTTGTCTTTCATCCATACTGGTGGAGACCATGGAGAACCCATAATTTTAATATCCGGATTTATAGCTAAAATTTCTTTTAAAACCGGCACTACATCTTTTAAATCCGGACCAAGGTTAAAATGTTCCAGTTTTAAATCGGTTTGGCCTTCCGGCATATCATCATACGAAAAAACAGTTTCATTCAAATCTGAAGCACCAATACTAATTCTTAAATAACTCAAACCAATGGCATCTTCTTTTCTTGAAAAAAGCTCCTGAAGCAATGCTGCTCTTTTAGCTTTATCCAATTTTAAAATTGCCTGAGCACTTCCTCCTGTCAAAGAAAATCCAAAACCTTCAATAGTTTGAAATTTCTGAGAAGCGTCGACTGTAATGGTTTGGTTCGAATTCGTTTCTGAATTAAAAACCAAATCATTTTGCTTTAGCAATTTTGATGATTCATCTGTAGTCGTGATCCACGATTGAGCTTTACCGAAATTGGCAGCAGCATTTTTTGAAGATCCACATTTTATCTGAACTGCAATAAGTGGCAGTAAAAGTAAAATCTGGAGTTTTTTCATACTATTTTTCATATTTAATCTATTTCTATTAAGACAGGTAAGTGATCTGAAGGATATTTTAAATCTTTAGAATCGCTTAGCACTGCGTGTTTTTCTATTTTTAGACCACTATTTTTAGACACAAAAATGTAATCTATTAATAATGTTACTGGTTGATCCTGTTTAAAACCGTTAAAAGTTCCTGATGGCCCGAATGGTTTTTCTTTAGAAACATCTCTGGTATCGTCCATTACTTTTTTAATGGCTACAATTTGTTTAGTATCTGGTTCCGAATTAAAATCCCCCATTAAAAAAACAGGATATTTTTTGCTGTTAATCGCTGCAATTTTTGAAAGTACTAACTGCACTCCCTTTACTCTTGCTTCTTCACCCATATGGTCCAAATGCAGGTTAAAAACCCAAAATATTTTTTTTGTTTTCAAATCGGTAAAAAGGCCATAGGTACAAACTCGGTTACAAGCCGCATCCCATCCTCTTGAAACTACATTTGGTGTTTCTGACAACCAAAATGTATTAGAATCCTGAACTTTAAAGCGATCTTTTTTATAATAAATCGTACAGGCTTCACCTGTTCCTGCTTCTTCTCTTCCTATTCCAAACTTGTTGTATTTTGGAAAAGCCGAAGCAATATCTATAACCTGGTTTGGCAGTGCTTCCTGGACCCCAAAAATATCCGGACTATAAAATTGTACTTGAGAAGTAAAATAATCCTTTCGGTTTGACCATGCATTTTCTCCATCTGAAGCCACATCTAAACGAATATTGTAGGTCATAATTTTTAAATTTTGACCATAAAATGAACCGCTTACCAAAAGCAGCATTACCACTAAAACAATTGAATTTATCTTTTTCATATTTAAAAAATTTTAATCTTGTAAAGCTAGGCTTTCCGAGGCTTTACTGAAAAAAATCAATTTAAAACTTATGTTAATTATACACTCTGACGTAATCAACTTCGAAAGTTGCATTGGTGAAATTTGGATCAACTGTTCCTCCAAAATTACCTCCCATGGCTAAATTCAAAATCAGAAAAAAGTTTTGATTAAATGGTGTTGAAGCGCTATTTACATATGTGTAGAACAATTGATCGTCCACATAAAACTTAATACTATCTGCAGACCAATCAGCGGCATAAACATGAAATTCTGTTGCTGAATTTGGAACGGTTATAATAGCAGTGTCAGGGGTATTTCCCGAACGCCCAGGCGAATGCAAAGAGGAATGATTTACATTTGGATTGTTTCCAACAGATTCTAAAATATCTACTTCTCCACATAATGGCCAGCCAGCAGTGTCAATATTAGCGCCTAACATCCAGAACGCAGGCCATGTTCCGCCGCCAACAGGCAGTTTTGCACGAACTTCAGCTCTTCCATATTTAAATGAAAACTTCCCTTTTGTAAGCATTCTCGATGAAGTATAGTGACTTCCCATGTACTCTTCTTTAATCGCTTTTATTTTTAAAATACCATTTTCGATAATTACATTTTCTGGCCTATTGGTATAATACTGCAATTCATTATTACCAAAACCATTTCCTGTTCCTAAATCATATCCCCATTTTGAGGTATTTGGAGAACCATTAACATCAAATTCATCAGCCCAAAGTATTTTTCGCGCAACAAAAACAGTGACAGAAGTAATTTTACTCACAAATTGCCCTGCAGCATTATAAGCCGAAACAATTATGGGATAATTTTTAGTTCCCGAAGCTGTGAATTCATAAGTTAAATCGCCATTTTTCAGTTCTTTTGCCTGACCATCAATTAAGACTTTATATGAAATTGCATTTGCTGCATTAAAGGTAAAATGCACTTTCCCACTTCCATCTCCATCAGGTTTATCATTCGTTTTACCAACTACTTCCATTTTAACAGTAAGATTTGAAGGTGCTGGCAATACAGGAGTTCCATCACCTGCGTCGCTACCGCTGCTACAAGACTGGAAGCCAAACAATAATAAAAAAGTAAAAGTCCCTACTTTTTTCATGTAATTCTTTATTTTCATCATTATTAATTTGAATTAGTTTTTACTTTTTTGATGCACCTTTTTTAGCTTGTGAAAAATCCAAGTAATTCAGATTAAAACCTCCTTTTTCGAAAACCACTTTAATTTTGTTTGTTCCGGCATTTAACTTTACTCCTGATAAAATAATAGTTTTCCATTTGTTACTGTCGCCAGTTGCAGGAAGTGTGATGGTTTCTGATTTATTTCCACCCTCTGTTTCTAAATGAAGTTTCCCTTCAGAACTTTCACTTGAATAATGAATAGCAACTTTATAATCATTCTGTTTTTTAACTTCTGAAGTAAATTGCAGCCATTCTCCATCCTCAATAAAAGAAACCTGATAACCGTTTGATCCTGAATCTTTGCATGGTAAAATATCAACACCATCATTTCTCATGGTATTGCCTTTGTTCCATTGATCAAAAGTTCCTGTTGCCACTCTGTAATTCACAAAATCTTTATCCGAATAAGCATATCCGTTTGTTCCCAGATCATATTGCGTTGCAATAATTTTTCCAGGAATCACCTGTTTTTTATATGGTTTAGTGTCATTTGTCTGAACTTGTCTGAACATTGCATCAATAACATCTGGCTTAACCGTTACATTTTCCATTTTGTAATTATCTGCCATTTTCATCAACGTTTTTTTGGCAAAATCTTCTGATGGTTTTTGCCCTCCATCTTTCCAATATTTTAGTAAAATATCATATTCAGGAATTTTTGTAACCGAAGTCACGCCGGCAATATTTTCTATTTTTTTCATTGGCCAAAAAGCCCATCCAATATTATTGGTTTCCATTAGCGTAAGTGCGTCTTTGAACCAAACATTAGAATTTTCTCCACTTTCTCCCAACCAAATCGGAACGTTATATTGTGTTCTGTAATCCAACATTTTCTGGATGGATTCTTTGTCATTGTAATTCCAATATTTATGAAAACTCAATGCCATATTTTCATCCCATAAAGGAAAAACGCCGTTGTAATTATTTCCCCAGCAATTCCCTTCGATAATAACCATGTGATTGGGATCAACTTCTCGAATTGCTTTTGTAACTGCAACCATCAACTCTCTTAATGGCCCATTAGAATTTTCATCGCAACCGTTTTTATTGGTTCCGGTAAAATTCCAGTTTGGTTCGTTGATAATATCGTAAGCTCCAATCCATTGATTATCTCTATAACGGGAAGCTAATTTTTTCCATAAAGCAATCATTTTTTTCTGATTGGCTTCACTTTGCCACAACGCAGGTTTAGTCGTGTCATAATCAGATATTGCCGCATCGTTTCCTTGTCCGCCCGGAGCTGCGTGCAAATCTAAAATCAGATACATTTTGTTTTCGGCACACCATTTCAATAAATTATCTGTCATGGTAAAACCTTCTTCAATCCAGGTTATTTCACCATTTTTTTCTTCCTGAATTGATGGTGTGTACAAGTTGTAATGCATTGGCAAACGAACCGAATTGAAACCCCAGGCTGCTAATGAATCGATATCTCGTTTTGTAATTCCGTTTGCCTTATAAGCGGCATAAAATTCTTTTGTTCCTTTTTCTCCGGCTACTTCCTGAATTTTTTGTTTAATTTGATATTGTGGACTCGCAAAAGGCTGCGTTTGTAACATATAGCCTTCCTGCACCATCCAGCCGCCTAGACCTAGACCTCTTAATATTATATTTTTTCCATTTCCGTCAACAATATTTTGTCCGTCTCTATGCAAAAAACCTTGGCTAAAAGAAGCAACTGAAAGTAAAAGCTGTACTGTTATAAATATTTTTTTCATCTGAAAACTGATTTCTCTCCGTTAAAAATTATGTGACTATTTCCAGGTATATGTGCCAACCGCTCCTGCAGGTAAAGATGTGGTAGTCCATTTACCATTGAACTTGATATTGAAACTTTCGGTTGCATCTCCATCATTTTCAACAATTAATACTTTTGATCCGGAAGGCGTTATAAAAGCTACATTTTGCAAGCTACCACCTGAATTACTTCCAATTCTAACAGAACCCATTGGAACAAATTTTGAAGCATGGGCAATGATGTAATAAGCAACATTACGTTGAAAAGCCTCGCTTGAAGTTATTGTCAAAGCACCTTTACACATAGAACATCCACCATCAGTATGAGGTTGAAAATTGCCGTCATTGGCTAAATTCCACTCAAGCGCATTTTTACTATAATTTCTCATAGAACCAATGATTACATTTCTAAGATGCCATTTTAAATCGCCATCAAAACTGGCTGCAGAAGAAGTCCATTGCTCTGTAAAATAGACATTTTTAGTTGGGTAAGAATTGTACACATTCGTAAGTGCACTAATATCTCCACCATAAAGGTGAAAGGCAGATCCATCCACAAATGGATTAGCGTCTACATCAGCCAAAATTGCTTTTGGGTAATTAGGATTATCACAGTTATGATCGTATGCAATAATTTTAACTTTAAGATTTGCAGCTTTAAAAGCAGGCCCTAAATTATTTTTAATAAAAGAAGCCTGATCTGGGGCAGACATATACATACTAGGATTATTTCCGTCATGCAAAGGCTCGTTTTGAGGCGTTATGGCATCAATTGTAATTCCTTCAGCCTTCATTTGCTGAATGTATTTTACAAAATACTTTGCATACACATCATAATATTTTGTTTGTAATTTTCCTCCCATAAAACTGTCTTTATCTTTCATCCAAACTGGAGCAGACCATGGTGTTGCCATAATCAAAATTTTAGGATTGATTACCAAAATTTCTTTCAACAGAGCAATTACTCCAGCTTTATCTTTAGCTAAACTAAATTTTGCCAATTCTAAATCTGTTTCTCCCGTTGGGAGATCGTCATAGGTAAAAGGGCTAGCATTTAAGTCTGACGCACCAATACTGATTCTAAGATAACTTACGCCAATAGAATTTTCTCCTGTACCAAATAATTCCTTCAATAAAGCACTCTTTTTTGATGCTGTTAATTGATTAATCATTTCAGCACTTCCTCCTGTTAAAGTGTAACCAAAACCATCTACAGTCTGATGCATTTGAGATGCATTTACTTCGATATTGGTATAAGTATTAGAAACAGTTCCAAATCCTAAAGTTCCGGTTTGTTTCGCTAATAAAACGCTTTGATCTCCTTTTGTAAGCCAAAAATCGACATCGTTTGTGACAACAACCGGAGGTGTTACAGGAGGTGTAACCGGCGGCGGAACAGGATCAGTGGTGTCGTTTGATGAAGAGCATTTTACCTGTGCGAATATGGCAATCGCAAAAAACAATGCTTTTATAGTATTTAAAAAATTTAGTTTCATTTTTTATGGTTTTTTAGTTAATAGTGACACTTAGTATACAACTGTCTGCATAGCGTGTGCCGGTATAGTTATAATGGTTCTAGATGTGTTATTTATTAAATTATAAACAACCTCCTTATCGGATTGATTCATAACAATAGTGGCAATTTTTCCGTCAGAATTTTTAAAAGACGTACTTAAAAGGGTTTGATCACTAATGGTTTGATTTATTCTCTTAGCATTTGGCTGAATAAATTTTGAAAGATGACCAATATAATAATACATTGGAGTAAGAATCAATTCGTCTTTTGTGGTATCTGCGTGGATTGGAGCAAAACAAAAATTCCCAACATGATTAGGTCCTCCATTTTGATCTAAAAGAATATTCCAGTCTGTCCAGCCAACCGTACCGTTATTAAAATCATTAATCATATTAAGACCATAACGCTCTGCATTTCCCCAGAATTGAAATTTTGTGGCATCAAATTTTTCTACACAGCCTTCTGTAAAAAGTAAGTTTTTATTTGGAAAAGCTTTATGTACATTACCTACAGATTGAAATTGCGGCGGTCCGCCATTCCAGGTCTCATACCAGTGGAATCCAATTCCCCAGGCGTATTTTGAAACTTCAGGATCTGAAAAAACAAGATTGGCTCTGGTTTCTAACTGATCACCACGATTGTGATCCCAAATAATAATATTTTTAGAGCCCAGTCCTTCTTTTTCTAAAGTTGGTCCGAGGAAATTTTTCAGAAAATCTCGTTCGGCTTCCGGAGTATAAATACAAGATTCCCATCTCTGTTTGGCCATTGGTTCATTTTGAATGGTCAATCCCCAAACAGATATACCTTCTTTTTGGTATGCTTTTATAAATTTGGCATAATAATTTGCCCATGATTGTGCAAATTCAGGCAATAAAACGCCGCCGTGCAAAATATCATTATTGTCTTTCATGAAAGCTGGGGGACTCCAAGGACTAACAAATAACGTTAATTTCCCGCCGGCAGTTTCAATTGCTTTTTTGATTAATGGAATTCGATATTTTCTATCGTGATCAATATTGAAGGTTTTTAATTCCTTGTCTCCTTCAGAAATATAAGTATAACTGCCGCTGCTAAAATCGCAACTATGAATGTTAGTTCTGGCTAAGGAATAGCCAATTCCTTTATTTTTATCGTAATAAGCGGTTAGGAATTCCTGCTGCTTTTTAGGAGATAATTTGGCAAAAACTTCAGCACTTGCGTCTGTAATAGCACCTCCAATTCCTAAAAAAGTCTGATCTGTTTTTTCAGCATCAATAACAATAGATATTGTTGAATTTGTTTGTTGTGAAGTTGAATTTGAAATTAAATTATTAGATAATGATAATCTCAAATTAGTATTTTCGGCCGTAGTATAAACCTTAATTTTTTTGTTTGATTTGGATGCAGAAACAGTAGTGTTGTCCACAACCTTT
Organism: Flavobacterium sp. LAR06; assembly: GCF_041946075.1. Lineage (NCBI taxonomy): Bacteria > Pseudomonadati > Bacteroidota > Flavobacteriia > Flavobacteriales > Flavobacteriaceae > Flavobacterium > Flavobacterium sp. LAR06. The sequence continues at coordinate 103,036 of NZ_JAUTYT010000013.1, read as the reverse complement.
GATGAAGCACAACTTAATTGCAGCACTAGTATTGGAGCTATTAATATTTTATTTATGGCTTTCATTGTTACTTTTCAAAAAAACTATTTAATTTAAAATTCAAGTAATCGAGGGCCAAAATGGATGATTCAGATCAACCCTCGTACTCTTCTATAAAATATTAATATACAAGTGTCTGTATAGCATGCGCAGGAATTTTTACTACTGTTTTTTCAGCAGCTATTATTAAATTATATGTAACCTCTTTATCGGTTTGGTTCATAACAATAGTTGCCATGGTTCCGTCAGTATTCAAAAATGAGGTACTTAATAAAGCACTTCTGCTCACAGCAGAGCTAACTCTAACTGCATTTAAGTGAATGAATTTTGAAAAATGTCCGATATAATAATAAGAAGGTGTATAAATTAACTCGCCCGTTGTAGTGTCAGCGTGGATTGGTGAAAAACAAAAATTTCCAACATGATTAGGCCCACCATTTTGGTCTAAAAGAATATTCCAGTCTGTCCACCCTGCAGTTCCATTATTAAAATCATTAATCATAGAAATACCGTATCTCTCGCCGTTACCCCAAAATTGATATTTTTTGGCATCAAACTTTTCAACACAACCTTCTGTGAATAATAAACCTTTATCAGGATAAGCTTCATTTACTTTGGCAACATTATCAAACATTGAAGATCCCCCTGACCAGTTTTCATACCAGTGAAAACCCATTCCCCATACATATTTTGAAGCTTCAGGATCAGAGTAAATAACATTAGCTCTGTAATTCATTAAATCACGGTTATGATCCCATGCAATAATTTTCACATCACCTAATTTTTCTTTTTTCAATGTTGGCCCTAGGAAATTTTTAATAAAATCTCTTTCTGCTTCAGCAGTGTAGATACATGACTCCCATGTTTGTACCGCCATTGGCTCGTTTTGAGTTGAAGTTCCCCAAATTGGAATTCCTTCTTTCTCGTATGCTTTTATAAACTTGGCGTAAAAATTTGCCCAAGTCTGATAATATTCTGGCAATAAAGTTCCGCCTTTCAAAACATTCTTGTTACTTTTCATGAAAGCATTTGGCGACCAGGGTGCAACATAAGTTAACAGTTTTCCTCCAGCAGTCTGAATGGCCTGCTTTATTAACGGAATGCGATATTGTCTGTCATGATCAATAGAAAACGTTTTTAAATCTTTATCTCCTTCTTCGATATAAGAATAGCTTCCACTGCTAAAATCAGAACTTTGTATCGTTGTTCTTAGCAAAGAATAGCCAATCCCTTTATTTTTATCGTAATAGGCATTTAAGAATTCTGTTTGTTTTTCTTTTGAAAGTTTAGCAAAAATCTCGGCACTTGCGTCAGTAATAGCCCCACCAATTCCCATAAAAGTCTGGAATTTTTTTGATGGTTCTACAAAAACCGATGTTTCGATTTCAAGAGGTTGTTTTGCTGCTGAAAAAGTTAAATTGTCTGTAGAAGTAATTCTTAGATTTGAATTTTCAGCGGTAGTATAAACCGTTATTTTTTTTCCATTGGTTGTAAATTCTTTTTTTGTTTTAGGCTGGGCAAAAGAAGCCACCGAAAACAAAAAACATAGAATTTTAAAACTATTATTTTTCATTCTTCCTTTATTATTTAAATTCTAAATTGAAGTATATTTTTTCAGAAACTCTTTCTCTGACGTAGTTTAAGGTTTTAAAAAATAGCCCATACTCATAACGATTATGGGCTATTTACAACCAAACTTAAACTTAACTTAATCTTTTTATTTTCCTCTAAACTCGATTTTAGTAACTGTAATTCCGTCTTTTGTAAACGTATTTCCGCCACTTCTGATTAGAAGATAAATTTTACCGCTCTGAGCAAATTTTACGACATTCGAAACGGTACCTGTTTTATCGTTTTTCACACAACCTACAGTTGACAATTTTCCAGAGAATGCATCTTTGGCACAACCATCCCAAGTACTTAATCCCATCACTTTATTGTCTTTGTATTCTACTCCTGAAGCAGGAGCTGATGTACCAGCATACACTTCGAACCAAGTCTCATCGGATCCGCTAGGACTAGAAACCAACATATCGATAGTATATTCTTTGTCTTTGATCACATCAATTGCCTGATAGATTCCTTCCTGAGCCCATCCGCCCGGAGAATGAATTGTTGCGCTTTTATTAGCATATGACCAAAAAGCAGATCCATTTGCACTAAGATTCAATACAGTCCATTTTGCCTGATCAGCTGCAGTTTCAAAAGACCCCCCCTGAACTAAATTGCCTTTTAAAGGATCTGTTGTAGCTACAACAATTTGTTGAGAAGCTGTACCTGTCGCTCCTCCAGCACCAATCGCTGTATGAGTAATAGTGTAAGTTCCTGCATCCGGCAAATTGATAGTTTCATTCATCTTACCTGAATATGCACCATCACCAGTATTCCATTTAGATCCAATAACGCCTTTGGTTTGCGCAGTTAAAAGATAAGTATTTACAGCTCCCGCAACTGGAGTTATGGTAAAGGCAGCATCGACATTAGTCGCAGTTAAGCCATTTCCATTTCCAGCTTCATCATCGCAGCTAGTTAGTATTCCTAATGCTAATGCAAACATTAGGAAAACATTTTTTTTCAAATTTATATTTAGGTTCATTTTTTTTTGGTTTTTGGTTATTGGTAGTTAGGATTTTGTTTCAATTTAGTACCAGTTAATTCAACAAATGGTATTGGAAAAATTTCATCGGTACCGGCATCAAAACCTCTATCGGCTAAAGCTGTAGCAGCATCACCCCATCTAACTAAGTCAAAGAATCTGTGTCCTTCACCCGCAAGTTCCATTCTTCTTTCATTTTTAATAGCAGCCAATGTTACAGGAACAGACGTTAATCCAACTCGCGCTCTTACAGCATCTAATAACGCTTGTGCTCTGGCACCTGAACCTAATGCTTCAGCTTCCATTAAGTAAGTATCTGCAAGTCTGATGATATATGAATTTTGTCTGTAATTCAATTCTGCTGCTCCACCACCTGTACGAACATCAGACATTCTTGGTAAAAATTTGTTTAAAAAATATCCCGTATCCTGATTAGCTGCAATATAATCTGCCTTCCCAGCTGCTTTTAATGCTTTTATGTCTAAGATAGTAGCAGCAAATCTTGGATCATTTTTCATTGCATCGTACAATTTTTGAGTAGGAACACTAAAACTCCATCCTGAAGGAAGGTCTGGTGCATCTGAATTTGCTGTTTTTGTATAGCTTCGTGGTCCAACCATAACGTTTAATGAGTTTCCTTCGTCTCGACCAGATCCCCAGAAGCCCCAATCAGAGTTACCTGCACTACTGTGACCAACTTCAATTAAAGATTCTGTATTATATTTATTTGCAGTTACCCATAAATCGCTAAACTTTGCTAACAATTTATTGCCATATTGGTTTGTACCGCCTGGAGTACCATTAACTTCTGCAAGAACTGCAGCTGCTTCGGCTTTTTTACCATTAAATAGATATACTTTTCCTAATAATGCCTGTGCACCACCTTTAGTCATACGTCCAGCTTCTGTAGTAGCAGGAACTGTTCCTGGTAAAACCGGAATAGCTTCTTTTAAATCTTTTTCGATTTGAGCATACACATTTTCTGGCTTAGCCTGCTCAGGAGTAAAGATATCATTGGCCACTAATGGTTCTAAAATCAAAGGAATGTTTTTAAACATCCTAACCAGGTTAAAGTAATACAATGCACGCAATGCTTTAGCTTCCGCAGCAAATCTTGCTCGTACAGCATCAGACATTGAAGCAGTTGGTAATTTAGATATTAAAACATTCGCTCTGTAAATACCCTGATAATGATCATTCCAGTAACTCGCTGGTATTAAAATAGAAGAAAGTGAATGGCTAGAGAAATTTTGAATTCCCTGACCGTCAGTCGAACTACCTCCTCCTGCCCAGAAATCATCTGAACCGGCATTCAACATCGCTACCATATTTTCAAAACCTCCTGTGTTTTTTCTCATAGGATCATAAACTCCTACCAATGCAGCATAAGTTTGTGATTCGTTTGAGTAATAGCTATCTGAATCTAATTTTCCTTTCGGGGCAGTGGTTACAAAATCTTCCGAACAAGATCCCATTATAGCCAAAGCTATTCCACAGAATATATATTTAAATTTTATTGTTTTCATAATCTTATTGTTTATTAAAATTGAAAGTTCGCTCCAAACATGATCGTTCTCGCTTGTGGATAAACTCCTTTGTCTACACCATATACCTGTCCACCAATTTCCGGATCATATCCTGTGTATTTAGTAAATGTGAAAAGATTTTCTCCATTTAAATAAAAACGAATTTTATCAGCCCCAATATTAGATGATATTTTTACTGGTAAAGTGTACCCTAATTGAACAATTTTCAAACGTACATAATCACCGCTTTCAAGATAAAAATCTGACATCGAACTAAAGTTTTTATTTGGATCAGTATTTGTCAATCTAGGATAATCATTTGATGTACCTTCACCTGTCCAGCGACCTAAAGCATTTGTTTGATAGTTGGCATTCAAAATATCTAATCTTCTTAATCCCTGGAAAATTTTGCTACCTGCTGCACCTTGAGCAAATGCCATGAAATCGAAGTTTTTGTAATCCAGATTTACAGTAAGTCCAAATGTATATTTAGGTACACTAGTGCCTAAAAATTGTTTATCATCTTCTGTAATACTTCCATTTCCATCTGTATCAACCCAACGGAAATCTCCTGGTTTTGCATTTGGTTGAATTAAACCTCCAGCTGCATTTGTATAAGCCGCAACTTCTGCTTCATTTTGAAAAATTCCATTAGTTTTCATACCATAGAACTCATTGAAAGAATGTCCAACCTTAGTTCTTGTAACAGGACCCATTGATTGAAAACTTGCATCACCCTGAATAAAATCAGTATTTGTATTAATATAAGTTACCTCATTTTTAAGTGTTGCAAAATTTCCATTAACACCTAAATTGAAATCTCCTAATCTCTTTTTATAACCCAATTCAATTTCAAAACCAGTATTATCCATGTTGGCAATATTAGCCGAAGGAGCGTCAACAACACCCACATATCCAGGGATTACAACATCTCTTAAAATTCCGCTGGTTTTCTTTTTAAAGTAATCTAAAGTCAGCGTAAAATCGTTAAACAATCTTGCATCAAGACCAACTGTTGCCTGAGAAGTTTCTTCCCATCCTAAATCAGGATTTGGTAAAGTTGAGTTTCCATAACCTGTAGTGATATTCCCTGAATTTCCAATAGTATAATTGTAACCTCCAACTACAACAGGAAGATATTTGTCAGGATCAATATTATCATTACCAACAACACCATAACCTCCACGTAATTTCAAGGTATTAACTACTTCGTTTTCTTTCCAAAATCCTTCTTTTGAAAGGACCCATCCTAAAGAGAATGAAGGAAAAACACCCCATTTTTTATTGTCACCAAAACGATTAGAACCATCACGACGAACTATACCTGTAAAAAGATATTTTTCCATGTAATCATAGTTGGCACGTACAAATAAAGAGGCTAATTTGTGCACGGCTTTATCACTAGACCAACTTAGTCTGTCTGTTTGAGGCACATCAAAACTAAAAGAAGCATCACGATAATCAGAAATTGGCAGACCATACATTGTAGTTCCAATTACACCTCCAATGTTTTCAGCCAATGCTTCCTGACCAAGTAGAACATTTACATTGTGATTCCCGAATTTATTTGAATAATTAAGCGTGTTTTGCAACGTCCATGCAAATGATTTCTCATTGTTTTGAGTATAATTATTTCTAGCAGCATTAACGTTATTACTTAAAAAGAATGAAGGTGTAAAACCTTGGCTTCCCCAGTAAGCAATCTTACCTCCAATAGTTGTTCTAAACTTTAAATGGCTTGTGATGTTTGCTTCAAGATAAGCATTACCAACAAAATCATCTGACCAGTTATAACCGCCTAATCTTGTTTGAGTGTATGCTAATGGATTTGTCATCTCCTGACCCACCCATGGTGAAATACCGTAAGGGTTACCATTTGCATCACGAATAACCAATGGATTGTTATAAGGAGCCTGACCTGCAAGGACCGGGTCCGTTACTACTAATGGAGTTGTTGGATCTAAGTTAATTGCAGAACTTAACGGTCCTCCAAACTCACTGTTAGTATTTCCAAGACTCTTTGATTTTTGTCTTGTGAACCCAAAAGTTTGACCAAAAGTAAAATAGTCAGATATTTTATGAGTTGAATTTAAACGAAAGTTCTTTTTGTTATAACCAGAAATATCTGTTGTAACAATACCTTCCTGGTCCTGAATACCAAATGAAGCATAAAATGTAGATTTTTCACCACCACCACTTATACTTAATTCGTGATTGTATCTGAATGCCTGATTATTAAAAATAGCATCTTGCCAATCAGTTCCTTTTCCTAAAGCAGCAGGATTTGCATATCTGATAGCATTTCCGTCAGCTGCTAATTTTTCATTTATTAATGTAGCATATTGCTGTGCATTTAATAAATCTAGTTTTTTAGCTGGGGTCGAAATTCCAGCAAAACCATTATAGTTTACACTGATTTTTCCAGATTTACCTTTTTTAGTGGTTACAATGATAACCCCTGTTGCTGCACGAGTACCGTAAATTGCAGCAGAAGCAGCGTCTTTAAGAACCTCAATAGACTCAATATCAGATTGATTAATAAAACCAGTCGCTCCAGCATCAATTACAATTCCATCAACTACCCAAAGAGGATCATTACCCCCCTCTCTAAAAGTAGTTATACCTCTAATACGTACTTTCGCAGCAGAGCCCGGCTGACCTGATGTTGAAGCCACAGAAACACCTGCTGCTCTACCTTGCAAAGCCTGCTCAACACGACCGTTTGGAACTTTTTCCAGATCTGCAGCTTTTACACTGGAGATTGCTCCTGTAACAACTGCTTTCTTTTGAGTACCGTATCCTACGACCACAACCTCATTTAATGATTGTGATTCTGGTTTTAATTGAATTGTAATATTTGTTCTTCCGTTTACAGCCTCTGTAACTGTAGTGTAACCAATAAAAGTAACTGTCAAAACACCATTTGACGGCACTTTAATTTGGAATTTTCCGTCAAAATCTGATGCCGCTGATTTTGTTGTACCCTTTAATACAATAGTTGCACCCGGAACCGGCATTCCACTCTCATCGTTTATCATCCCATTTACTGTGACATCCTGAGCCACAGCTATAACCGAGAATAACAAAGACGAAATACAAAAAATAAGTAATTTTGTTAATTTCATTTTTCTAAAAATTTTGGTTAATTAATTAGTAATTTGATGCAATAATAATCTTAATTTTTTACTATCGGCAATTTAAATTCCCTACAAAAACACATCAAAGTAAAATTTACAACGTTACAAAAACACATCATTTTTTTTATAATTATCTAATTTACAATATTTTAAAATTAAAATTTAAGATGTTATGAAAATGTTAATTGTAAAAATAAACACTACAGTTGTATAAGAATGCTTATTTTTATCAATAAAATGCTCTACTACCTCGTTATAGTAATCATAAAAACACATCAAATTACTGAAATACAAATAGTTATACATATAAAATTGAAATAAATTAAAAAATTCATGAAATTGATAAAATCATATTTTATTATTATTATTTTTACATTATTCACAACAGCATTTTTTGGACAAGTCAAAAGTATAGGTTTGCCCGATGTAAGAAATTACAAGCGAAACGAATATAAAGGAGGAACCCAAAATTGGAACATTGGACAGGATAAGAATGGAAACCTGTATTTTGCTAATAACAATGGTCTTCTGCAATTCGACGGTTCATCCTGGAGAAAATATCCCTTACCTAATTTAACCTCTGTACGCTGTTTAAAAATTGATGACTCAGGAAAAATTTATGTAGGCGGCTACAATGAATTTGGTTACTTCCAGCCAAATGAAAAAGGAAAACTAAAATACACATCGTTAGCCAAAAGTGTAGATAAAAACAAAATCAAAATAATTGATTTCATATGGAAGATTCACACCTTAAACAAGCAAACCATTTTTCAGTCTTTTGCCAGAGCATACATCTTTAAAGATGGAAAACTTACTATTTTAAAAGCTCCAAAACGATTTCAATTTTCATTTGTAGTCAACAACAAACTATATTTTCAGGATATAGATAAAGGAATATTAGAATACCGAAATGGAAAACTATACGCTCTTCCAAACACAACCAGCCTTAATAACACCGAAGTATGGGGAATGTATGCTCTAGACAAAAGTAAAATCTTAATTATAACTCTTGAAAAAGGGTTGTTTATCTACGAAAACAATACCGTAAAGCCATGGGATACTGAAGCCAATAATTTTGTAAAAAAGAACAACTCACTGGGAGGAGCTACAATAGAAAATAATTTCATTGTTTTAAACTCTGTACTAGATGGTATTGCTATTTGTGATTTCAATGGTAAAATAATCCAACATCTCAATCGAAAAAAAGGATTACAAAACAATACTGTTTTAACATCCTTTATTGACAATAAAAACAACCTATGGCTTGGTCTTGACAATGGTATTGCCTTTGTAAACGAAGGATCTCCTTTTACCTATTTTGGTTTCAGCTATGACATTAGTACTGTTTATGCCTCCGTAATTCATGAAGGAAATTTATACGTCGCAACAAACCAGGGTGTTTTTTATCATGCGTGGAACAACAGCTTCAAAGAAGATACTTTTAAACTTGTCGAAGGAACTACTGCTCAATCATGGAATGTTCAGGTCATTGATAATGAATTAATTTGTTCAAACAACAGAGGAGCTCTAGTTATAAAAGGTGGAAGAGTTACCAATACAATCGATTCCAAAGGTTATTTTGGTTTTAAAAACATCCCAAACCGACCTGGCTTTTTTATAGGTTCAAATTATGACGGATTTGCCATTTTTCAAAAGACATCTGGCGGATTAATCTATAAGAATCAGGTTATTGGCTTTGACAAATCATCAAATAGTTTTGAGCTTGATAAATCGTTTTTATGGCTAAAAAAAGACGAATCAATTTACAGAATGTCTCTGAGCAATGATTTAACAAGATTTTCATCCATCAAAAAGATAGATCAATTAAGCACTCAATATAAAAATATTGGAAGCATCCAGAAAATTGACAATCAATTATACTTCCAGACGAATAACCATTTTTATAAATACTCTCAGGAGCAGGATTTATTTTATGAGGACAAGAACTTATCTAAATTATTCAGGAATATACCAAATATAAATGCATTGAGTGAAGATTCTCAATCGAACTTATGGTATGCCTTTGACGAATCTCTCGGTGTATTAATGAAGCGAAACAAGTATTACACTAATATCGTCGCTCCTTTTTCAAACTTAACAGGGAATTTGGTTAGTAATTATTTGTCTGTCAGCACCATTGACTCTAAGAATATTTTTATTGGATTGACAGACGGGTTAGCCCATTACGATTCTGAACTGTTGAATAATTATGTAACAAAACCAAAAGCTTTTATTCGAAGCTTTTCTTTTCCAGGCGACACTATTGTCTTAGGAAACAACCAAAATAAAATTGAGAACATTCGAATTCCATATTCGTCAAACCATGTGCGTTTTACATTTTCATCACCTACATATGAAAACCTTGAAAATGTAGAATTCTCTTATCAACTGGAACCTTTTGATGACAAATGGAGCAATTGGTCAACCATCTCGATCAAAGAATACACAAATCTTCGTGAAGGAGATTACAAAATGAATGTAAAAGTTAGAAACAGCTACGGAATTCAATCCGAGCCGTCAACACTTTTATTTACTGTTTCTCCACCTTGGTACAGACACTTTTTGGCACTTATAATTTATTTTGTTTTAATCATCATTGCGATCTATGTTATTTCGAACCGAATCAAAATGAAGATCAGGAAAAACAAATATTATGAAACGATAGAACAAAGAAGATTGTATCTTGAAAAAGAATCAAGAATCAGGCAAGAGCAATACGACCTTGAAAAAGAAATTGAAAAACTGAAAAATGATAAACTTCAGATCAAAATCCTGGCAAAAGACAAAGAATTAGTAAATAACTCTTTGCAGGTTGTAAAGAAAAATAAAATCCTAAACGGAATTATTCACAAACTAAAAGAAATTGACGTTGATGCGCTTGACGATTCAACAAAATTTCAAGTCAGCAAACTAAATAAAAGTATTGTAAAGGAAGTGAATACAGACAAAAGCTGGAAAGATCTTGAGAAACACATCAAGAACGTTCACTTTGAGTTTTTGAAGCGCTTAAAGGAAAAATACCCAACTATATCACCGCGAGAACTTGACTTATCAACTTATTTGTTAATGAATATGTCAACCAAAGAAATTGCAGAAATCATGAATATTTCGACTGGTGGAGTTGAGCTGGCGAGATATCGCTTAAGAAAAAAATTAGGCTTAAATAAAAAAGAAAACCTAATAGGTTTTCTTATGAGTATCTAAAAATTAAAAAGCCATTCGTTGCAACGAATGGCTTTTTATTATGAAATATATTCCAAAGTACGTTCGAGCGCCATTCCTCTGGAACCTTTTATTAAAATGGCATTATTTTCAAAGTGCATAGTTTTTAGATGGTTTGAAAAATCCCCAAATGTTTCAAAAAATTGAATATTTTCACTAGCAATCTTATTTTCATAAAATGCCTTTCCAATCAAATAGCAAATTGATCTATTTTGATTTAGTAAAGATTCAACGATTATTTTATGTTCTTGCTGACTCTCCTTTCCTAATTCAAACATATCGCCTAGCACCATCACTTTATTCTGACTATCCAATTGAAGAAAATTTGCAATAGCCACTGCCATACTACTCGGATTAGCATTATAAGCATCAAGAATGATTTGATTCGATCCCTTTTTTAATAATTGAGATCTGTTATTTTCCGGAATATAATTTTCAACAGCCTCTTTTACAGCTAAATTATCCACTTTAAAATAACGACCGATAGAAACTGCAGCATTTATATTATTTGAATTGTACAGGCCAATTAAATGTGATTCAACAGTGAAATTGTCATAATCTACCACCACAAAAGGATTTGCGGCAATATTTTCAATTTTTACATCAGCTTTATCATTTTTTACGCCAAAAGTAAATGATTTTATACCTACAGATTTTTGGATCTGAATTGGATCCTCCAGATTAACGAAGGCAATTTTATCGTTCTTGGCTAAATATTGATACATTTCGCTTTTCCCTTCTATTACACCTTCTACACCTCCAAAACCCTCTAAATGCGCTTTTCCAAAATTGGTGATGTATCCATAATCAGGCTGAGCAATTTCACATAAAAATTCAATTTCTTTTTTATGATTCGCTCCCATCTCAACAATTCCAATTTCAGTTTCTGTATTAAAACTTAACAATGTCAATGGAACTCCAATATGATTGTTCAGATTTCCAACTGTCGCTTTCGTTTTGTACTTTTTAGATAAAACTACATTAATAAGTTCTTTTGTTGTTGTCTTTCCGTTACTTCCGGTCAGGGCAATAATTGGCAATTTTAAATAAGCACGATGAAATTTTGCCAATTCCTGTAAAGTTTCTAAACTATTTTGGACAAGAATAGTTCTTTCATCTACCAGATAAGATTCATTATCAATGATAACAAATAAAGCTCCTAACTCAAGTGCTTGTTTAGCAAAAGTATTTGCATCAAAGTTTTCGCCTTTAATAGCAAAAAACAGGGAATCTTTTTCAATTTTTCGTGTGTCAATTGAAAGAGATTTACATTGTAAAAACAGTTTATGAATTTCCTGAATATTCATTTATAAATTTTTTATAGATCGTAAAAGTAGAAAAAAATAAATACAAAAAATTCCAAATTCCACACTGAAATGTTCAGCTCTTGGAATTTGGAATTTTTGTTATTGAATTTCTAAAACTTAGTTTCTAGGCGATTTTCTTTTTTCAGCTTTTGAACCTACTCTAGACATTGCACATCTGAATCCTATGTAATCAGTTGCCATATCCTGAGGGAAATATCTTCTTTGAGCAGGATCTAACCAATACGCTCTGTCTCTCCAAGAACCTCCTTTATAAACTCTTACTTTGTCATCGATCAAAGTAGTACGTTTACTTGAGTTATCATATTTTCTAGTCATCTGACCTAAACTATCAGTAGTGATATTATGTTTAGGAGAATTATACATTGTCTGATCTGCTTTTGGCCCTGACTCAGAATCTCCAAAGTCAAAATATCTAGAAGATTGTTTATCACCATCTCTATAATTGATATTATCGCTTGTACTAAAATTTGTTCTCAAATATGTTTCTTGTTCGTCAACTGGAACCTGTGCGATTTCTCCCGGAAGATTTCTTGCTACAACTTTTCCGTTACTTAAAGTATCATATTTAATGTTAGCAGTTGAAACGATTTCAATTTTACCGTCTTTACCAATTTTGTTTTTAGCATATTGATTTCCTCTGTAGTAGTTAAAATCATTTGCTTCATTATCAATAATAGGTCTGTAAACATCGGCTACCCATTCTGCAACGTTACCAGCCATATCGTATAATCCGAAATCATTTGGTGCATAACTTTTTACAGAGTTTGTAATATCAGCTCCATCATCAGACCAACCTGCAATTCCACCGTAATCACCGTTTCCTTGTTTAAAGTTAGCCAATTGATCTCCTTTATTTTTACGTTTTGATGAACGTGTATAATCACCAGACCAAGGATATTTCTTTTGTCCTTTGTATATGTTATATTCTCTTTGTCCTACATCAGCTGCAGCTGCATACTCCCATTCTGCTTCAGTAGGAAGTCTGTACTCAGGTAAAATAACTCCAGAAGAACGTTGTGCGTATACATTTTTCTCTTCTACGACACCATCTTTATTAGGTTTAGATTTTCTTCCGTTTGGATTTTTCTTTAACACCAATTCTTCGTTACCACCATAAGTAGTAGAAGGTGAAGCAAGGTAAGCTTCAGTGTTAAATAAACTTTCGGCACTTACATCATTAGTTTTAGCACCTCTTTTAAGGTATCCGTCTTTTTCAAGAACAGCTTCGTTTACACGGTCTGTTCTCCATTTACTAAATTCAACTGCCTGAATCCAGTTTACACCAACCACAGGGTAGTTTGCATATGAAGGATGTCTTAAGTAGTTATTAGTCATCGTTTCGTTGTATCCAAGACGATTTCTCCATACTAAAGTATCTGGCGATGCTCCTTCGTAAATATTCTTGTAATTTTCTTCTGTTGGAGGAAAAACTTTCTTCAACCACTCCAGGTATTCTAAGTACATACCGTTCGTAACTTCAGTTTCATCCATGTAGAATGATTGAACGTGTTGTTGAGTCGGCGTGTTATTCCAATCGTGCATAACATCATCCTGTACTTTACCCATAGTAAATGTACCTCCTTCAACAAAAACTAAACCAGGACCAGCCTGTTGTTTTTTCCCTGCATTTCTGGCAGAAGTTCCATTCTGACTATCTACGTCCCAACCTGTTGCTCGAGAAGCGTGACTGGAACTCGATTTTTTGCTACAACTAGCCGTGCCCAACATCAATACCATTGACATCATTAATTGCAAGGCTACAATTTTGTTTACTTTCATACTCATTCTTAGGTGATAAATTTAGGTGCTGCAATATAATAATTAACATTTAATTAGCAACATCTGTTCTAATAATTTTATTTCACTGTTTTTTTTACCAGAAAATAACCTATAGTTACGAACGCAAAAATATACTTTTTATTATTTACTGTAACATGAAATACTATATTTTTACTTAGTAAAATAATTAAAAAATAATATCTAGTCTTCAACTTATGAAACAGCGCCTAATCTTATCTCTTTTTCTTTTTCCAATTTTGGTATTTTCCCAAATAAATGGGGGCTTCACAATAGATTGGAAAACTAAAAAAGAAATGAGTTTTGGAGATTTAAAAATAACCATTCCCTATTTTTCAGGCAACAGTTTCAGGTACGATAATTCAAAAAAAAGCATAACATTACTGCTCAATTTGAATCAAACTGACTATTCCAACTCTTCATCGATTCAAATTTCCAACATTATTTATGAATCGGTCTTACTATCGGACTTAGGTGATTTATCTCTTGAAAACATCCCCGCAAAACCAAATGAAACGTTAAAAATCGCTTCATCAAGAGACAAAAGACAATTTTTTCTTTCTCTTTCGCCCCTCATTAAAGAAGGAAATAGCATTAAACGGATTCGGTCATTCTCATATAACGTAAACAATAGCACATCCAAAAACAGCACTGCTTCTGTCACACAAAAATCGAGTGTTATTCAAAATTCTATATTAGCAAGTGGAGACTGGTACCGTTTTTATATCGAAAAATCAGGTGTTTATAAAATTTCAAAAGCATTTTTACAAAGTTTAGGATTTGACGCCTCTAAAGCAGACCCTAAAAGAATTAAAATCTATGGAAACGGAGGCAGAATGCTGCCTTTAATGAACAACACTTATTATCCGGATGACCTAACAGAGAATGCTATTCAAATTGTTGGCGAATCCGATGGCATTTTCGACAATGAGGATTATATTCTTTTTTATGCCGAAGGAACAGATAGCTGGAGCTCTGAGAGCCAGACAAATCTCAATTTATTTGACAACAAATCTTATTATTATGTAACGGTAAGCGGTGGAGATGGTAAAAGAATTTCTAACCTGAATCAGCCTTCTGCAAATACCACGATTGAACTAAACACGTTTGATGACTATCAATTTCACGAAATTGACCAAACAAACATTGCACACTTAGGACGTCAATGGTTCGGAGAATCATTTGACATTAATCAGGAACAAGAATTTACATTCGCATTTCCAAATCTCGAAACCTCAGTACCATTAAAAATTGAAGTCAACACCGCTTCAGCCGCTTACACTCCTACTTCATTTACAATTGCCGCCAACGGACAAAATATCGGCACTATTAACTTCAATGCATTGGTACAAAGTTCAGAAACCAAATTTTATACCGGAAAACTACCTACAAACACTACGTTTACCGGAGCCGAAAGCGTAAAAATAAAACTTACCTATAATAACAACGGCGTCCCGGGATCGAAAGGATATCTGGATTATATTAATATAATTGCGAAAAGAAAACTTCTGGGAACCGGAAAACAATTCAAGTTTCAATACGATTTAGCCGGCTCTACAGCTGGAATCGTAAATTATACTGTTGGAAACGCCACAGGAATTTCTCAGATTTGGGACGTCACAGACCTATATAATGTATCAAAAGTAGAAAATCCTAATCAGGCCACTTTTAGTTTTAAAGCTTCTTTAGGCGAAATTCGAAGATATATCGCTATTGATCCCACTGATTATTTTACTCCTTTAAAAGAAAACCAATCAAAAATTGCCAATCAAAATTTAAAAGGAACCCTTTTTAAAAATGCACAAAATAGCTTTCAGGATATAGACTATATTATTATTGCACCAAAATCGTTAGTTTCTCAAGCCGAAAAACTAGCTAATTTTCATCGTTCCTACTTTAATTTGAACACAAAAGTAATAGCGTTAGAAAATATCTATCAGGAATTTTCTTCCGGAAAGCAAGATATTGCTGCCATTCGAAATTGTATTCAATACATTTACGAAAATGCATCGGCTCCGGAGAAAAAAATAAAATACGTAAATCTTTTTGGTGACGCCTCCTATGATTATAAAGACAGAATTTCAAACAACACTAATATTGTACCTATATATCACTCGCTAAATAGCAACACAATTGGAGAATCTTCGTTTGCCTCTGATGACTTTTACGGACTTATGGATCCGGACGAAGGAAACGTAATCTCGTTTTTTGGCGGCATTGACATAGCCGTTGGAAGAATGCTTGTTTCAGACAATGCTCAGGCTGGAGAAATGGTCAATAAAGTGTTGGAATACCATGATATAAAATCGTATGGAAACTGGAGAAATAATTTTGTTTTGATCAGTGATGATTCCGACCAAAGTTCTGATGCCTCGTTACAGTCGCGCCAAAACAGTTTAGCAGATGTTATTGCTACTGAAAAGCCATTTTTCAATATCGACAAGATTATTCTGGACTCTTACACGCAAGAAGCTTCAGCCGGAGGATCAAGATACCCAAAAGCAAGAAGCGACTTTTTCAATGCTTTTGAAAAAGGAGCTTTAGTCTTTAATTATTTAGGACATGGTGGCGAAGATGGCTTGGCAAGTGAAAGAATTTGGGAAAAATCAGATGGTCAAAACTTAAACAATCAATATAAATATCCTCTATTCATCACTATTACATGTGAGTTTTCAAGATTTGACGACCCAACAAGACCAACAGCCGGCGAATACACTTTTTGGAATCCAAAAGGAGGCGCTATTTCTATGCTAACTACCATTCGTGCAATCGGTCAGTTTAATGCTGAAAATTTCAATGATAATTTAAGTAAAAATCTGCTCTCATACGGTTCAAACCAATACACAACAATTGCAGAAGCACTTAGAATTTCAAAAAATGAAAACCCAAGTTATTCCAGTAACGTAATTTTTTATATTGGAGATCCTGCTTTGATGTTAGCAATTCCGAAACCTCGAATAAATTTAACAAAAGTAAATGATGTTGTGATCTCACAACCAATTCCTGACCTTAAATCACTTTCAAAAATTAAAATTTCAGGAGAAATTACAGACGAGAACAACACCTTATTAAGCAATTATAATGGCGAATTAGCCACTGCTATTTTTGACAAATTAATTACAACTTCAACGTTAAATAATGATGGATATAGCCCTGCAATGTTATTTAAAACTCTTGGAGAGACTATTTTTAGAGGAAATGCAACTGTGACCAACGGTCAGTTTGAATTTAGCTTTGTTGTTCCAAGAGATATTAGGATCGCTGTTGACTACGGAAAAATCAGCTTTTATTCGAAAAAAAATCAGCTTTTAGAAAACCAATCGGGCTATAGCAGCGTAATTAAAATAGGCGGAATAAATGAAAATGCACCTCAGGACAATATTAGTCCAAAAGTGAAGTTATATATGAACGATGAAACTTTTGTTTCTGGTGGTATAACAAATAGCTCCCCATTTCTTTTGGCGCTATTAGAAGATGAAAATGGTATAAATACTGCCAGTGGAATTGGTCATGATATTGTTGCAATTTTAGATGGAGATGTAAGTAATCCCTATATTTTGAATGATTATTATCAAACAAAACTAGACGATTATGCCAATGGAAATCTACGATTTCCATTACGAGATTTAACCCCAGGAATGCATACGATAAGCTTCACAGCGTGGGATGTTTACAACAATCCGGTAACAAGTGAAATACAGTTTGTCGTAGTGGGAGATGAATCATTAACATTAACACATGTTCTTAATTACCCCAATCCGTTTTCAACCTACACACAGTTCTGGTTTTCACATAACAGACCTTACGAACCTTTAGATGTTCAGGTTCAGGTAATGACCATAACTGGAAAAGTAGTATGGACAAAAAATCAAATCATTACTACTGAGGGTTTTTTATCTAGAGAGATAACATGGGACGGAAAAGACGATTTTGGAGACCGAATCGGAAAAGGAGTTTACATTTACAAGTTAACAGTTAAATCCAATTTAACAAATAAAAAGGCAGAAAAATACGAAAAGCTTGTCATCTTATAATTATATATATATTTGTATAATAAATACCATTATTCCTATAAATGAAAAAAATATCACTTTTACTAATTTGCTTTTTAATTGTTTCATATGCAAAAGCACAAGAACGAGCAATAACCACCGGAGTTCCTTTTTTATTAGTAGCCGCTGATGCCAGAGCAGCAGGTTTGGCAGATCAGGGTGTAGCAACTTCTGCAGACGCCTTTTCTCAGCAATGGAATCCCGCAAAATATGCTTTTTCAGAAGACAAGCAAGGTTTATCGATCAGTTACACTCCTTATTTAACCGATTTGGCCAATGATATTTCACTTGGTCAGTTAACGTATTACAACAAAATCAACGACAAAAGTGCTTTTGCAGGAAGCTTTCGTTATTTTGGCTTTGGAGATATTGAACTAAGAACGACGGGAGACCCAAATGAAGCTGCAAGAATAGTATCACCTAACGAATTTGCATTAGATGGATCCTATTCTTTGAAATTAAGTGAGAAATTCTCCATGGCAGTTGCAGGAAGATATATTCGCTCCAATTTAAAAATTGCATCAGAAGATATTGATGCTTCTGCTGCAGGATCTTTTGCAGTAGATGTTGCCGGATTTTATCAATCAGAAGAAATTGCCTATACTGATTTCAACGGAAGATGGAGAGCAGGTTTTAATATGCAAAATCTGGGGCCAAAAATCAGCTATGACAATGATGACATAAGCGCAAACTTTTTACCAGCCAACTTAAGACTTGGTGGAGGTTTTGATTTTATTTTAGACGATTATAATAAAGTAAACCTTAGTGTCGAATTTACCAAATTATTAGTTCCTACTCCTCCGGGACCCGGAACTCCAGTAGACGCTAATGGAGATGGTGATTTTACTGACCCAGGTGACATTTCGCAAGAACAAGCGAATACCATTAATTACAATAATTATAACGACATTGGATGGGTTGAAGGTATTTTTAAATCTTTTACAGATGCACCGGACGGTTTTAGTGAAGAATTAAAAGAAGTTACCTACAGTGTTTCCGGAGAATATATGTATCAGGATGCTTTTGCAGTTCGTGCAGGTTATTTCCACGAAAGCCCTGAAAAAGGAGCAAGACAATTCTTTTCATTAGGAGCAGGTTTCAAATATAACATTGTAAAAATCGATGTTTCTTATTTATTCTCAACTTCAAAAGTTAAAAATCCGTTAGAAAATACACTTCGTTTTTCTTTAACCTTTAACTTTGGCGACAAATACGAAACTTATTAAAGAGATTAAATAAAAAAACAATAACAATCCAAATTTCTATTTTTTAGGAATTTGGATTTTTTTTCCCATAAAAACAATGAAAGAAATAAGCGTTACATCATCATTTATAGTATACAATAACTTAGAAGAAATTTCAGCCCAAATCCAGGATCTAATGAATCAGGCTGTTGAAATTCGCAAAAAAGCATACGCTCCTTATTCTCAATTTAGAGTTGGCGTTGCATTACTTTTAGATAATGGAAAAATAGTTTTGGGATCAAATCAGGAAAATGCGGCCTATCCGTCGGGTTTATGCGCAGAACGTGTAGCGATTTTTCACGCAGGGAGTGTATATCCGGAAGCGAAGATCTTAAAAATGGCCATTACAGCCGCTTCAGACAACAACCAAACAAAAGCTCCTATTCCACCTTGCGGTTCTTGTCGTCAGTCAATTGCCGAATATGAAATCAAGCAAGATACCCCTATAGAAATCTATTTTATGGGCGAAATAGGTGAAGTTTACAAATCAGCATCCCTGAAAAATTTGCTTCCATTTATGTTTGATAAAAAGTTCTTGTAAAAAAAAGCCAAAAAGTAGCGTTTAAATTTTAGTTCTTAAATCTAATGTCTTATTTTTGCATCCCGACCTTTCGGGCGCAAATTTGTGGGAGGAAACTATTTTGCGTTATAGGCAACAATTGATAACACAAACAACTTTAGCAAAAGAAAGAATTCAGATGAAAGAAGTTACAAAAGAAGTATATTTAAAGTGGTACGAAGACATGCTGCTTTGGAGAAAGTTTGAAGACAAACTTGCAGCATTATACATTCAACAAAAAGTTAGAGGTTTTCTACACTTATATAATGGTCAGGAAGCTGTATTAGCGGGCGCTTTGCACGCTATGGATTTGACCAAAGACAAAATGATTACTGCTTACAGAAACCACGTACAGCCAATTGGTATGGGAGTTGATCCTAGACGCGTAATGGCTGAACTTTTAGGAAAAGCAACAGGAACGTCTAAAGGTATGGGAGGTTCTATGCACATTTTCTCTAAAGAACACCGTTTTTACGGAGGTCACGGAATCGTAGGTGGACAAATTCCGGTAGGAGCTGGTTTAGCTTTTGCTGATAAATATTTTGAAACTGGCGGTGTTACCATGACTTACTTTGGTGATGGAGCTGCAAGACAAGGTTCATTACACGAAGCTTTCAACATGGCTATGCTATGGAAACTTCCAGTTGTATTTATCGTTGAAAACAATGGTTATGCAATGGGAACTTCTGTTGAAAGAACTGCAAATCACACTGACATCTGGAAACTTGGTTTAGGGTATGAAATGCCTTGTGGACCAGTTGACGGAATGAATCCTGTGAAAGTTGCTGAAGCGATGACAGAAGCAATTGAAAGAGCTCGTCGTGGAGACGGACCAACTTTCCTTGAAATGAAAACGTACCGTTACAGAGGACACTCTATGTCTGATGCCCAATTATACCGTTCTAAAGAAGAGGTTGAAGAGTACAAAAAAATTGACCCTATTACACAAGTTTTAGATGTAATTATGGATCAAAAATATGCTACAGAAGAAGAAATTGAAGTAATTGACCAAAGAGTTAAAGATTTGGTTGAAGAGTGTGTGAAATTCGCTGAAGAATCTCCATATCCTGAATTACAACAATTATACGATGTAGTATACGCACAAGAAGACTATCCATTCACACCTCATAAACTATAATATATTATGGCGATAAAAGTAACAATGCCTCGTTTGAGCGATACTATGACGGAAGGAACGGTAGCGACTTGGTTAAAAAAAGTAGGCGACAAAATTAGCGAAGGAGATATCCTTGCTGAAATTGAAACAGACAAAGCAACAATGGAGTTCGAATCTTTTAACGAAGGGACTCTTTTACATATTGGAATTCAAGCTGGAGAAACTGCTCCTGTCGATTCATTATTAGCAATTATCGGAAACGAAGGAGAAGACATTTCAGCTTTATTAGCTGGTGGTGACGCTCCTGTTGCCGAAGCACCAAAAGCTGAAGCTGCTCCGGCCGCTGAAGCAAAAACTGAAACTGCTGCTCCTGCAAAAGCTGCAACTGAATTACCAAAAGGTGTTATAGTTGTAACTATGCCTCGTTTGAGTGATACAATGACAGAAGGGACAGTTGCAACCTGGTTGAAAAAAGTAGGTGATGCTGTTGCTGAAGGTGATATTTTAGCAGAAATTGAAACTGACAAAGCTACTATGGAGTTTGAGTCTTTCAATGCCGGAACATTATTATACATCGGAATTCAGGAAGGAAATACAGCTCCTGTTGACAGCTTATTAGCTATCATCGGACCTGCCGGAACTGACATTTCCGGAATTGCCGAAAACTATACTGCCGGAGGTACTTCAACTGCAAGCGCCCCTGCAACTGAAGAAAAAGCTGCTCCTGCTGCTGAAAAAGCGACTGAAGCTGTTGCTGAAACTTCATCAAACGGAGGAAGAATTTTAGCTTCGCCTTTAGCGAAGAAAATCGCTTCTGATAAAGGAATCCAATTAACTCAGGTTAAAGGATCCGGAGAAAACGGACGTATCGTAAAAAGCGATATCGAAAACTTTACTCCAGTTGCGCAAGCTCAGCCTGCTGCAACTTCTGCTACTAAACCGCAAGAAGCTGCTGCTCCTGCTGCTCCAAAGGTATTTGTTCCTGCCGGAGAAGTTTTCACAGAAGAAATCAAAAACTCTCAAATGCGTAAAATTATCGCAAAACGTCTTGCCGAATCATTATTTACTGCACCTCACTACAACTTGGTGATCGAAGTAAGCATGGACGAAGCGATGGGCGCAAGAGCGACAATCAATACTGTTCCTGATACAAAAGTATCTTTCAACGATATGGTAATTAAAGCTTGTGCTTTAGCCTTGAAAAAACATCCAAAAATTAACTCTCAGTGGAAAGAAGATGCTATCATCATCAACCACCACGTTAATATTGGAGTTGCTGTAGCAGTTGAAGACGGTTTAGTAGTTCCTGTATTGAAATTTACAGATGCTATGAGTTTATCTCAAATTGGTGCTTCAGTAAGAGATCTTGCAGGAAGAGCTAAAAACAAAAAACTTGGACCACAAGAAATGGAAGGAAGTACTTTTACAGTATCTAACCTTGGTATGTTTGGTATCACTGAATTCAATTCAATTATCAACCAACCAAACTCTGCTATCCTTTCTGTAGGTGCAATTGTTGAGAAACCAGTAGTTAAAAACGGTCAGATTGTAGTTGGAAACACAATGATGTTATCATTAGCATGTGATCACAGAACAATTGATGGTGCAACTGGCGCTCAGTTCTTACAAACATTAAAACAATACATCGAAAGCCCGGTTACAATGTTGGCATAGTCGCTGTTAATTTTATATTTAAATCCCGTTTTGTTTATTCAAAACGGGATTTTTTATTTAATTTCATCCTCAAAATTCAATACTTCATAAAATGAAAAAACTAATCCTTGCAACTTTATTCCTGACAGCGATTGCCTGCCAGAAAAAAGAGCAAACCGAAAAACCAGCAGTTGTTAAAGACGAACACACTTTCTCTAAACCAGAACTTGCTGTAGCAAAACATTTAGATCTCGACATCAAAGTTGATTTTGATACGCAAACTATTTCAGGAAAAGCTTCGTGGACAATTGACAATGTAAGTAAAGGAAATGAAATTATCTTCGATGAGAATACATTAAACATCACTAAAGTAACTTTGGGAGACGAAGAAAAGGAAACCAAATTTGAGTTGGGTGCAGCAGTTGAATTTCACGGAAAACCACTTCATATTACTATTGAACCAAACACTACCAAAGTAAACATTTACTATAGCACAACAAAAGATGCAGTAGCCTTACAATGGTTAAATCCGCAACAAACGGCAGATAAAAAGAAACCATTTGTTTTCTCTCAAGGAGAAAGTATTTGGTCACGCACGTGGATTCCTTGTCAGGATTCGCCGGGAATTCGTTTTACTTATAATGCAAAAGTTACGGTTCCTAAAGATTTAATGGCCGTAATGAGCGCTTCTGTAAATCCACAGAATAAGAATAATACCGGAGTTTATACTTTTAAACAAGACAAAGCAATTCCTTCTTATTTGATGGCTATTGCAGTTGGAGATATTGAATTTCAAGCTATCGATAACAGAACCGGTGTATATGCCGAACCTTCTTTATTAAAAAAAGCAGCATGGGAATTTGCTGAATTAGGAAAAATGGTTGGCGCAGCCGAAAAATTATACGGTCCATACCGTTGGGGACGTTATGATGTTTTGGTTTTACCTCCAAGTTTCCCTTACGGCGGAATGGAAAATCCAAACCTGACTTTCTTGACTCCGGGCGTTATTGCCGGCGACCGTTCATTAACAAGTTTGTTGGCCCATGAATTAGGCCACAGCTGGAGCGGAAATTTAGTTACCAATGCAACCTGGGACGATATTTGGTTAAACGAAGGATTTACGACTTATGTTGAGCATAGAATTGGAGAAGAAATTTTCGGAAAGAAAGAAGCTGAAATGCAAGATGTTTTAACTCGCAAAGACTTAGATGATAATATTACAGAATATGGCACAACGAATCCTGACACAAGATTAAAAGTAAGTCTTACCAAAAGAAATCCTGATGACGGAATCAGTCAAATTCCTTATGTAAAAGGATATAACTTCTTAAAAGTAATTGAAGCGGCTGTTGGTCGCGAAAAATTCGATCCGTTTATTAAAAACTACTTTGATGCGCATGCTTTTCAATCTATTACGACAGAAGATTTCGTAAAATACCTAAAAGAAAATCTTATTAAAGATGACAAAGCGCTGGCTGAAAAAATCAAATTAGACGACTGGATTTACAAACCAGGAATTCCATCAAACATTACTGCTGTTTCTTCTGAAGATTTTACAACAATAGATAATATTCAGAAAAACTGGAGAACAACCGGCGTTAAAGGATTAAGCGATAAAATAAAATCAACTACAGAAAAACAACATTTTATAGACTATTTACCTGCTGATATTACTATTGAAGAAATGACCGCAATCGATACTGAATTCAGTTTTACTAAAAACGGAAACTTCGTGATTAAGCGTCAATGGTTTATTCAGGCAATACGTTATCAATACAAAACAGCTTATCCAGCGATTGAACAATTTATGATTGCAACAAGCAGAACCGGATCACTAATGTCACTTTATAAAGAGTTGGTGAAAACTCCGGAAGGAAAAGTTTGGGCCAAACAGATTTTTGAAAAAGCAAAATCTGGGTACCATGCGACAACTGTACAGGCAGTTGGAGACTTATTAAAATAGTTTTCAGTCGCAGTTTTCAGTGACAGTTTATAGTTTACATCCCCGATTATTCACATAATCGGGGATTTTTTTATCCCGGAGGGATTTTATGTTGGTAGTAATGTCAAGTATTATGATTATTTGTCCCGTTAGGGACTACATGTTATTGCAAATTTTTGTAGTCCCTAACGGGACAATAAAAATGCTTTTTTCTTTTTCTACCAACATAAAATCCCTCCCGGATAAAAAATTAAAAATCTGGCTAAAACGAATACATTTTCCATTACAAACTGCGCATCTATAAAACTCAAATCCTTGATTTTCTCCTATAATTAAGATTTTTTTCATCCAGGGCAACTCAGGGAAAATTGTCCATTACATAGCGTTAATTCTCCATGCTCTAAAATCTGTAATCGTCGCACCTTTGTAATGTCAAAAGACAACAAATAAATAACAATATAAAAAATCAAATAAAATGACACGATTAACAGCATTAAACCCAGAAGAAGTAACAGGAAAAACAAAAGATTTATTCAACGCTGTACAAGCTAAACTAGGAGTTGTTCCGAACATGATGAGAACAATGGGAAATTCTCCGGCAGTACTAGAAGGATATTTAAACTTAAGCGGTGCTTTGAGCCACGGAAAATTAAGTGCAAGAACAGGAGAATTAATCGCTTTGGCAGTTTCAGAAAGCAATTCATGTGATTACTGTGTTGCAGCTCACACTTTCATTGGAGGAAAACTATTAAAAACAGACGAACAAGTTTTACAAGCTGCAAGAACAGGAAATTCTGCAGATACCAAAACCAACGCCATTCTTCAATTCGCCAAAACATTAGTAAGTAAAAATGGTTTAGTAAACAACGAAGATGTAGATGCAGCAAAAATTGCAGGAGTTTCAGATCCTGAAATTGCAGAAACTGTCGCTCATGTCGCTTTGAATGTTTTAACCAACTATTTCAACAACACAGCCAATACCGAAATTGATTTCCCGGCAGTTCCAAGTTTAGAATTACAAAACTAACTCACCAAAAAACAAAGCTGTAAAGATAGTTGTGAATTCTTTCATGACTATCTTTATAGTTTAAAAATGTCATCGATTATGAGCAATCAAAATGTTTTTACATTAATAAACCCGCAAACTGGTAATTTGGCTTTCAAACTACTTCCTTTTGGAGATAACAGCCATTTCGATCATTTGCAACGCAATAATTTTTTCTCTTTGATTTGGGTTACTAAAGGAAAAGGAAAGGTAAAAGCCGATTTTGCTGAACATCATTTTGAAGAAAACTCCCTCCTTGCCTTCTCTCCTTATCAGCCTTTTATGCTTTGTGTAAGTGAACCAATTGAAGGAATTGCTATTCACTTTCATCCGGATTTCTATTGTATTCACATGCATCAAAAAGAGGTTTCCTGCAGTGGTGTTTTATTTAATAATGTCTACCAGCCGCCATTTGTCAAAATTACTGATGAAGCTTCTACTACTTTTAAAATGGTTTTGGATCAGATGAAAACTGAAATTCAGAATACTGATTTGGCGCAATATGAATCTCTGGTTTCTTATTTGAAAATCTTTTTGATTACAGCTTCCCGATTAAAAAATCAGCAATTAGAAGAAATGAAATCGGTTCCAAATTCCAAAGAACCTTTTATTCTTCAAAATTTAAAAGATGCTATCGAAGACAATTTCAAAATCAAACATTCTGCCGGGAATTATGCAGATATGCTCAACATTTCGGCGAAAGCATTAGCCAAATTATCCAAAAATTATTTCAATAAAACCCTGACCGATTTAATTGCTGAAAGAATCATTATTGAAGCCAAAAGAGAATTGTATATGACTAACAAAACGGTAAAAGAAATCGCTTATGAATTAGGTTATGATGACGAGCATTACTTTAGTCGATTTTTTAAAACCAATGCTGACGTTTCGCCACAATTGTACAGAGAAACAGTAGGATTTGGAAAAATGGCAGATTAATTTTTATTCTTAGCTTCAATCCATTTTGCCATGTATTTGGTACTTTTTAAGGTGTGATGCTGCAGCAGACCTCCCATAAAATTTTGCAGACGGTGACTTTCAGAATCATTAAACAGCGAATTAATTTTAGTTATTAAAGCAGTTGAATATTTACTCAACTGATAACACTCATTCACGATTGCAACTCCATTTTTTTGAGCTTGTTTCCACAAATTTTCATCATGATATAATTCAACAGCCTTTTTCGCAAATGTTTCAATATCATCTGCAATAAAACCATTCCAGGGTAAATTCGCGTACATCGCTTCCGAACCAATTGTTGTGGTTATACTTGGCGTACCGCATTGCATGGCTTCTAATAATTTCCCTTTTAAGCCCGCCCCAAAACGAATCGGCGCCAAAACTATTCTGGCATTTTTTACCACTTCATTTGCATCAACGGCTCTTCCCATGATAAAAAAACCATTTTTAGGCTGATGCAATTGCAATACTTTTTGCGAAGGATAAGCGCCATAAACCTCTAAAACAGCTTCTGGAAATTGTTTTTTGATCAAAGGCCAAATCGATTCTTTTAAATATTGAACGGTATTCCAATTGGGTTCATGAAGAAAATTTCCGATGAAAACAAAATTTTTGCGTTCTTCAAATAGAGGCAATTTCAAAAGATCCAAGTCGGACATTTCATAAACCAAAAATGGCAAATAATACAATAAATCCGAATCAATTTTAAAAACCTCTTTCAAAACTTTCATTTCAAATTCGGAAATAATAAAAGAGAGATCGCATCTTAAAATACTGGCAATTTCACGTTTAGCTACTTCTTCTGATAATAAATCATTCAATGCAAAAGTTCTGTTTTCTTTGAAAGCTTTTTGTCTTGCGGTTCTTAAACAATGTAAATCTTCAGTATCTAATAATCGAATCGCTTTTGGACAATTTTCAGCCACACGCCAGCCAAATTGCTCTTCAATCATAAAACGATCAAACAAAACAACATCCGGATTTAATTCAATTACAAAATCATCAAAACTCGAATTATTCAGTTCAATTGACTTTTTCTCTACTCCAAATTCAGATAAATTGACCATAAAATCACTATCCATAGCCGGACTTGAAAATGTAATTTGAAATCCATTTTGCTTAAAAATAGAAATCAATTGCATCATTCTGCCACCAGCTGCAGACGAATTTGGTTCGGGCCAAACAAAACCTATAATTAAAAGTTTTTTGATCTGATTCATTTTATTTGTTTCAAGTTACAAAATAATACTATTTTGCGCGGATTTGCACCAAATTTGCCGACTTTCGG
Source organism: Flavobacterium sp. LAR06 (assembly GCF_041946075.1). Taxonomy (NCBI): domain Bacteria; kingdom Pseudomonadati; phylum Bacteroidota; class Flavobacteriia; order Flavobacteriales; family Flavobacteriaceae; genus Flavobacterium; species Flavobacterium sp. LAR06. The sequence goes on along the minus strand of NZ_JAUTYT010000013.1, from coordinate 75,531 downwards.
TCATAAAAAAACACTAATTTTGCAGAATACTTTTTCTATAAAATTATGTTGGGATTAAAATTAGCTACAGACCCTCGTTGGGTAAATATCGTAGAATCGAATATCGAAGAAATTTTGACGGATCATGCCTGGTGCGAGCAGAAAGCAGCTTCAAATGCAATCAGTTTAGTTACTTATAATTCTGAATTAGAGGAATTAGTAACCGAAATGCTAGTTATTGCACGAGAAGAACTAGAGCATTTGCAGATGGTTCACGACATTATTAAGAAAAGAGGACTTACGCTGGGGCGCGAAAGAAAAGATCATTATGTAAATGAGCTTTTTAAATTCATGAAGAAAGATGGAAGCCGAAAAGACGCACTTTGCGATCGTTTATTGTTTTCGGCAATGATTGAGGCTCGAAGCTGTGAGCGTTTTAAAGTACTTTCTGAAAATATAAAAGATGAAGAATTAGCCAAATTCTATCGTGATTTAATGATTTCTGAAGCTGGACATTATACTACCTTTTTAGGATTTGCAAGAAAGTATGCAGATAATGTTGATGTTGATAAGCGTTGGAAAGAGTGGATAGAATATGAAGGCTCAATCATTACGAATTACGGAAAAAGCGAAACAGTTCACGGATAATTACTATTTATTCGAATCTTATCTTATTATTTAAACACCTCCATTTGTTATGACAGCAAGTAAAAAGAAATCCGTTTTATTAAAAATAGCCAAATATTTTGGAATAACTTTCGTCGTTATCTTGGGATTACTTTTCTTGCTACCCATAATTTTTGCAGACACCATTAAAGAACAGATTAAAAAAACAGCCAACGAAAAATTAAGCGCTGAACTGAATTATTCAGATGTTTCCGTTTCCTTTTTTCATCATTTCCCTTCATTGACTTTAACTTTAAGTGACTTGAACCTTAACGGATCAGCTCCCTACAAAAACGAGAAATTCATTACTGCAAAAGAGATTTCTTTTGGAATAAATGTTGCCAGTTTAGTTTTTAGTAAAACAGTGAAAATTGACCAGATCTACCTATCTGATTCCTTTATTAATGTAAAAGTCAATGCAAACGGAGAAGCAAATTACAACATTTACAAATCTTCATCCCAAGCTTCAAACCCAAAAGACAGCACGGAAACAACCTTGAAACTGGAGCGAATTGAGATTCTAAACAGTAAAATAATTTACGACGATCAATCAACCAAAGTTCATTTTGATGCACTCGGATTTAATTATAAAGGAAAAGGAAATTTAGATAAAGCCGTTTTCGATTTATATTCTGTTGCTAAAATTGAAAAATTAAATATTATTTACGAAGGCGAACCTTATTTAATGAACAAAAAAGTAGATGCCGATTTAATTACTAAAGTAAATGTAAATTCATTATCCTTTTTCTTCCAACAAAACAACCTTAAAATCAACCAGCTTTTAGTCGATTTTAAAGGTAAATTTGACTTCTTGAAAGATGGATACAATATGGATTTTGTTATAAAATCGACTAACAGCCACTTGAATGATGTATTTACGGCTTTCCCTCCAAAATATATAACCTGGTTATCTAAAACCGAATTAAAAGGAAACACGAACTTACTTTTGACTTTAAAAGGAGACTATATTGCTTCGCAAAAAATAGCACCAGATCTTAATTTAGACGTCAAAATTGATAGCGGGTTTGTGAATTATAATAAAAGTGCTTTTCCTGTTTCGAACTTATATCTGGATGTAAAAACAAAAGTTCCTTCTTTAAATCCGGATCTTGTAATCGTTGACGCCAAAAATTTGTCTTTAAACATAAACAAAGATTATTTAAAATCTAAATTTCACGTACAAGGCGTAAACACCCCAGATATTAACGGAGAGTTTAAAGCTCAAATTGATCTTGAAAAATTAATGAAAGCACTTGGAATTCCAGATATAGAGTTAAAAGGAAATTTAGTTGGCGATATAAAAACAAACGGGAAATTTGACGCTAAAAACAGACTTTTTCCAGTTACAAAAGGAAGTATTGATTTAGAAAATGGTTATTTAAAAACCCCCTATTACCCAAATCCAATTACAAATATTACCATTAAATCTAAAATTGAAAACAACAAAGGAACTTTTGATGATTTGAAAGTAAGCTTAAAACCAACGCAATTTACATTTGAAGGAAAACCGGTTTTCGTAGAAGCTGATTTAAGCAATTTTAATGATTTGACTTATGATATTAAGGCAAAAGGAGAATTGGATGTCAACAAAATCTATAAAGTTTTCTCTCAAAAAGGATTAGATTTAGATGGTTTTGTAAAAGCAGATTTAGTTTTAAAAGGAAAACAGAGTGATGCCGAGAAAGGAAATTACAGCAAATTACACAACAAAGGAACTCTAGAACTGAGAAATATTGGTATTACATCAGAATACCTTCCAAAGAAATTCATCATTAAGGAGGGGATTTTCAAAATCAATCAGGATAAAATGTCATTCAATAACTTTTTGGCTGCTTACGGGCAATCTGATTTTAGAATGAATGGTTATTTGCAAAATGTTTTCAATTATGCAACCACAAATACTGGCGTTTTAAGAGGCTCTTTTAAAGTTACGGCCAAATATATTAATGTTGATGAATTTATGTCGAGTACACCGGCAAACACATCAGTTACACAAACAAAAACAGAAACTCCGGCTCCAACCGAAGCAAAAAAAACAGGAGTTATTATCATTCCGTCTAATTTGAATTTACAATTGATAGCAAATGCACAAAAAGTATATTTTGATAAATTGATTCTTAAAAATGCGACAGGAAACCTAAACATGAACAAAGGCAAATTGACAATGCAGAATACCGGTTTTAATTTAATTGGCTGCAATGTTGTTATGAATGCCAATTATCAGGCAGTAACACCTCAAAAAGCAAATTTCGATTATAACATCAAAGCTTCTGATTTTGACATAAAAAGAGCCTATAACGAAATCGAAGTTTTCAGAAAAATGGCCAGCGCTGCCGAAAAAGCACAGGGAATTGTTTCTTTAGATTATCAATTAAAAGGTCGTTTAAACGGAAATATGGAACCCGTATATCCTTCATTAACGGGAGGCGGAACACTTTCTGTAAAAGACGTAAAAGTAAGAGGGTTAAAAATGTTTAATGCCGTAAGCAAGGAAACAAGTTCTGAGGCCATGAAAAATCCGGATCTTTCTAAAGTTGACATTAAAACAACAATCAAAAATAATATCATGACGGTTGAACGTTTTAAATTTAAGTTTGCCGGTTTCAGACCAAGAATTGAAGGCACAACAAGTTTAGACGGAAAATTAAATTTAAAAATGCGTCTTGGCTTACCTCCTCTTGGTATCTTTGGAATTCCGCTAACCGTTACCGGAACACAGGATAATCCAAAAATAAAAGTGGGACGAAAATCTCAGGATTTGGAAGAGACAAAAGATACCGAAGAATAAATTATCGAAACCTGTTCATAATGAGCAGGTTTTTTATTTTATTGCAAATTATATTTATAGCTTTGATTTTCAAATCCAAAACAGAGTCGATAAATAACATAATCATGAAACATTCAAAAAAAGGAGAGTTTTACGGTCAGACTAACAAAACAATTCTACTTGATGGAATAACATTAACGGATACCGTTTATACACATCCCAAAGTAGACTGGCATTATCATGAGCATGCTTATTTTACATTTATCCTTCAGGGAAATGTTATTGAAGGAAATAAAAAAGAAGTTTACAATTGCGGACCAGGAAGTTTATTGTTTCACAATTGGGAGGAAGCACATTACAATATTAAACCAGAAGGCTTTACGCGAGGTTTTCATCTTGAAATTGAAAAACAATGGTTTGACGATTTGACAATGAATAGCAATAATTTACAAGGTAGCACCTCGGTCATAAATCCAGATATTAAACTACTGATGTATAAAATTTTTAGAGCAACTAAGATTGATGACATTCATTCTGATCTCTCTACTCAAACTTTATTAATCGAGATATTATCAAAACTGAATGGAGACTCTCAATCGATTTTACATAAAAATCCAAAATGGGTTGTAATGATTGACGAAATTCTTCACGATCAATTTACTGAAACGATTACACTCGATTATTTATCTAAAGCATTAAACATACATCCCATTCATCTTTCAAGAGATTTTTCAAAATATTTTCATTGCAATTTGGGCGAATACATCCGAAAATTAAAAGTAGAAAAAGCACTATCCTTAATTTCATTACCCAATAAATCTCTTACTGAAATTGCCTATGAATGTGGCTTTTTTGACCAAAGTCACCTAACCAGATCTTTTAGAGAAATAAACGGTTTGAATCCTTCTGAACATAAAAAATTACTTTTCAAGAAATAAGCAAGATGTTAATTCTGTACAATTTTTTGAATTTGCTGTGCAGTAGTTTTACATTTTAACTTTTATAAAAATCACATGATAAAACGAATCTTTTTAGCATCAATACTATTTTTGACCAGTATTATTTCGGCACAAAACAATGATCTGGTTAAAACCGATGGAATCGTAAACGAGCTACATAAAAACAATATCGGCAAAATTACTTTTATGAATGGAAACATTCCTTTAGATCAATATAAAGAATCTGATTTTCTAAAATCTTTCGAATTACAACGTAAATCAGACCTGAACATCAGAGTTTTCATGAATAATTCGGTTACGAATTATTTACATCAATTAAATCCTGATTTAACTGCAGAAAAGCTTTTACAAACAGGAAACTTACAGTTTTCCTTTTATGTCGACAACAAGTTTATCTATAAAGAAAACATTAATTACGGATGCAATTTTGGATCAGGCGGAAACAAAAACACTTCAACAACATTTAGAGTTCCACTTACCAGTTCAAAAGGAGAGGACTGGTGGGCGATGTATATGTGGGATAGATTTAAACTTAATGGCGGCGAAAATGCTTTGATTGAAGGTACACACAAACTAAAAATAGAAATTCGTCCCTATCTTAAAAATGATAAAGATGACGTTAAAACGGGAGATCTAATAGCAAAAGGAGAAATTCAGCTTATTATAAAAACACCTAAATTAACAGCCAAACAAATTGAAATTCAGCCAATATTGCCAAATAGCGACTGGGAGATTTCAACTTTCTCTTTTGATAAAAAGAAAATCGAAAAGCTGAATACTGATATCGCAAATTATAGTTTGAAGGAGATAACAAGTGTTGTTGTCGTTTATGATAAAAAGCTTTTACTTGAAGAGTATTTTAATGATGCAGACAGAAATACTTTGCATGACACTCGCTCAGCAGGAAAATCTTTTGCATCGACATTAATGGGAATTGCCATAAAAGACGGTCATATAAAAAACGAAAATGAGCCCTTAAACAAATTCTATAATTTAAAGGAATTTGAAAATTATGAAGCCAAAAAGGATAGTGTGAAAATAAAAGATTTACTCACAATGAGCTCGGCATTCGACGGTTCTGATCAAGATGGTGATTCGCCAGGAAACGAAGAAAATATGTATCCTACAGAGAATTGGGTAAAATTCACTTTAGATTTAGGCATGGACAAATCTAAAACCAATGGTGGCAAATGGGATTATTTTACAGCTGGTACAATTTTATTAGGAGACATTATAAACAAATCTGTTCCTGATGGATTGGAAAAATATGCAGATAATAAACTTTTTAAACCCCTAAACATCACAAATTATCAATGGCAATATACACCTCAAAAAGTAGCCAATACCGCTGGAAGCTTACAAATGACTTCACTGGATTATGCAAAATACGCTCAATTATATAAAAATAATGGTGTCTGGAATGATAAGCAAATTATTCCGACTGAATGGGTTCGAAAAACTTTAACACATCAAATTCAAATCCCGGAAAGAGAGAATCAATTCTATGGTTATTTGTTTTGGAACAGGACCTTCACTTCCGAAGAAAAAAATTACGAAGCCTACTATTGCGCTGGTAATGGAGGAAATGAATTTATAATTTTTAATGATCTGCCGCTAGTAGTTATTATCACTTCAAAAGCGTACAACAAACCTTATGGACATTCTCAAGCAGATAAAATTATAGTAGATTATATACTACCTTCTATAATAAAGGAATAAATTTTACCGTTTATTAGTTTATATACGCCGATAAATCAATTTCAATTTTATAGTAAAACAAAAAACCCGATCTTTTCAGAACGGGTTTTTTATAATAAGTAATCTAATGATTATGCTTCGAATGGAAGAATAGATACATAAGATTTGTTATCTTTTTTCTTTTGGAACTTAACAACTCCAGCTACTCTTGCGTGTAGTGTGTGATCTTTACTGATGTAAACATTCTCACCTGGATTATGTTTTGAACCTCTTTGTCTAACGATGATGTTCCCAGCAATAGCAGCTTGTCCACCAAAAATCTTAACGCCTAGACGTTTTGATTCTGATTCTCTACCATTCTTCGAACTACCGACACCTTTCTTGTGAGCCATGACGTATGAGTTTAAATATTGTTATTATTCTTTAGTAGCTTCTTTTTTTGCTTTTGGAGCTGCTTTTTTAGCTTTAGGAGCTTCTACTTCTTCAGTAGCTACTTCTTCTGCCACAACCGCTTTTTTAGCTGCTGCTTTTTTAGTTCCTCCTGCTGCAGTAATACCTTCAATTACAATTTGAGTAAGATATTGTCTGTGACCATTTCTCTTTTTGTATCCTTTTCTTCTTTTCTTTTTGAAAACGATAACTTTGTCTCCTTTTAAGTGTTGTAACACTTTAGCTTCTACTGAAGCACCTTCTATAGCTGGGGCGCCTAAAGTTACATTTCCATTATCGTCTAATAAAAGAACTTTGTCAAAAGAAACTTTTGAACCTTCTTCATTAGTCAAACGGTTAACATAAACCTTTAAGTCTTTGCTTACTTTAAATTGTTGCCCTGCTATCTCTACGATTGCATACATACCAAATTGATTTATTGATTTTTAAGGTTGCAAATATACAATTAATAATTTACTGTGCAATCTCTTATTTCAAAAATATTTATTTAACCTTAAAGTCTGTTTTTCAAGGCGTTTTAACCGCATAAAAAACCATTTTTAAAGTAAAAGACTGTTAAAGTATTATGAAAACAGGGACAGATTCTAAATTCATAATTAAAAAAACTTATTTTTGATGTAACTATAAACAAGTCTTGGCTACCTATTATTTAGGTAAATATAAATTATTAATCTCTATGAAAAATTCAATAATGATGTTAAGTGCTGCATTAATGCTCGGCGGAGTTGCTCATGCTCAAAAAGTAGCTTTTGAAGAATACAATCTGGATAACGGCATGCACGTAATATTGCATAACGATCCTTCTGCCCCTGTTGTCATTACGTCGGTAATGTATCATGTTGGCTCAAAAGACGAACGTCCTGACCGAACGGGTTTTGCTCACTTCTTTGAACATTTATTATTTGAAGGAACCCAAAATATAAAACGTGGTGAATGGATGAAAATTGTTACCGCAAATGGTGGCGTTAACAATGCCAATACATCAGATGACAGAACTTATTATTACGAAGTTTTTCCATCAAACAGCTTAGAATTGGGTTTATGGATGGAATCTGAAAGATTAATGCATCCAATTATCAACAAAATTGGGGTCGATACTCAGAATGAAGTTGTTAAAGAAGAAAAAAGAATGCGCTACGACAATCAGCCTTATGGAAACATTTTGCCTATTGTTAAAGAGAATATGTTCAAAAATCATCCCTACCGCTGGACTACTATTGGTTCTATGAAAGATTTGGATGCTGCAACTTTAGAAGAATTCCAGGCTTTTAATAAAAAATTCTATACGCCAAACAATGCCGTTTTAGTAGTTGCCGGAGATTTTGACAAAACCAAAACAAAAGAATGGATTCAGAAATATTTTGGTCCAATTCCAAAGGGTGAAGTACTTAAAAAACAAACTTTTGTCGAAGAACCTATCAATAAAACAATAAAAGCAACTTACGAAGATCCGAATATTCAGATTCCGATGGTAGTTGCCTCTTACAGAACTCCATCAATGAAAACAAGAGATGCAAGAGTTTTAGATTTGATCTCTTCTTATTTGAGTGATGGAAAAAGTTCAAAATTGTACAAAAAAATAGTTGACGATAAAAAAATGGCACTTCAAATTGGTGCTGTTGGCTTTAGCCAGGAAGACTATGGAATGTACATATTATACGGCCTGCCAATGGGAACTTATACCATGGCCGACATCTTAAAAGAAATGGATGAAGAAATTGTAAAAATTCAAACAGATCTTATTTCTGAAAAAGACTATGAAAAATTGCAGAATAAATTCGATAATAACTTTGTAAACGCAAATGCAACCGTTGAAGGGATTGCTGAAAATCTGGCGTCTTATTACCTACTTTATGGAGATGTAAATTTGATCAATACAGAAATTGATTTATATCATTCTATTACAAGAGAAGAAATCAGAGAAGTTGCTAAGAAGTACCTAAATCCAAACCAACGTTTAGTTTTAGAATACATTCCTTCAACAAAAGTTCAAAATTAAGAGCCGCCAAGTCATGAAAAAAATACATACAGTTTTAATCCTTTTATTCCTAACTGGAATTATGCAAGCACAAAATCGTCCACAACCAAAACCAGGCAATTCGCCAGTAGTCAACATCAAAAAACCGCAAGCTTTTGTTTTGGCAAATGGCATGAAGGTCTTGATAGTTGAAAATCATAAACTGCCGAGAGTAAGTTTCAATCTTACTTTAGATAACGCTCCTTTTACAGAAGGAAGCAAAAAAGGTGTTGATGAACTAACCAGCAGTTTGATTGGGAATGGCACTAAAAAAACCACAAAAGAAGCTTTTAACGAGGAAATTGATTTTTATGGTGCTAACATCAATTTCACCTCTCAAGGCGCATTCGCAAGTTCGCTTTCTAAATATTCAGGACGTGTTCTAGAACTTTTGGCAGAAGGCGCTTTACAGCCAAATTTTACTCAGGTAGAATTTGATAAAGAAAAAGCAAAATTACTAGAAGGCCTTAAAGCCGACGAAAAAAGTGTTCCTGCTATTGCCAATCGTGTTGTCGATGTTTTAGCTTTTGGAAAAAATCATCCTGCCGGTGAATATCTTTCTGAAGAAACAGTGAAAAATGTTACACTTGAGGATGTTCAGGCAAACTACGCTACTTATTTCGTTCCTGAAAATGCTTATTTGGTAATTATCGGAGACATTAAATTTAAAGAAACAAAGGAAGCTGTAGAAAAACTTTTTGGCGGCTGGAAAAAACAAGCGGCTCCAAAAAATACTTATCCGGATCCTGTGAATGTTTCTAAACTTCAAATTGATTTTGTTGATGTCCCAAATGCGGTTCAATCTGAAATTTCACTGGTAAATACAGTAAATTTAAAAATGAGCGATCCTGATTTTTTCCCAGCTGTAATTGCAAATCAAATTTTGGGTGGCGATTTCAATAGTTATTTAAACATGAATTTACGTGAAAAACATGCCTGGACATACGGTGCAAGTTCAAGTATTGGAAGCGGAAAATATGTAACCAAATTCAAAGCTTCATCTGCCGTTAGAAATACCGTGACAGATAGTGCTGTGGTTCAATTTGTAGAAGAAATTAAGAGAATCAGAACTCAAAAAGTTTCTGAAGATGTTTTAAAAAATGTAAAAGCAGGTTACATTGGACGTTTTGTAATGCAGGTTGAAAAACCTCAGGCTGTTGCGCGTTACGCACTAAATATCGAAACTGAGAAACTTCCGGCCGATTTCTACGAAAAATACATTCAGACCATAAATAATGTTACACCAGATGACATTTATCGTGTCGCAAATAAATATTTCCTTTTGGATCATATGCGAATTGTAATTGCCGGAAAAGGTTCTGATGTTATTTCAGGTTTGGAAAAACTTCAAATTCCGATTTTCTATTTTGATAAATACGGAAATCCGGTTGAAAAACCAGTTACCAAAAAAGAAGCTCCAGCTGGAATTACCGCAAAAACAGTTTTTGAAAATTATCTTAAGGCTATTGGTGGAGAAAAAGCAGTGTCAGCTGTAAAAACATTAGCAATGAACGGAACAACTACTGTTCCACAAGCTCCAGGGCCTTTGACTTTTACTTCCAAATTAGATTCAAAAGGAAAAATGATGGTTTCGCTTGCAATGGGAACCATGAATTTAATGAAACAGGTTGTAAATGAAAAAGGTGCTTATATCGAACAACAAGGACAACGCAAAAATCTTGAAGGTAATGATCTTACTGAAATGAAAGCAAACGCTGCTCCATTTGAAGAATTGCAATTACAAAAAAGAACTGATCTTAAAGTTGACACAATCGAACCAATTAACGGTAGCGATGCTTATGCTATAAAAGACGGAAAAACCACTTATTTCTATGATGTTAAATCAGGTTTAAAAGTAGCCGAATCTAAAGTTCGAGAGCAAGATGGAAAATCATCAACTCAAATAACAAACTTCAATGATTATAAAGAAGTTAAAGGTATAAAAGTTCCTTTTAATTTAATTCAGAATGTTGGTTTCGAATTGGATATTAAGATGACTGATATTAAGATTAATGAAGGAGTTTCTGATGCAGATTTTCTTTAAGAAAGATTCTAAGGTACTAAGGTGCTGAGATACTAAGATTTTTTATAAGCTATAAGCTTTGCCAAAGTTTGAAACTTTGGCAAAGCTTATTTATTTTTTAGCAGACAAATAAACGCCAATCAAAATAATAAAGGCACCAAAAAACTGAATTGATGTTAGCATTTCATTATCTAATAATCCCCAGAAAAAAGCCACTATGGGAATTAAATACGTTACTGATGTTGCGAATACAGGTGATGACATTTGAATCAGTTTAAAGAATAGAACATTCGCGATTCCGGTTCCTAAAACCCCTAAAATCATTACAAAGAAAATCGAATGCTGTGTGGCGTCAAAATTTATTCTTTGCGGAATATCGGTTGTACTTAAAATGATTAACGCTGGTAAAAGCAAAACCGCGAAGTTTCCTGTCGTAATACTTAATGAATTTAAATCGGACAAATACTTCTTAATTAAATTGACATTTATAGCATAACAAAGTGTTGCAATTACAACCAAAAGGACATAGTAATAATTCTGCCCCGGATGTGCCGACGCGCCACTTAAAACTAGTAGCAAACACCCAACCAACCCAACAAAAACACCTAGAACCTGGCGTTTTTGAAACTGAATTCCGAAAATAAGAATTCCTAACACCAAAGTATTTAAAGGTGTAAGCGAATTTAAAATAGCCACAATTGAACTATCAACCTCAGTCTCTGCAATAGCAAAAAGGTATGCTGGTGTAAAAGTTCCGAAAAGCGATGTTATAGCAACAAGTTTCCATTGACGGCGGGAAATTTTCTTCAAGCTTTTAAAGCCGATAATCAATAGAAATAAGGCTGCAAAAATAATTCGGAATGAACCAACCTGAACCGCCGTTAATCCAACTAATCCTCTTTTAATTAAAATAAAAGAGCTTCCCCAAATTAGCGAAAGAACCAATAAATAAGCCCACTTTAATTGTTTTGCATCCATAAAATGTATTTTACTGCAAATTTGTAATAATTTTACGAACCAGCCTCTCGAATTTTATTAATTTTGCAACGAACTTATTGACAAATTTAAAATCTATATAGAATGAAATTCACAAAAATAATAGCAACATTAGCAATCGCTGGTTTAGTATTGGTAAGCTGTAAAAAAGAAGAAGATAAAAATTTAGCGAATATCAAAGCTATAGAAACAGCTCCAAAAGAACACAAAGCAATTGCTGCTGAAAATGTACAAACTGCCAGTTTCGAAATCGAAGGAATGACTTGCGCAATGGGATGTGCAAAAACAATCGAAAAAGAACTAACTAATCTTGATGGAGTAGAAAAAGCAACAGTTGATTTTGACAAAAAAACAGCTACTGTTGTATTTGACAAAACGGTTCAAAACCAGGAAAACTTAACAAAAGTTGTTCAGGCAACCGGAGATGGAAAAACGTATAAAGTTTCGAATATTAAATCGTAACTTCTAAATTCAAGAATTACAAAAGGCGCTCAATATAGGCGCCTTTTTATTTATATTTGTTAGAAAACAAAAGAAATGAAGAAATCCGAATTGTATTGGAAAGAACTCCATATCGGATCGATTGTTGAAACCAACTGGGATATGAGAAGCTCTGGCGATATTTCGTTTAAGTTTGATTATTTGGCTGAGCCATCTGAAAATAAACATTTGGCAGACTATATAAAATTCTCTATAAAATATAGCATTTTATTAGGCGAAGGAGTTGAAGAGGATGATATGTATTTAGCTGAACAAGAAGAAGAAACAACATTTCTTGATTTAACAATTGATACCACAGATTGGTTCATTGTTAATGAGAAGGGTGAAAAAAAGATAATTCTTTGTCTAATATTTCATGAAGATGATGAAATAACCTGGATGACAGATCCGAAATACTTTTGATGACTTCGTACATACTTCAGTGATTCACAAAGAAAAATAAAACTACTCTAAAAAGAAGCACAGCGGGTGTTTGGCTTTAATATAAATAGAGTTTAGAAATATCGAAAGACTTTCGCTTGCTCGAGAATCTCGTTTAAGTACTCAAAAAAATTACATCATAAAAAAAGAACCCAAATTAGATTTTTTTTTATTTCCATTTCAATGTTTCCATCAATCGCTGCATATCATTTTTGATATAACTCGCTGCCGGCATAACCGAATCAAAATTAGGTTTAGCATAAAAATAAACCGAGCCTGTTATAAAATGCTTTGTACTGTCAGTCACATAAAATTGTGAGTTTGTTGCAGCGTTTCCATCCACCTGATAAAACATCCCGTAAACCTTTTTGTCCGGATTTAAATACGGCTGTTCTAAAATATCATCTGCTTTAATGACGTGCTCATAAGTTAGTTTTTGAGCATCTTTCAGTAATTTTTCGATATCACCATTTACCGGTTTATAAGTCAGGTAAATTGTAGCTTTCATTTTTGGATACGTAATTGCGAAGCCGCAATTCTTCTCTCCTTTAATAATAGCATCCTCATTCATTTCAAAAGAAAATGGGCAATTATTTTCAAAATTAACATAATTTGCTTCTGGATAATCTAAACGCAAATAACTCGATGGCTTAGGCAGGACATCATCTTTACAACTTACAACTGTTAATGTCAGCAAAATGGTTGTTATTGAAATTATTCTTTTAAACATTTTATTCTATTGTTACTTTTATTTGTTTTACTCGCTTTTTGTCAACTGTTTCTATCGTAAAAACGCAGCTTTCAAAAGCAATTTTTTGATCTTTTTTAGGAAAATTACCTAGAATTTCTAATATAAAACCAGCTAATGTTTCAGCTTCTCCTTTATGTGATTCAAAAACATCTTCATTAACATCAACAATTCTGTAAAAATCTTTCATGTTAATTTTTCCTTCAAAAAGGAAATTCTTTTCATCAATTTGTGAGAAGTTCAAATTCTCATCATCAAACTCATCACTAATATCCCCTACTATTTCTTCAATAACATCTTCCAATGAAACTAATCCTGATGTTCCGCCGTATTCATCAACTACAATCGCCAAATGACTTTTAAGACTCTGAAAATCCTTCAATAAATTATCCAGTTTTTTATTCTCAGGAACAAAAAAAGCTTCTCTCATTAAAGTTGTCCAGTCAAATTCTTTCTTATCAATATGCGGCAATAAATCTTTAACGAATAAAACGCCTTCAATCTGATCAATATTGTCACGATAAACGGGAATTCTTGAAAATCCTTTTTCGATTATCTTGGGATAAATTGTTTCAAATGATTCTGATATTTCCAAACCAAAAACATCAATCCTCGGACTCATAACTTGTTTTGTATCCGTATTTCCAAAGGAAACAATTCCTTCTAATATTTTTTGTTCATCTTTTGATGTCCCTTCAGAATCTGTAAGCTCAAGCGCCTGAGAAAGCTGATTTATTGAAAAACTGTTTTTCTGTTTCCCCAATTTATGCTGCAAATATAACGTAACACTGCGCATCGGCAAGCTAATTGGAGATAGTAATTTATCTAAAAAGGAAATTGGATAAGCCACCCATTTTGCAAATTTTATATTGTTTCGGCTCGCATAAACTTTAGGCAAAACTTCTGCAAAGAATAAAATCAAAAACGTAACGAGAATTACTTCTAAAATAAACTTTAAAACTGGCGAACTAATATCATCAAAAATATTTTGCCCTATAAAAGAGAACAAGATTACAACGCCAATGTTTAAAAAGTTATTGGCTACCAATAAGGTCGCTAAAAGTTTTTTGGGTTTATCTAAAAGATTAGAAATGATTTTTCCTTTTGGAAGATTGTCCTGTAAGGTTTCATCAATATCTTTTTGAGATAAAGAAAAAAGTGCTACCTCGGCACCTGAAACAATTGCCGATAAAAACAGCAAAATAAATATTCCGACAAAACCAATAATTAAATTGATGTCTAAAGTTGTAGTAAAAAATAAACTGGGCTCTGGGTCCAAATTAAAAAAGATTAGTTAAACAATCAGAAAGGCAAGTCGTTTATAGGCAAGCTTTCGTTCGACGCATCAAAGTTAGTATTTTTTGCGGATTCCTGATCCTGATGTGGCTTATGATTTCCTGTTTCTTTTTTGGTAGTCAAGAAAGTAAACTCAGTTACCTGAATTTCGGTTGTATATTTCGTGGTCCCATCTTCGGCTTGCCATTGACGGGATTTTATACGTCCTTCAACATATATTTTATCACCTTTAGATAAATATTTCTCACAGATTTCAGCAGCTTTATTGCGCACAACTAAATTATGCCATTCTGTTGAAGTTATTTTTTCGTTGGTTGTTTTATTGATATATACTTCATTTGTAGCCAACTGAAAACGACCGATGCAGTTTCCTCCATCAAAATAATGCATTTTCACATCATCGCCCAAATGGCCAATCAGCATCACCTTATTTAAAGTTCCGTTCATAGTTTTAGTGGTATTTATCCCAAAGATACATTTTTTTAGCAAATTATTTCCTGCTTTTCTATAAAATTATAAATGACAATTGGAAAAGGAAAAGTCTTTAAAACACTGGTATTCACGCCATTCACTATTTTTTCTTTAATTTTAACTTTCCAGAACTGAATATGAAGATGTTGATGCGAAAGTTTATGAATAACAGTTGTTTCCGCACATTCCTCTATACCTATAATAGTATAGGAAGAAAAAACATCAAACTGAACCGCTTTTGAGACAACATCAAAACCAACAATTTCGTCTGTTTCAAAAAGAGGAAATTCATATAGGTTGTGCCAAATTCCTTTTGCTGTTCTTTTCTGTATTAAGGTATTCCCCAAAGCATCTTCTAAAACCAAATAATTAAAGAAACGATTCGTGACTTTTATCTTTTTTGATTTCACTGGCAAAGCATCTACTTTCTTTTTTTGCAAAGCAGCACAACTTTCGTTAAAAACACAAATCATGCAATTTGGGCTTTTAGGCGCGCATTGCAGAGCTCCAAATTCCATTATTGCCTGATTAAAGATTGCCGGGTTATCTTTTGGCATTAATTCATAAGCCAGTTCCGTAAATTCCTTTTTTGTTGCCAGCAGACCAATATCCAATTCAATATCAAAATATCTCGAAAGCACTCTAAAAACATTTCCGTCAACGACAGGAACAGCTTCATTATAAGAAAAAGAAGCAATTGCGGCAGCAGTATATTCACCAACACCTTTTAATTTTAGTAACCCTGCATAATTTTCCGGAAAAACACCATTTAACTCATTTGCCACATATTGAGCCGTTTTATGAAGATTTCGGGCACGAGAATAGTATCCTAATCCCTGCCAAAGTTTCAAAACCTGTTCTTCTGAGGCATTTGCCAAATCAAACACTGTAGGAAATTCTTGCGTAAAATTGAAAAAATAAGGCATTCCCTGAGCAACTCGCGTTTGCTGAAGCATAATTTCTGAGAGCCAAATTAGGTAAGGATCGGTCGTATTTCGCCACGGCAAATCACGCTTGTTCTGTAAATACCAACTTATCAATATGTTATGAAAATCCATTGTAAAATACTTAGAAAACAAAAGTAAATGTTTATGTAATTAAAATTTAACGAATTAGCTTGATTAATTATTTTTTTAATTCCTATATTTGCAAACTCAAAAAAATAGTACATCATTTATAAAATAAAATAGGAAAGAAAATGACGAAAGCAGATATCGTAGCGAAAATTTCAGAGAAACTAGGTCTTGAAAAAGGAGATGTTCAAGCAACAGTAGAAACTTTTATGGAAGAAGTTAAAACTTCACTAGAAACTGGAGACAATGTTTACCTAAGAGGTTTTGGAAGTTTTATCGTAAAAACTAGAGCTGAAAAGACAGGAAGAAACATTTCAAAAAACACAACTATTAAAATTCCTGCACACAACATTCCTGCGTTTAAACCTGCAAAAGTATTTGTAGAAGGAGTTAAAACAAACAACGAAGCAAAATAATACTATTAATTAATCATAAAATCGACACGATATGCCAAGTGGTAAAAAAAGAAAGAGACATAAGGTAGCTACTCACAAACGTAAAAAAAGAGCGAGAGCTAACCGTCACAAAAAGAAAAAGTAGTTTTAAACTACTTTTTTCTTTTTAAACGTTCATTGAAATTGAAAATTAGTGTTCAGTCATCAGATTTTAGTATTCAGTTCCCTGATTACTTACAACTGCAAACTGCCAGCTGATTTTCCCCGGGTTCAATACCTGTTAAAAATATTGTTTAATCCATCTGTAGATAAGATTTTAGACTTTAGACTTAAGATTTTAGATTTTTTTGAATCTATACTCTTCTCTCTTTTTTCTATTTTCTGAAAAAACAGATAAAAATTTACAGTGTGAATAAAGAATTAATCATTAGATCTAGTTCTGAAGCCGTAGATTTTGCCTTATTAAAAGATGGAAAACTAATTGAATTACACAAGGAAGAAGAGAAAAGCAACTTTCAGGTTGGCGATATTTTTATTGCCAAAATACGAAAACCAGTCGCTGGACTTAATGCTGCTTTTGTAAATGTGGGCTTCGAAAAAGATGCCTTTTTACATTATCACGATTTAGGACCTAACTTAGCTTCCCAACTGAAATTCATAAAACTTGTAAGCGCAGGTAAAATAAAAGATTTCTCCCTAAAAACCTTTCAGTTTGAAAAAGAGATTGACAAAGATGGCATCATTACTGATATTTTAAGTGCCAATCAATCTGTTTTAGTTCAAGTTGTTAAAGAACCTATATCGACCAAAGGTCCAAGGATAAGCGCTGAGCTTTCATTGGCAGGAAGATTTATTGTTCTCGTTCCATTTTCTGACCGTGTTTCTATTTCTCAAAAAATAGAAGACAAAAAAGAAAAGGATCGTCTAAAAAAACTTGTTCTATCGATCAAACCTAAAGGATTTGGTGTTATTGTTCGCACAGTAGCCGAAGGCAAAAACGTAGCCGAATTAGAAAAAGATTTGCAGAACCTGCTTGGCAGATGGACTGCAATGTGTAAAAAATTACCAACTGCTCATCATCCATCAAAAGTATTAGGAGAGCTTAACAGAGCTTCTTCAATATTAAGAGATGTATTTAATGATACCTTCAGCGGTATTCAGATAGATGACGAAGAGTTGTACCATCAAACGAAGGAATATCTGCAAGAAATTGCACCTTCAAAACAATCGATTGTAAAGTTTTATCAATCAAATGACACTCCAATTTTCGAGAAATACAATATAGAGAGACAAATCAAAACTTCATTTGGACGTACCGTTTCCATGAGTAAAGGCGCCTATCTTATTATCGAACATACTGAAGCTCTTCACGTTATAGACGTAAACAGCGGAAACCGTTCTAATAAGGCGACTAACCAGGAAGATACTGCCATGGAAGTGAATATGATTGCTGCCGCTGAAATTGCCAGACAACTTCGTTTGCGTGATATGGGCGGAATAATCGTAGTTGATTTTATCGATATGTCTAATCCTGAAAACAGGAAAGTCTTGTTCGACTTCTTGCGAGAAGAAATGAGCGACGATAAAGCAAAACATAAAATCTTACCGCCTAGTAAATTTGGTTTAGTTCAAATTACCAGACAACGCGTAAGACCAGAAGTTAATATTAAGACCAGAGAAGAAGATCCAAACAATGAACATGGCGAAATTGAAGCGCCAATTTTAATCATTGATAAAATCGCACTGGATTTAGACAGACTTTTAAAAACCCACAAAAATGTTGTACTTAATGTACATCCGTTTGTGGCTGCTTACCTCAGTAAAGGTTTTCCATCCTTACGTTCAAAATGGTTTTTTGAACATAAGAAATGGGTGAAAATCATACCTCGTGACGCTTACACGTACTTAGAATACCATTTCTATGATAAAAAAGGAAATGCTATTTCAGAATAAAATAAAAACCGCCTCTCGAAAGATTGGCGGTTTTTTTATGTCTTTTTTTTGCGTTTTTTTTTCGCCACGAATTCACGAATTTAAGCTTATAATAATTCGTGAATTCGTGGCGGAAATTTTTTATACGCGATTGGTTTTGGAATTTGGACCCGAGCGATAGCGAACTGGTGAAGCAATTTTTAAATTGGAATTTATTTTCACTTATTCCCTCACAATTTCAATTTTCCTCCTAATCTCATTTCCAAAAGCATCCACAACCGTGATATAATGTGTTCCCGAAGTTGGCGTAATTGGCAATTCATGAAATGTTTTGGTTGTTGCTTTATAAACATCATCAACATACCAAAAAAGCTCTTTGTCCCTTTCAGAATAAGCGACTTTCAGAATTACGGGCTGTACCTCACTATTAAAATTCTTCGTCAAATAAATTTTGCTATTCGTTTTCGGATAAATAAAATCCATTGTTGTGGTTTGTGTTCCTTGACAATCTTCTTTAAACGGAGGCAAAGGCAAATATTCAATATGCTGGCTTTTGTAATACCACGCCATAACCGGAGGCAAAACAAACCAGCTTTTAGTGATAATATTATCAACACTTTCGCAACTGCTATTGACCTGGAATCGCTCCGATTTATCTAAATGAACCTTTTTATGATACGGACAAACTATCGTAGATTTTCCCTTTTTAGAAACCCATTGCTTGATTTTCGGGCAATCTTCTTTTGCCAAATAACCGCTCAAACGACAAACCTCAACTTCTTCTAAATCTTTATAAGGTGTTTCAAACCACTTTTGTCTAGGCAATAAATTAAAAACATCAAACAAAATAGGTGCCGCACTTGTAACTCCGGTTAAAGTTGGTCTTCCCTCGCCTGTCGCGTTTCCAACCCAAATCCCTACTACATATTTTGAATTGGTACCAATGGCCCATGCATCTCTATTTCCAAAACTGGTTCCGGTTTTCCAGGCAATTTTCAAGGAACTGTCATAAAATTTCCAGGCTTCATCTCCTTCTGGACGATTTACTTCTTCCATTGCATTATAAGTCAGCCAAATTGCTCCCGCTCCTATTATATTCTTCTGGTCTGTGTCTGAACCAAAATCGGGTTCAAAATCATTTTTATAATTCAGCTCTACAAATTCCTTCGTTCTATATTTTGCTTGGTTTTTAGTATAATAATTAACTGTGGACGATAATCCTGCATATGTTCGGCATAAATCCCATAAATTACTTTCGGCACCACCCAAAATAAGCGACAATCCGTAATGATCTGGCGTTTTATTAATGTCTCTCAATTTGAATTTTTGCAATTCTTCATAAAACTTATTTACACCAAAATCCTGAAGCATCAAAACTGCCGGAATATTCAATGATCGGGACAATGCACGATGCGCCGGAACAGCTCCATCAAATGTGAGATTAAAATTTTCAGGTGTATAACCCGCAATTTGAGTTGGTACATCAGCCACTAAAGTGTTCGGCAATAATTCGCCGTCGTCTAACATTCCTGCATATAAAAGCGGTTTCAAAATACTTCCTGTACTTCTTGGAGCGTCAATAATATCAACATCTTTTTGATGATCTTTATCTGTCGGAGCATTTCCAACATAGCTCATTACATTTCGATTCGAAACATCAATAACCAAAATCGCTAAATTATTTACTTCGTTTTGTTTGTATTGATTGTAATAATATTTCGCTATCTGATTGACTCTATTTTGCAAAGCATAATCAATTGTCGTTTTTACACGGGTTCCTTCTTCATTTTTTGCCACGCGCTGCAATAAATGAGGCGCAATTTGAGGCAAATCATAAGGTTTTTGTGGTAAAGGTTCATCGATTGACAATTCGTATGTCTGTTTATCAATAATCCCTTCCTGATGCAATTTCAGCAATAATCTATTGCGTTTATTTAATAACTTTACTTGATTCTTTCCCGGATAAATCAAACTTGGTGCATTTGGTAAAACGGCTAAAGTTGCATTCTCAGCCCAGGATAGTTGATTGGATTGGACTCCAAAATAACGCCACGAAGCCATTTCCAAACCAACAACATTTCCACCGAAAGGTGCATGAGCTGAATACATTTCTAAAATTTCATTTTTAGAATATCCCAATTCTAATCGGGTGGCAAGAATAATTTCGATTAATTTCTCAAAATAAGTTCTTCCTTTTCCTTTTCGGGATAAACGAATAACTTGTTGTGTCAAGGTACTTCCGCCGCGGACAATTTTTCCTGCCTTTTTATTCTGCTTAATGGCATTTACCATCGCAACGGGGTTAAATCCGGGATGTTTGTAGAAGTATTCGTCTTCAAAATAGACAATACATTTCTTGAATTTATCAGGCACGCTGTCTTGTGCAGGAAAACGCCATTGTCCATCATCAGCAATTTTTGCGCCTAGCAATTCTCCTTCTTTACTTTCAATTACCGTCGAATAGGGTTCCTGAAATAATGTTCGTGGTATAGAAAAATAATAAATCAGCAAGAGTATAAATACAATTGCTGATTTTATTTTATTTTTTTTTATCCAATTTATAATGCGTTGTAAGAACGCTATTAATTTATTTTTCAACTTAGTAGTTATTTAACCGCAAAGAGCGCAAAGATTCTTTTTGCCACAGATTACACAAATTAACACAGATTTAAAAATCTTTTTAATCCGTGTAATCTGTGACTAATTATTTTATTTTACCACTTCAACCCAAAATCCTTTTGTTCTGGCTAAAAATGTATTATCATACATCGCCTCACATTGTAAACCTGGCAAGTAATAATTCCCAAGATAAGAAGCGTTCAACAAAATTCGGAAGACTTTTGTTTCTCCGGCTTTCATTCCAAAATAGAAATTAGTTCTGTCGTCGCGAATATCAATGTAATCTGCAATGTTGTTTGTTGCATCGCCGTAATCCGTAAAACGGGTATTTACGATTTCGAATCCTGAAGGCAGAATTTGCGACAATGCTACATTTTCAACGTGTTCATTTCTTTGATTTCTAATAGTAACTTCGGCAATAAATTCAGTTCCCTGACTAATTTTAGAAACATTAATAACACTTCCTTTTCTGTTTTTGAAAACAATAGAAGCCGAAACATCACTCTGTACTGCTTTCTCTTGCCCGATTGGCAATACTCCAGTATTCAAAACACGAACGTAAACCGTATTATTTTTAATGTTTTTCAGTGTTATGCTATTAGAACCCGTTTGAGCAACCAAACTTCTGTCTGCGATTGTTTTTTGAGTATTTATCGTCTCGCCTTTTCCATTTTTGCTAAACTGAATATTGATTCCTTTTGGACCGTTACTTACAGCAAATTTCGACATAGCATACAAACAATAAGCCGTTGTCTGCGTACTCATCCATTGATTATTTGACATTTGTTTAGCTAATTTTGAAGCCATATCAAATGCTTTTTGTTTTTGTCCTAACAGTAACATTG
The DNA here is from genome assembly GCF_041946075.1 of Flavobacterium sp. LAR06. Taxonomy (NCBI): domain Bacteria; kingdom Pseudomonadati; phylum Bacteroidota; class Flavobacteriia; order Flavobacteriales; family Flavobacteriaceae; genus Flavobacterium; species Flavobacterium sp. LAR06. The sequence continues at coordinate 53,676 of NZ_JAUTYT010000013.1, read as the reverse complement.
TTTCCAAAGCCATTGCTCTGTTTCTTTCGCTTGAACCGTAATAGTAATAATTGTAGCTACTAGATTCGTCTTCAATTTTGCTATGTAAAAACAAGTTCAATCCAGCCGATTTTTGACCCGCCAAAACATATGCCGCAGCCAAACGCAGTTTACTTTCGTTTGAAATTCCTTTGGTTTCTCTTAATCTGTTCATTGAAGATAAATCGGCATTTCCGGATAAAGCCAACGTATATAATCTGTAAGCCTGAGCTAAATCATTTCCGTATTTCGCTTCAAAACGCCATTGTTTTGCTTCGCGTTGTTGATACGAAATCCATTTTGATTTGAAATTAATTGGCAACACATAGCCTTTTTTCTCTGCTTCAATTAAGAAATGTCCGGCATATGAAGTTCCCCAATCATCTGCAATTGTATTGCCTTGCCAGTAAGCCACTCCTCCATTTGATAATTGAAAACTTCCTAATCTTGTAATTCCAGCAGTAATATTCTTTTGAATAATTCCTTTGCGTGTTGCATCTAAATCGACAACATCATTTAAATACAATTGTGGAAAGACAGAAGAAGTTGTTTGTTCCACACATCCATGCGGATATTGAATAAGATATTGCAATCTTCCATTCAAATTCATCGTTGGCATTGATGAAACTTCCAATCTTGCTTTATTGCTTCCAGCAACACCAAATGTTTTCCATGAAATCGTTTTGGTGCTGTTTGGTGTCAGAATCACATCGGTAAAAGTATTCGTAACCGGATTTGGATTCGTCATATCGATTTCAACATCATAAACCGATTTCTCTTTTCCAGAAGTAGCAATAACCTGAACTTTCGCAATTCCGGTAGCAGAACCTACAACCAAATTGAAATAGGCCATTTTTTCATCAGGCGAAGCAAAAGTCAAGGATTGCGTTGCGCTTCCCATAACTTTTAAGCCATTGCTCGTTTTAATCTGAATCGAAACATTTTTGATATTATTCTCCGTTGCAAAAACTGTAACCGGAATTGTTACTTTTTCTGAAGGCGAAATTTTTCTTGGTAGCGAAGCCAAAACCATCAACGGACTTTTTACCGGAGTTGCTTTTTCAACACTTCCGTAAGCGCTTGTATTGGCATCTCCCGCAACCACCATAGTTCGAACAGAACCAATATATTTTGGTAATTTTAATTGATGTGATTTCGTTTGCCCTTTTTCCAATTTAAACGGGCCATAATACAGCACCACAGGTTTAAAACGATTGGCTTTTTTAGCTTTTCCACCGCCTAAATCCTGATCTCCACCAATGCTGAAAATCTGATTTATTTTTCCGCCATACGCTCCTATTACATCATCATAAATATCCCAGGTTTTAACACCCAAAGCTTCACGAACATAAAAACTATCCCAGGCATTTGGTGTTTTAAAACGGGTTAAATCCAGTAAACCTTCATCAACAACCGCAATAGTATAGGTCATTCCTTTCCCTGTTTTCTCTCCCACTTTTACCGTAAAAGCCTGCTCTGGTTTTAACACATCCGGCATTGAAAGTGTTGGTGCCAAAATCGTATTTTTATCCACTACTTCAATAGGAACAATTCCATACATACGAATTGGCGAATCATTTTTCGTTGAAGCGTGAGGCTGTAATAAGGTGATATTAAAATACACATTTGGAGCCATTGCCGAAGTTATTGGAACCTCAACTTTTGTTTCTCCTTTTTGTGTTTTCGCCCAAATGGTCTGCACTACTTTTGATCCGTTTTCTATAGAAACCAAAGCTCTTCCACCTTCACTTGAAGGGAAAGAAATCTGCGCTTTTTCGCCTACAGCATAGTTTTTCTTATCTGTAGAAAAAACCAACATATTGGCCGTTGAAGCATCTCTGTTACGTGTTTTTCCAGACCAAATTGGCCAGTCAATATTTACCGTTAAAGCTGTTGCATGACCGTCTGCATTATCTGAAACACGAATCAAGTAACGTCCCCATTCTTCATCGGTTAACGAAAACTGAACACTTCCTTTTCCGCTTGAATCGGTATTGATTACAAATGTTTTGTATGAAGTAGTCGCATTCGAAGAATTATAATTCGATAAGTTATCACTAGAAGCATCCCACCACCAGCGCCAGTCGACTTTATATACTTTCACTTCAAGGTTTCTTACCGATTTCGGTCTTCCATTCTCATCCACCGTCACAATATCAAAACGATTGTTAGTTCTGGTCTCCAACATTCCGTATTTGTTAGGTTCCGGCGATTTAATTCCGACATAGGTTTTATATGGAGAATAAGTAGTCGAAATGACATCGGTACTAAAATCTCCTCCTTCTTCATACACTTTTGTAATAAACGATGCACGAAGCATTCCCGGAGCCTGACCTTGTAATTTTGGCTGAATATTTACAGCTGCTTTTCCGTTTTCGTTTAATTTTCCAGAGAAAACATTAATTTCTTCTGTGCTGAATTGACGCACTAAATCATCAAAACTGAATTTCTCGTACCCTTTAAAAGTGGTAATTTGCTGAGAAAATTTTGCCTGCATTTCTACATTCAGATTTTTAGCAATTGCACCGTGAAGCCATGTTACTTCTAGATTATCAGTATTTGGATAAGATGATGAAAGTGTTTTTCTTGTAAATGTATTTTTGATTTTTAAACGGTTCGGTTTAATCGTTTCAATTTTGATGCTTTTGTAAAATTTAGCACCACCAACGCTTACCATTGCTTCCCAATTTCCTGTTGGCGCATCCTGACTTGTTGGAACTGTAAAAGCATAATGATTCAGTTCATTTGTCTTTTGAACCGTCTGGTAAACCGTTTTTCCATTCGGATCATTCAATCTAAATTTGATGGGATGTGATTTGGGAAGTTTGTTTGAAGCATCATTCAAAATGAAAGACAAATACAAATTATCGCCCGGACGCCAAACGCCACGTTCTCCATAAATAAAACCTTTTAAACCTTTTTGCAAAGTTTCGCCCGCAACATCAAAATTACTGACAGACAGTGAAAGTCCGTCATCCAGCTTCACGTACGTGGACTGATTTCCTAAAGAAACAATAGCAAAATAGGCAAACTTATTCAACTGAAAAGAAGCAATTCCTTCGCTGCTTGTAGCTGAAGTAGCGATTTTTTGCTGCTGATAGGTATACAAATCTACTCTTGCATTTGAAACTGGCTCTGTTGTTACAATATTGTTTACAGCGAATACATACGATTTATTTTCGCCTCTTTTTGCAATTACACCTAAATCTGTTGCCAGAATATTAGTTGCGATTTTAGCATTATAATAATAGGAACTTGTACAAGGATCCTGACTTTCTCTCCATTCGTAATCGTCATAGTAATAATCGTCATACGAGTTTTCACTATAATTCACATCATTTTCATCAACTTCTTCCTCTTCTTCCTCATTTGAACCTTCTTCTGAAGTTTCGCATTTGTATAAAGAATATTTCTTTTTGTATACAAATTCGACTCTATAAATGGCTCCGGGTTCCGGTGTAATAATTTTAGATAAATCCAAAGCAAAAGTGTTCCACTTAGCTGGGTTTATCAATTTGCTTTCAATTAAATTCAGCGTTGTTTTGGCGATGGGCTGAGCCACTTTCTTGAGATTTTGAGCTCCGTTTAATTCATTGTATTGAAGAAATTGCAGTATATTATTCTTGTAAATTTTATAGACTTTTACATCAACCGCACTTAAGTTTACGGCTTCGAAATTCAGTTTTAAATTATTAGAACTTGGTAAAATAGTTCCGTTTTTAATGAATTTAATACTTGGTTTGATTTGGTCAAAAGAGATTTTCTCAGTGTAATTCGAGTCCATTTTTTTGCCGTACTGACTTTCAATTCCCTGAAAAACTTCAATCAATAAATCTCCTGCCAAAATTTGTTCCGGTTCGGCTGCGGTTTCTTCTTCCTGAACTACTTCTACGGCATCGTCTACAACCGCCGCAGCACTATCAACCACAACGGCAGCCGAATCTACTAAAGAAACCGCCGTTTCTTCTACCGGAACAGAAACAGTAACTTCCTTTTGAACAGGTGCTTTTTCATTATTGAAATACACTTTTAGCAAATTCCCCTGAGTTGAAAATTTAAGATTATTGGTATTCTGAATCGAAACCAAACCTGCAAAATTCTGTCCTTTTTCCAAAGGTTCAGAAAAGTTAATCAAAACGGATTGATTGCTTCCATCCGGAACTTCAACTTTGACGATTTTAAATTCGTTTATATTCGTAATCGGAACATCGATTTGTCCTTTCTGATCAATATCAAAATCACTTCCGTCGTAAATAATTTCCAGATTTGTTGCTTCAGAATAACGCTGAATACTATCAATCATAAAATGGAATTCTTTTCCGGAACCTGAGTTTTTCTCAAATTTAATTTTAAGATTATTCCCTTTTTGCTTGGCTTCAACCAGCTGTTTAGCGGTTTCAATATCAATATTGTCTGCTGTTTTAAGAACGCAGTTTAGGTATTGGTATTCTTTGCTGTACGATTGAATATCAGCCGTATTTATGGTAAAATCCTGCTTGATGGTTTTAACCGTAAAATTGAAATCAGAAAGTTCCTTTTCTTTCTCTTTTGGAAATGTGATCAGTTTATCTAAGTTTAAAGTAACCTGATATTCTGTTCCCGGTTTTAATTTTTTTTCCGGAATAAACGCAATTGTATTAGGAGAAAGTGCCACGACTTTTCCATCAACACTTGGCGAAATATCAAACAAATCGCTGTCTAAAACCTGATTGGCTTTCCAGTCTTTTTTATCGAAAGCCAAAACCACCCGAATATCAGATTCCGACGAGACTATTCCTCCCGTGAAACTGACTATATACTCTTTAAATAATGAAAAATCGGAATTAAAATCGGCTGCTGATTTTCTGCCGCAAGATTGAAAAATAAAAAACACACAAAACACGAGAACTAATCCTTTTGCTTTCACTTTTATTTAGAGTTAATGGGTTACGAATTTTAAAGAAATGACAGAACGTTTTAACATTTTACTATTAAAACCATAACTAGCCAAATGCCAATTATATTGTAGTAAATGTAAAGTATTTTCTGAAATATTTTAAGAGGAAAATTCGCTACTCTAACTATTTAACTTTTGTTGAAGTTTTTAAAAATTATTTTCGTCTTTCAATGAAGAATCGTTTCATTAAATCAGCAGCTTCATTAGCCATAATTCCAGAAACTACAGTCGTTTTGGGATGCAGTTTTGTTCCCATAACCATAAAACCACGTTGCTCATCTCTCGCACCAAAAACAATTTTCGAAATTTGACTCCAGTACAAAGCACCTGCACACATTTGGCAAGGTTCGAGGGTTACATATAAGGTACAATCCTTTAGATATTTTCCACCAAGAAAATTGGCTGCAGCTGTAATGGATTGCATTTCTGCATGAGCTGTAACATCGTTCAACAATTCGGTTAAATTATGACTGCTCGCAATTACTTTATTGGCTACTACAATTACAGCTCCAACAGGAATTTCACCTTTATCAAAGGCAACTTCAGCTTCCTGTAAAGCTTTTTTCATAAAATATTCGTCGGTGAAAGGATTTATCATAGTTGCAAAAATACTGTTTTCGTATTTATTTTTTATTACATTTAAATTCTGATATTGAAATATGGAAAGAAAATTTAAAATAACGATTCCAGAACCTTGCCACGAAAACTGGAATGAAATGACGCCAAAAGATAATGGCCGTTATTGCATGAGCTGTTCAAAAACTGTTGTCGATTTTACGTCAATGCTTCCGGAGGAAATTCAGCAGTATTTTATTTCACATAAAAATGTCTGTGGAAGACTTAAAAGTGAACAGTTAAGTGAAATAAATATTCAGATTCCATCTCAAATATTACACAGCCAAATCCATTATCGAAAAATGTTTTTATTGGCACTTTTTGCAACTATGGGCACTACATTATTTAGTTGTCAAGACAAAGACGGAAATAAGAAAAAAATAGATACAATTGAAATTGTAGAAGATGTCAAACCAGAACAACGCGCTACTACTGGAATTATTTTGATGCCTATAGACAAACTTAATCCCGAAGAACACTCTCAATCTGGACAAGAGGAACCTCAATCTGGACATTACGGAATTATTTATAATTCAAATGATTTAGATGTTGCTGCTGTTCCTAAAAATGGAATAAAAAAATTCACTTCCAATTTTTCAAAAAATCTTATCACAGCAAAACAAGGAGAAATATCCCTTTTATTTGTAATTGAAGGCGACGGAAGTCTTAGCAATTTTAATATACTTAAAAATACAACTTCAGTAAGTGAAAAAGATATCATCGGAATTTTAGAAAAAACTCCAAAGTGGATTCCGGGTAAACGAAAAAATAGAATTGTTCGCTCCACTTACACTTTGCCAATTCCATTTAAGTAATAAAGAATGAAACATAAAATAACCATTCCTAAACCATGCCATGAAAACTGGGATAAAATGACTCCAACTGAAGATGGTCGTTTTTGTATGAGCTGTTCTAAAACCGTTATGGACTTCACTTCGATGTTACCTGATGAAGTACAGCATTTTTTCATCCAAAATCAAAATAAAAAGATCTGCGGAAGATTTAAAAATTCCCAATTGGATACGATTAACATTCAAATTCCAAGTCGCATTTTGCATAATCAAACGTATTATCACAAAATGTTTTTACTGGCATTGTTTATAGCAATGGGAACAACTTTGTTTAGTTGTCAGGATAAAAACGGAAATAAGCAAAAAATTGATAAAGTTGAAGTTGTTCAAGATGATGTTCCAGTAGATCATATTTCTGTTGGTGATCCAAAAATTAATAATTTACACGATACTATTGTACCACCCCCTCCACCTCCTCCAAAAGTAGACCAGGTTAAATTTAAAAAACCAGTTTCTGTAAATTCCAGCAAAAACATTACAGATAAAAAACATCCTTCAAATCAAGTTAAAGAAGATGATTCCAAATTTGTTACGGGTGCTGTAATGCAGACAAATGCAGAATTCCCAGGAGGTATTGATCCATTCTATACCTTTTTTGGAAAAGAATTTAAAACACCGGAAAATGTAAATGCCAAAAACCTCAAAATTCGAATCTCTTTTGCAGTAGAAAAAAACGGGTCTTTGTCCTATATTGAATCAGTACCGGTAGTTGACAAAACAATAGAGCAAGAAATTATTAGAGTTTTAAGCTTATCCCCAAAATGGCAGCCGGGAGAATCTAATGGAAAAAAAATAAGAATGCAATATTCCTTACCAATTGTATTGGAATAAGATCTCACTTAAAAAATTAAATTTAAAACCGTAAATTTGCTTTTTACCTTACAATGAAAAGCAATTTACTCTCCAACATAGTCAATCCTGCCGATTTACGCTTACTTTCTGAAGAACAGCTTCCAGAAGTCGCACAAGAATTACGTCAATTTATTATTGATATTGTTTCTGTGAAAGAAGGTCATTTGGGCGCCAGTTTAGGTGTTATAGAATTGACTATTGCTTTACATTATGTTTTTAATACACCCGAAGATTTACTGGTTTGGGATGTTGGCCATCAGGCTTATGGACATAAAATTTTGACCGAAAGAAGAGAAAATTTCCATACTAACAGACAAATTGGAGGTATTTCCGGTTTCCCTAAAAGAAGCGAAAGCGTTTATGATACTTTTGGCGTTGGGCACTCCTCCACTTCTATTTCTGCAGCTCTCGGAATGGCGATTGCTTCCCAATTAAAAGGCGAAATTAATAAACAACATATTGCAGTTATCGGTGATGCTTCAATTGCAAGCGGAATGGCTTTCGAAGGTTTGAATCATGCGGGAGTTACGGATGCTAACTTACTGGTCATTCTGAATGATAATGCTATCGGAATTGACCCTAGTGTTGGTGCGCTTAAACAATATCTTACTGCAGTAAAAGAAGGGAAAAATCCGAAGAAAAATAACATGATCAAGTCTCTGAATTTTGATTATTCAGGTCCAATTGACGGTCATGATCTTCCGAATTTAATAAAAGAACTCAACAGATTAAAAAATATAAAAGGCCCTAAATTTCTTCATATTGTTACTACCAAAGGAAAAGGCTTACAACAGGCTGAAGAAAATCAGGTCAAATATCACGCACCTGGCAAATTTGATGCCACGACGGGAGAGCTCCTTTTAAAATCAGAAGAAAATTTAGCTCCAAAATATCAGGATGTTTTTGGCTTAACGATTTTGGATTTAGCCAAAAAGAACGAAAAAATCATCGGAATTACACCTGCAATGCCATCCGGAAGTTCTTTAAAATTTATGATGGATGAAATTCCCGAACGTGCTTTTGATGTTGGAATCGCAGAACAACATGCCGTAACTCTTGCAGCTGGAATGGCAACTCAGGGTATGATTGTGTACTGCAATATTTATTCGACATTTTTACAGCGCGCCTACGATCAGGTTATCCACGATGTCGCTTTACAAAATCTTCCTGTTATTTTTTGCTTAGACAGAGCGGGTTTGGTTGGCGAAGACGGCGCTACCCATCATGGCGTTTTTGATATTGCGTATTTAAGAGCAATTCCCAACATGATTATCTACGCGCCAATCAATGAAATTGCACTTCAAAATATTTTATATACTGCTCAATTAGGACTTGACCATCCAATCGCCATTCGATATCCACGCGGGCGAGGTGTTTTACCAAATTGGGAAGTAGAAAATTTCGGACATTATGAAAAAATTAAAATAGGTGAAGCCAGCTGCCTAAAAAACGGCACAAAAATTGCGGTTTTATCAACTGGAAGCATAGGTAATAATGTTATTGAAGCACTTGATGAATGTTTAAATTCTGACGAGATTGTCCATTATGACTTTCCTTTTATTAAACCACTAGACAACAATATATTACACTCTATTTTTTCTAGCTTCAATCGTATAATCACTATCGAAGAAGCAACAATAAATGGAGGATTTGGAAGCGCTATTTTAGAATTTGCTGCTGCAAATAATTACAAAAATGATATTCAAATTTTGGGTATTCCGGACGTATTTATTGAGCATGGAACTGTAAATCAATTGCAACAATTGTGTAAAATTGACGTTAAAAGTTTGGTAAATCTTTTTTCTAACGATTCAAAATAATTATTTTGCACAACCGAAATATTAAATTCAACCTAATGAAATTATTGCGTTCTACCCTTTTGTTGCTGTTGCTGTTGTGTACTTCAAATAACTTCGCTCAAATTATCCAAACGACTTTAGACCCAAATCAATTACCAAAATTACCCTCTAACTGGACTAAAAAAAACCAAGTAGGTTTTGACATTTCAGAAATTGCTTTTGTTAACTGGAGTGCCGGGGGAACAAGTTCTATCTCAGGTTTATTTAAGGGTGAATTTGGAAGAACTTATGCCAAAGGAAATCATAAATGGGTGAACGAACTTATTGTAAAATATGGTTTAAATAAACAGGATGGTACCGAATTAAGAAAAACGGACGATGCATTTCAGTTAAACTCGACCTACGGATTTAGAAAAGATACCGTCTCAAATTGGTATTATTCAGCGAAATTCAATTTTAATACGCAATTTTCAAACGGTTATAATTATCCAAATAAAGATATTGAGATTTCCAAACCTTTTGCACCAGCCTATATCTTTTTAGGAGCCGGAGCTGAAAACTCAAATAAAGCAAAAAACAGAACGTTTTATTTCTCACCAATCACTTTAAAGACCACTTTGGTACTAGACGATTATTTAGCTAATCAGGGATCTTTTGGTGTTAGAAAAGCAGTTTACGCACCAGATCCTCTCGATCCTACCGCTCAGATATTAGTTGAAGAAGGACAAAAAGTAAAAGCCGAATTTGGTATTTTGTTTACTGCCTATATGAAAAGTGAGGTTTTTAAAAATATATTTTACGAAAACAGATTAAGCCTTTATACGGATTATTTAAACAAATTCGGAAACGTCGATGTCGATTATGATACCCGTTTAGATCTTGTTGTAAATGCTTATGTAAAAGCAAATATTGGTATACATTTAGTTTATGACGACGATATCAAAACTAAAAAGGATGTTGTTGATCCAACTACCGGAGCAACATCTCAGGTTAATGACGGACCAAGAGCGCAGTTAAGACAAGTTTTAGGTGTTGGCCTTGTATATGCTTTTCAATAGTAAAAAATCAATTTTAAAAAAATAAAATCACCCCATAAAATGATCATTTTATGGGGTGATTTTTTATTAGTTAAGCTTCTGAAAGGTTCTAATTAATTATTCTTTCTTCCGTTGATTGTTTCAAACAATTCTAACGCATTTCCATCTGTTAAAAGCGAAACATAATGACAGATATGAAGCAAACGCTCGTATAAATTTCCTTTGTCTAAATGATGCTTTTCCGGCAGCATTTTCAAAATCAATTTATCATAGTTTGAAGCAGTTCCATCATATTTATTATTGAACGCTGTTATGAATTTATCCAGCAAAGTCTGAATAATTTGATAACCCACAATTTCTTTCTCGATTACTTCACGGCTTTGATAGATTTTCTCAACACTTAAGTTGATAATATCATTCATTTGGGCTTTGTATTTACTTTTATCGGTTAAGGCAAACGGAAATTCTCCACGCAAAATTGCTTCTTCATTTTCAATAAAAACATCAACAGCATCATTAATTAATGCACCAATTGCCAAAGCACGCAAATAACTAATTCGGTCTTCTTTAGTTTCTAACAACTTATATTTAGCAACGCCAATATTATCTTTTACCAATTTTATAAGATATTCCAGAGCATAATCTTCAGAAACCAATCCTAAGTTTATTCCGTCTTCAAAATCGATAATAGTGTAACATATGTCGTCTGCAGCTTCAACCAAGTAGGCTAAAGGATGTCTTTCAAAACCAATATCACCATCTTCTTTATTGGCGATCATTCCCATATCATTAGCTACCTCTTCAAAGAATGATTTATCAGTCTGAAAGAAACCATATTTTTTATCTGCAATATTGTTTGTTGGTTTTTTAGGAAGGCTTTCTTTTGGATATTTCATAAAAGCCCCTAAAGTGGCGTATGAAATTCTTAGTCCGCCTTCAATTCCCGGGCGACTTGCTGTAAGAACAGAAAATCCATTCGCATTTCCTTCAAAATCTATTAAATCCTGCCACTGTTTTGCAGTCAGTTTATCTTTATATTTCAATCCTTTTCCTATTGAAAAATACTCTCCAATTGCTTTTTCTCCAGAATGTCCAAAAGGCGGATTCCCAATATCGTGTGCCAATGAAGCCGCAGCAACAATGGCTCCAAAATCATTCATATGATACCCATGAATTTCTTTTAAATAAGGATATTTTTCAAGAATTTTTTTTCCAACCAAACGTCCTAAAGAACGTCCAACAACTGAAACTTCCAAACTGTGCGTTAAACGCGTGTGTACGAAATCAGTTTTAGAAAGTGGAATAACCTGGGTTTTATCCTGCAAAGATCGAAACGCAGCCGAAAATATAATTCGGTCATAATCTACCTCAAAACCTAATCGTGTATCATCTTGTTCTACACGTAATCTTTTGCTAGTGTCGCCTTGGCGTTTTAGTGATAAAAGTTGTTCCCAGTTCATTTCTTATTTTAGATTTGTGATTTTAGATTTAGGATCTAAACGTCAAAAATACATTTTATTTTATGATAATACTGAATAAAAATAGGCCACAGATTAATTTGATTTAAGTTTTATTCGCCACGAATTCACGAATTATTTTAAATACTAATGATTTATAAAAATTCGTGAATTCGTGGCGGAAATTTAAACAATGAGCATATAAAAATCATTGTAATCTGTGACAAAATATTCATTAAAACTCCAATGCTGTGCTATGCTTAATTTCTCCCATTACAAAAATACTATTCGTATTTCCGATGTTTTCAATCGTTGACAATTTATTCATTACAAAATCCTGATAACTAGCCATATCTTTAACTAAAATCTTCAGCATAAAATCATAATCGCCTGCAATATTATAACACTCGATAATTTCAGGAAGCGCTACAATATCTTTCACAAAATTGCTTCCCACGTTTTTTGCATGCTCTTTTAATCGCACATTACAAAAAACTGTCATTCCGCGATTCATTTTATTCTTGTCAAGCAAAGCCACATATTTGGTAATATAGCCATCTCTTTCTAATTTTTTTATACGCTCATAAACTGGTGTAACAGTAAGAAATAATTTACTAGCCAGGTCTTTTGTGTTGATATTTGAGTTTTCCTGAAGGTGTTTCAGGATCAATAAGTCGGTTTTATCCAGGTTTTCCATAGTAATTTTTACGGCTAAAGGTTCTTTATAAAGATTTTCACAGTATTATAATCTTCAAAAATCCACTTTTAAAAGACTATTTACTTAAATAATGACCAAATATAAGTTATAAAATCTAATACAATAAATTTGTTCAGTAAAAAATACTGAATCAAAAATGAAAACAAATAATTTAGGTTACCCAAGAATTGGAAGCAACAGAGAACTAAAAAAAGCCTCAGAATTGTATTGGGCAGGAAAAATTTCTGTAGAAGAATTAATCGAAACCGGAAAAGACATTCGTCGCAGAAACTGGCATTTGCAATTAGAAGCAGGAGTTGATTTGATTCCGTCTAATGATTTTTCTTTTTACGACCAGGTTCTCGATTTGACTTTGACTGTTGGAGCAATTCCACAACGTTATCAGGAATTTGCCAAAACAAATTCTGCTATCGATTTGTATTTTGCAATGGCAAGAGGCGCGCAAAAAGACGGACAGGATGTTGTGGCAATGGAAATGACAAAATGGTTCGACACCAACTATCACTACATTGTTCCTGAATTCACAAAGGACCAAAAATTCGAATTGTTTTCTGAAAAAATAATCAATGAATTCAAAGAGGCAAATGCTTTAAAAATTGCTACAAAACCTGTTCTAATTGGACCAATCTCCTATTTACTTTTAGGAAAAGAAAAAGAAGAAGGTTTTCACCGAATTGATCTTATTGATAAATTACTTCCGGTTTACTTCGAAATTTTCGAAAAGCTACAAGCAGAAAATGTAGAATATATCCAATTAGATGAGCCGTTTTTAGCTTTGAATTTAACTGGTAAAGAGCATAATACTTTCACGGAAGTATACAATGAAATTAACATTCGTTTTCCAAAAATTAAAATCATTCTAGCCAATTATTTTGATTGCTTCGGAGAAAATTTAGCAACCGCATTGGCTTTGCCAGTTGATACTTTCCATTTAGATTTAGTGCGTTGTCCTTCTCAATTAGATGACATTTTAGAATCGGGACAATTGGCTTCAAATGTAAAGCTGTCTTTGGGAGTTGTTGACGGAAGAAATATCTGGAAGAATGATTTCAAAAAATCATTAGAATTGATCCAAAAAGCAATTGACGCTTTGGGTGAAAATAGAATTCTGGTAGCGCCATCTTGTTCTTTAATTCATAGTCCATGCGACTTGGATTTAGAAACTAACGATGCAACTTTAACTCCGGAAATCAAACAATGGCTGGCTTTTGCCAAACAAAAAATCAACGAAATTGTCATATTAAAACAATTAGCTTCCGGTGAAATCGATGTTAAAAACTCTGTTGATTTTGAAAGAAACGTAATCGCAAATGACAATCGTAAAACTTCAAAATTAATTCATAATAATGAAGTAAAAGCGCGTGTTGCCGGAATTACAGCTTCTGATGACAAACGTAAAAGCACTTTTGCAACAAGAAGAAAAAGCCAGATTGACGCTTTAGATTTACCTTTATTTCCAACAACCACAATTGGTTCTTTCCCTCAAACAGCTGAAGTGAGAAGCTGGAGAGCGAAATTCAAAAAAGGAGAATTAACTACAGAACAATACAACGATTTAATCGAAAAAGAAACCGAAGCTACGATTCGTTTTCAGGAAGAAACCGGAATTGATGTTTTGGTTCACGGAGAATTCGAGCGTAATGATATGGTGGAATATTTTGGCGAGCAATTGGCTGGATTTACGTTCACCAAAAATGGCTGGGTTCAAAGTTACGGAAGCCGTTGCGTGAAACCTCCTGTTATCTATGGCGACGTTTCAAGACCAAATCCAATGACGGTAAAATGGTCGAAATATGCACAATCCTTAACTCCAAAATGGGTAAAAGGAATGTTGACTGGCCCGGTAACTATTTTACAATGGTCGTTTGTTCGTAATGATCAGCCACGTTCTGAAACTTGTACACAAATTGCATTGGCGATTCGCGATGAAGTCGTAGATCTTGAAAAAGCCGGAATCAAAATTATTCAAATTGATGAACCTGCTATTCGTGAAGGTTTACCGTTGAGAAAAGAAGAATGGGCAAATTATTTAGATTGGGCTGTAAAAGCATTCCGAATTTCTGCTTCTGGCGTTCAGGATGATACGCAAATTCATACCCATATGTGTTACAGTGAATTCAACGACATCATTCAGAATATTGCCGATATGGATGCTGATGTTATCACAATAGAATGTTCCCGTTCGCAAATGGAACTTTTAGATGCTTTTGCCAACTTTAAATATCCAAACGAAATTGGACCTGGAGTTTATGATATTCATTCGCCACGTGTACCTTCAACTGCTGAAATGGTTCGTTTATTAGAAAAAGCTTCAGCTGTAATTCCGGTTGATCAATTATGGGTAAATCCAGATTGTGGTTTAAAAACACGTCACTGGGATGAAACCAAAAAAGCTTTGATCGAAATGGTTGCCGCCGCTCAGGAAATGCGAGCTGCTGTTGAAAACGGAGTGACTGCCTAATTTTATCCTAATATATTTTTGTTTTTTTAGTGTCAACAAGTGGAATCGAAAATTCTTGTAGTTATGATTTAATTTCGATTTCACTTCTGTTGGTATTATTTTTTTTAGAAGCAGAAATTTTCATTTTCAAAACACGTCAAGTCCCGCTATCCCGCTATATCTTTTTGTGTCCGCCGTCGCGGACACAAAAAGGATATCGCTTCTATCGGAGCTAAATAAGAATTTTTAGTTTTCATAAGATTTCAGCCAGAAAACAAAAAAGCATCCGCCGCGGCAGATGCTTTTAAAAAATTGAATATAAAATCTAAGATTAGAAATTTTTAGAAACTCCAATGTTAAATGTTCTACCAAAATTAAAATCGAAGTTTTTGTATTCTGGACCGTTGTTTTCGTAGTTTATTGTACCGTAGCTTAAACCTCCAATATTAAAGTTTAAACCAAAACCTTTTTTCATATTAATGAAAAGTGCAGGTGTTACACCAACATACATACCGTCACCTTCATAAGTTGAAGTGATTGGTCCTTCATAAATTTTTTCTTTTTCACTTTGATAACCTAAACCTAATTCTGCAAAGAATGAGAAAGTTGGATTCAATGGCATAGTATAACGTAAAAATGCACCTAATTTAGTAGTATTAAATTTCTCTTCGTTTACTCCTTGTTTTGTTTTAGAAGAACCAAAAGAAGCTTCACCTCCAACTGTCCAATTATCGTGAAATTGGTAACCTACTTTAGGAGAAAAGTCAAATTCATTGTCTTTTACTTCGTTATTAGCAAGAGTTCTTGTTTCTGAAGAATAACCAACACTTCCACCTACTAAAATTGTTCCTTTTTGAGCGTTTGCAAAACTGCAGATAGCCAATGCAGCCATCACTAAAATTTTTTTCATAATTTGGGTTTTATTTTATTTAGCAATCCTTTAACAATAACAATGCCGTCAATAGCGGGCTCTTTAATTTTTTTTATCATTACTTTAAAAGATAAATTTTAGCAATCGAGACTATTTCTGTTTACTTTTGTAGCAAATAAAAAGTCATGTCGATAGAAGTAAACAGTATATCAAAAAGTTACGGAGAGCAAAAAGCTTTAAACGAAATTTCCTTTAAAATTGAGAAGGGAGAAATCGTTGGATTTCTTGGTCCAAATGGAGCAGGAAAATCTACTTTAATGAAAATTTTGACTACTTATTTATTGGCAGATAGCGGCTCAGCCCTTGTAAATAGCCACGATGTCATGACAAATGCAAAAGCAGTACAACAGTCTATAGGTTACCTGCCGGAGCATAATCCGTTGTATTTGGACTTGTATGTTCGTGAGTATTTGGCTTTTAATGCCGATGTTTACAAAGTGCCAAAGTCAAGAATTGAAGAAGTAATTCAACTGACAGGACTGTCAGCTGAAAGTCATAAAAAAATAGGACAATTGTCTAAAGGATATCGTCAGCGTGTGGGACTTGCCAACGCCTTATTGCACAATCCTGATGTTCTAATTTTGGATGAACCAACTACAGGTCTGGATCCGAACCAGTTAATGGAAATTCGAAATGTGATTAAAAATGTTGGGAAAGATAAAACGGTTTTTCTGTCAACACACATCATGCAGGAAGTAGAAGCCATTTGTGATCGTGTCATTATTATTGACAAAGGACAAATCGTTGCCGATAAAAAATTAGATCATTTAGTGTCTGAAGATAAGGAACAAGTTATCGAAGTTGAATTTGATTATCAGGTGGAAGAACAGCTTTTAGCAAAGCTCCCAAATATTACAGCATACAAAAACACGCACGATATGACCTGGGAATTAACCTTTGTGGCTGATAAAGATATGCGCCCTGCTATTTTTGATTTTGCCAATGAAAATGGCTTAAAAACATTACAATTGAATCAGAAAAATAAAAACTTAGAAGCTGTTTTTAGAGAAATTACTAAATAGGTTTCAATCTTAGTCTAGGTTTAAAAAAAAATGCTCTATTTATAGGGCATTTTTTTTGTTTTTTAAATTCTCACGCATTTGCATTCCAGATCTTAAATGGAAACTAAAAAATAGCTTAAACATACAAACAACGGAGCACCAATTAATTAACTATTTCTTAGAAACTTTCTTATTGTTTTTATTTAGACTTATTATAAATAGTTATATATTTGTCAAATGATATACAAAATATACGAACGATGACAAATATAATTGTTCTCATAATTTCAATCTTAATTTATAAAGCAAGTCAATTTTTCAATTGTCTTTAATTATAAACTTAGTCCGAAATATTTTTTTGTTTTTTAGATCCTTGTTTTTTTGTTTTTTTTTGATGTTAGTAAAGAGCCTGTCTGTTCAACAGGCTCTTTCTTATTATTAAAAGCGGACTGTAAAAAATGTTTTACTAACTGAGTGCTGCTTTTTTCTTTTTATTTCTTCCCCACCAAATATAAAAACCAGTAAGAGGCAAGCTGGCGCAAATTAAACTGGCCGCAAAATAAATAATCTTAGTTGGCAATCCCCCAATAGCACCAACGTGAAGACTGTAATTTGAACGACTTAACCAATCGTGAAATTTTTCGTTTCCGATATATTTTCTCGAGTTAGGAAGTAGTTCTAATGTTTTGGAATTAAAATATAAATCTCTCCAATTACCATTTTTCATATCCGTACAAGCATAAAAATCATCATTGGGTTCATCTGGAAAATTAATAATAACCGCTTCTTTATTTTCCTTTGCTATTTCTTTTCGAACTTTATTAAATATAATATCTGACGCAGTCAACATGTCATATTTAGGTTTAGAAAGGCTATCTGTTTTAACTTCTGCTACAACTTCCTTTTTTACTTCTTCATTAGTAAAACCTCCGGTTATCCAGTACGTACTTTCTCGTACCCAATGAAAACTCATTATCAATCCGGTTAGCGCAATTAAAAAAGCTAAAATGAGAGAATAAAATCCTAATACATTATGCAAATCGTAATTAAGTCGCTTAAAACGGGCATCCCATTTAATTTTGAAACTGCTGTTTATATTTGTTTTATTCCACTTTTTTGGAAACCATAAAATTATACCGCTGATTAAAAGAAAAAAGAAAATTAAAGTAGCCCAGGACGTTATGGTTGTTCCAAGTTCTTCCCCAAGCCATAAATAGCGATGCCCTTCATCAATTTCATGAAAAAAATCTTCATGATCTACCATTCCAGTAATTTTTCCGTTATAAGGATTTACATAAATCAAAGAATCTGATTCAATATCAACTTTTATTGTTTTATCTAAACCGTTATACCATAAACCGTGAATATCTTTTTCCGGTAAAGCTTTTTTAACCTCAGCATAGATCTTAGAAGGTGGTAGAATTTTGTCGGCACTTTGCGCTTCTACATTTAACCAGGGTGAAGTCATTGCTTTTATTTCTTGTTCAAAAACCAAAATACAGCCGGTAATCCCCATTATAAGAACAACAATTCCACTAGCCAATCCAAGCCATAAATGAAGCCACGCGTTTATTTTGCTAAAGCGTGATTTGTTTTTTTGTTTTGTTTTAGAAAATTTTTCAGTGATAATAGACATTATAAAATTCTTAATATTTCACCAGTAATGAAATTGTTATTATTAAAAAACCATATAACCAATATCACTAAAGACATTGCTTATATGGTTATAAAGTTAAAAACAAAAAGTTTTAATTATTTTGTTGTTGTAGCCGGTGTTGTGTGCGACAATTTGGTAATTGCAGGAATATCTGTTCCACCACCAGTTACTTTTGCTCCGGCAGTAGCAACTCCTGTTTCTATATTAACTTTATATATACGAACTTCTTCATTCGTTACAAAAGCTTTATAAGCATTACCATCTTCATAGTATAAACTTCCAATACCAAAATAATTATCACCAGCGTGTCCAGGCAATCCTGTTACCGGAGTTATTTTCTTAGATGGTAAATCGATAATTGCAGATTTAAATTTAAATGAATAGTGACGTAAGAATCCCCATTCCAAAGTATCATCTGCAGTTGGAAGATAAACAATATATGCTTTCTCTCCTCCAAGCGGATAAGCAGCAAGCACTTTACCACCTAAAGAACTAGCCTGAATATCAAAGAAATAAGAAGAATCAAATTCAGTTTGACCTTTGTTAATTCTCAAAATTCCTGAATTAACAGTTGTAGATGGAGCACTGTAACCTCCCGCTTTTGCGTTTGAAGAGAAAGTATAAACATTTCCTGATTCAGTACGGATAATACCTGTATTAGTATAATACATACCCGCTGCAGTAGTACGTGCATCTTCGATTCTCTTAACGAATGTCAAAGAAGGATAATCATAAACTCTAATATAAGCTTTCGCCTGATCTATAGCCCAATTATCGCTTGCGTCTCTATTAAAAACTGTAACAAATACTTTATCTCCAACAACTGTTACACCAGTAGGAAAATCAAAACGTCCTGTAGTTGTTCCGAAATCATTGAATTTACGATTCGTAATCAACTGTTTCACAGGATCATAAACAATTAATTCGTTATTTGAACTTGCACCTTCCCATGACGCACCAACAATTAATAATTTATTATCGTCTGTAACACCGTAAGCATAAGGAGATTCTATCAAAACGCGTGTTCCTGCAATTAATTGACCCGCAGCATTTAAAGAATAAGGTGCTGCACCTTCTGCCTCACTATCCAATGCAAACATTGTATTAGCAACAGGAATATACGAACCACCTTGTTCGATTCCTTTTCCAGTCATATCAATTGTTCCTGTCATTAAATCGCTTAATGAGCTAAAACTCCACATATAATTTTCATTCCACGTATCAGTCTGGTAACCAATAACATATTTATTAACCACTACTGGTTCTGGAGTAATAACTTCAGGTTCCTCAACAGGAGAATCGTCGCTACTGCATGAAAATAGAGTAACAGACATTAGCATAATTGCTAATAGATTTTTAATTTTAATTGTTTTCATAATATTTAGTTTAATTATTTATTTATCTGCCATAGGACAGATTGAGAATTGATTTTAATTTTTATTTGATTACATAAAGAAATAGCGCAGTTTTAACGTAAACGATCTTCCCGGTTTTTGTACACTAAAATAATCGTAAAGTTTAACGTCGGTAAAATCAAAGCATTCTACGGCAATGTTATAGCGGCCGTTTTTAAGTGAATAGGCTACAGATGCAGAATAGTAAAGCTGTTCAGGAATTTCTTTTTTATTTGTCTCTCCAAGATTTGGACTTCTTAAGTAATAACTCGCTGAGTAATTTGCCATTAAATTAACAGTAAGGAAGTCATCGTCAAATTTAATTTTCTTGAAGTTGAACCCTAAATTGGCATTTCCGTAAAAAATTGGAACGTTAGGAAGTTGTGTATCATATAAATAATTAATTTGATTAGTATCCGGAGAAATGGTTGAATCTTTATTAAGTGTTTTTTGATAAGTTGCATTGGCATCAAAAAATAACCAATCTTTATAACCATAATGAACAACTCCATCAAATCCGGTTACCTGTATATTTTTAAAATTAACAGCTTTTCTTTTAAACTGATTAGATTGATCTATTCTAAACTGTATAAAATCATTGGCTTTTCTATAGATGAAATTCCCCTCTACTCCAAAAGAGTGCACTGAAAATATTTTTTTATAAGAAAGCCCAAAGTTAAAATTATCACTGGTTTCTTGCTGAAGATTAGGACTTGGACTAACCGTAAGTCCATCTCCTAACAATTCTAAAGATGAAGGAAGTCTATAAGCATGCTCGAAAGATGTTTTAACCTGAAGCTCTTCAGGAATTAAAAAATAGGCCGCTGCTGAACCGTATCCAAAATTACTAAACGAAGGATTTACTTTTTGTTCTGAAGTGGTTCCTGCGTCTGTTATCACTTCTCCTTTTAAATCAATTATTTTCCCAAAGACGTTAAAAGACAGTCTTTTTTCAAGCGCCGACAAACTATAGGAGAATCCTACTATGTTTTTATTTAAAAAAGGTTTTGTTGGAGTATCTGTAGTAATGTATTCATTATCCTCAGTTCGCTTATAACCAATATAAGTGTAATTTAAACCAAATGAGTGATTTTGATTTAGATCGTATTTAAGATTAGCATTACTTTGCAGGGATTTTATATCAAATACCATTAAAGTTTTAACCTGATTAATTTCTCCGGAATTAAAATATCCTGGGGTTTCTCGCTCTCCTCTCCATGTAAATCTTCTTGATGAAGTATCTACTTTTCGTTCTTCTGCTACATTGTAGGATGCATTCCAGGTTGCGGTTAACCCCTTGGTAAATAAGTTTGCTTTTTTATACTTTAAGGAAGCTACCAAATTTTGACTATCTTCAAAAGCAGCACCAACAACTCTATACATAGTTGGTCCTTGCTGAATTTCTTTTTTATTTGCACTTCCCGTTGCGCCTATCAACAAATAATCTGCATATTTTTTATCTTTTACTCCCACTTCGGCTATTACAGTTCCTTGTTTATATCCATCATGAAAATGCTCAAGTTCCTCTGGCGGGCCAAAAACTCCCGTCATAGGATCTGGAATTTGACCTTCAACTTTATAACTGTTATCAGAATAATTAAAAAAAGCATTTAAATTAGTTACGAAACCATTTTTACTTGTAAAACGTGTATTTAAAGCGGCTTTATGAGTATTAAAAGAGCCATAACTATAAGAAGCATCAATATATCTTCTGGCACTCTTATTTGTAATAATATTTACTGCACCTCCTAATGCGTCACCTCCTAATTCGATTGGCACAACTCCCTTGTAAACATCAATTCTTTCTGCCATGTTAGTCGGAATATTATTTAATGTAAAAGAGGATCCATAATTATCTAAAGGAATTCCGTCCATAAAAAATTTCACCTGATCTCCGGAAAAACCATTCAATGAAAAATTAAAAGCAGATCCCATTCCTCCTGTCTCTCTAACACGAACGCCTGTTGTTCTGTTTAAGACCTGATTTAAATCAGAAGAAGTATTGTACAATTGTTTCAAATCAACCGCAGTAATATTAAAGGCCTCTTCTTTTACTCTTTGTACCTTAGATTTTCCTTTTACCTGAACCTCTTCCAGAGCAGCCATATCTTCATCAATACTTATTGTCGCAGCGGTCTGATTAGATTGTAGATTAATTTTTGTTTGTTTTGGTTTATATCCAACATAAGTAACCGACAACACGTAATCACCTGGCTCAGCATTAAGTTCATATTCACCCTTTTCATTTGTCAATGCCGAATAGCCAGTTCCCTTTAATGCCACAGAAACACTTTCAGCAGGTTGGCCATTTTGTGTTAAAACAACTCCATTTAATTTTACTTTACTTTTTTGTGAAAAACCCTGAATTGAAGCTAAAAGAACCAATATCAGGATTAATAGTTTTTTTATATGCATTATTTTAAAATTGATTGAGATAAAATTTTGCACAAAAATAGGCGGTACAAAGAGCTTTTCCAAAACTATTTTTAATTATTCTAAATAAAAACAATTATTGGCTTTTAAAAACACATATTCGTAAAAAAGTTTTTATTTTTTAAGATATAATTAAATCTAGCTTAAGATTTGCTTAATATTTTGAATCTAAAAAATTAAAAAGCAATGCTCAATTTTAAGAAAAACTACTTTTTTGTCATAAAAAAAGCCGTTTACAATGTAAACGGCTTTTCAAAAATTTCTTGCTTTATCTTAAATTTCTAGATCCAAAATAGTTTCTTTCATTTCTTCAATTACGATTTTAATATCTTCTTCTGCTGTACGCCAGTTCACAAATGAGGCTCGTATTCCTTTTCGGTTTTGGTAAACTGTTGGTGTCATGAATACTTTTCCTTTATCATTTAGAAGTGTCAAAAACGCGCTTACTTTTTCCTGATTGTGGTTTCCTTTCAAAGTAAAGCAAACATTATTAAGGCGAATTGGAGCCAGCAATTCGAAATTACCGTCTTCGATCAATTCATTTCCAAAATGTAATGCCAGTGCAGCACTGTTTTCAACAATATCCTGAAATCCTTCCTTACCATAAGCCAATAAGGAAAACCAAACCGGCAACGCTCTTAAACGTCTTGAATTTTCCGGCAATACATTCAGGTAATTAAAATTCTCCAACGGATTCCCTAAATAGGGTGCATTCGAATTCTGAAAAGTTTCTACTTGCAAACTTGTATGTTCTTTTTTAATCAAATAAAAAGCACTTTCATAAGGTACGTTAAGCCATTTATGACAATCTATTGTAATACTGTCTGCTCCTTCCCAACCATCAACAAAATGTTTAAATTTATCTGAAACCGCAGCAAATCCTCCAAAAGCAGCGTCAATATGCCACCAGAAATTGTATTTTTCTTTTAGCCTTGAAATAGCTTCAAAATCATCAAAATCTGCTGTATTTACGGTTCCTGCACTTGAAATTAAAATGAAAGGCTTTCCGTTTAGACTTTCAATATTTTTCTCTAAATCAGTAATATCGATAGCCTCTCGATTTCCTTCAATTGTTTTTAATGTGGTATAATTATTACTCCCAATTCCTAGCATCGCCAATGATTTGATCGATGATGAATGTGGAGTTGCAGTCAGAATATTGATTGTTTCTGAAATTCCGTTTTTTGCAAAATCTTTTCCAAATTGTTTTCCAAACCATTGTCTTGCAACGCCTAAACAAGTGAAATTCGACATGGTTGCTCCGGTTACAAATCCGCCTAAAAAAGAATCCGGCAATTGTAATAATTGAAGCAGTAAATTAATTGTTTCAAATTCTATTAAAGCAGAAACTCCCCCTTGTGCTTTTATCGCCTGTGTATTTTGGTCATAAACTGTAGCTAGCCAATCACCTACAATTGAAGCCGGCGTTGATCCGCCAGTCACAAATCCCCAATATCTTGGACCTGGTGAACTAACCAATAAAGGAGCTAATCTTTCATTAAATTCTTCTAACGCAGCCAATGAACCCAAACCTAATTCGTTTAGCTCTCTGGTTGGATCAATTGAATTTTTAGTAGAAGTTGGAACGTTTTCGATATTGTTCAAAAAATCTATTCCTTGTTGTTTTGTTCTGTCAAGAATCGTCGACAGATTATTTAAATCGCTTTTTAATATTGAATTCATTACGTATAATTTGAAGTAATTGAAATTTTATTTACCATTTGGTCTTTTCAGAAAATCGCGAAATCATCATCGAACAAATCAAATCGCCGTTTACGTTTAATAAAGTCGCAATTGGATCAACTAATGTTCCCAAGATCATAGCCACTGGCAAAGCTTGTTCCATTGGTAATCCATAAACGGTTATCGCTAAAACTTCTCCTATATAACCTCCATTCGGAATTCCGCCTTCAACAATCGAAACAATTACGGTAATTCCTAAGGCTAAAAGTATCGTTGAAGGCTCCGTAAAATCTTTTCCAAACATGGCAAAAAGAACCGTTATTTTTAAAATAGAAGACATGCTCGAACCGTCTTTATGCAAAGGCGCACCAAGCGGAATGACCAAATTGCGAACATGTTTTGGAATATCCATCTTTTCTGCAGCTTCGAGATTTGCAGGAATGGTGGCAATACTGCTGCAGGTCCCAACTGCCGTTAAAGCCGGCGTAATGTTGTTGCCCCAAAATACCTTAAAAGCTCTTTTCCCACCGGCAACCAAAGCGTACAAAC
Organism: Flavobacterium sp. LAR06; assembly: GCF_041946075.1. Taxonomy (NCBI): domain Bacteria; kingdom Pseudomonadati; phylum Bacteroidota; class Flavobacteriia; order Flavobacteriales; family Flavobacteriaceae; genus Flavobacterium; species Flavobacterium sp. LAR06. The sequence goes on along the minus strand of NZ_JAUTYT010000013.1, from coordinate 29,305 downwards.
TAAAAAATACAAAGAAATAAAAAGTACAAGCACCGTAATAAACTCCTAACGGTTTGGCATAAACACCAAATAATTGTGGGCCAAAAACCCCAACCTGATACGCAAAATAAGCGCCCAAACCTATTGGCGCCAATTTCATAATCATATTCAAAAGCTGTTTCATGACTTCATTTCCTGAATCCAAAAAACTTCTGAAAGCACTTCCTTTTTCGCCCGACTGCAAACTCGCAAATCCAATCAAAAAAGAAAATATAATCAACGCCAACATACTTTTTCGGGACAATAATTCGAAGAAATCATTTACGGTCAGCAATTGCGCTATCTGATCTCCGATACTTCCTGATTGAATATTTTCTATCGGAACTTTAGAAATGATGATATTTTGATGAATAGGAAAAAGATAAACTGCAAAAATCATGACAATTGCAGAAATAAGGATGGTCGCCAGAAAAACGGCGATCATAATAATAAACAATTTTCCTAATTTTTCTGTTCGTTCTAAATTGGCAATAGAAGAAGCAATTGTGAAAAATATAAGCGGAATAATGGCTGTAAAAAGTAAGTTTAGGAAAATATCTCCGAGTGGTTTTATAACCAAGACATCTTTACCATAAAATAACCCTAAAATACTCCCAACTATAATTCCACCAAGAAGTAATAAAATACTGCTGTAGCTTTGCAGAAAATTGATTTTTTTAACCTCCATAATTTTTTAAAGTATTAGGATTTGCCGAAATGGAACTTGAAAATAAAAATCAATTAAATTACTCAAAAAAAGAGTTCAAAAATTATTTTTCTAAAACAATCGTAGTAAAGTCCCGATCCACCAATTCGCCTGTTTTCGTTTTGACCTTTTCGGTTAAAGTCTCTTTGTATAAGATTTTAAAAGCTGTTTTCTGGATTAATTGCTCCACTTTTTCAGTGCTGTAAAGTTCAAATTCGAATTTGGTAAAAGGCAATTGTTTCATAAAACTTTCTTCTGCAAAAGTGATGCAGAATAGGCCATTTGGTTTTAAAACCCTATATATTTCTGAAAGCAATTTGTCTGGTTCCTGCCAGAAATAAATGGTATTAACCGTGAATATTTTGTCAAAAAAGGCATCCTGAAACGGAACTGCGTCTCCATCATAAAGTGAAAAGAAAGCTTGTTTTTGAGACACAAAATTTCTGTTGATCTGGCGCGCTTCCTGAAACATTAATTCAGACATTTCGAGTCCGTAGTATTTCAGGTTTTCGGCTTGTTCGAATATAAATTCGACATGTCCCGCATTTCCATGACCTAATTCTAAAATAGCATTTCCGGCTTTTACATTTAGATTTTGAATAGAATGACGCGTCATGTTGATGTTGGTTTCATGCATCATGTTGGCCATTTCTATCCCTTTTTCTCCTGTTGGATGTTTTAACTGAGCCGCGATTGCTTGTAATTCTTCTTTTTCCATAATGTTTAAATTTAAAAAAATTCAACCTTTAAATTCCAAATTCCAAGCTAGCAATATCTTTGTCAAAGTTTAAAACTTTGACAAAGATTAAAGCATTCTACTTATATTAAAAAATCTGACTCGCGATCTGGCGAATATTCTCAGATTTACCCATTGAATAATAGTGCAAAACCGGAACTCCCGCTGCTTTTAGTTCAAGAGATTGCTGAATCGCCCACTCGATTCCGACTTGTTTGATTTCAGCATTATTTTTACATTTATCGACAGCATCAATTAAATCTTCTGGTAAATCGATTCTGAAAATCTGTGGTAAAATTTGTAAATGCCTTTGAACTGCAATTGGTTTAATTCCGGGAATAATCGGAATTGTGATGCCTATTTCTCTTGCTTTTGCTACAAACTCAAAATATTTAGCATTATCAAAAAACATTTGTGTTACCACGTAATCAGCACCTGCATCTACTTTTTCTTTCAGTCTTTTTAAGTCTGATTGTAAAGATGGTGATTCTAAATGTTTCTCGGGATAACCGGCAACACCAATACAAAAATCAGCTTTATTGTCAACATCCATAACTTCATGCAGGTATTTTCCGCAATTCAGGTTATTGATTTGTTTTACCAAATCGATAGCAAAATGATTTCCACCTAATTTAGGAACAAAAGATTGTTCGTCTTTCATAGCATCTCCACGAAGTGCCATCACATTATTGATTCCCAAATATTGACAATCAACTAACATGTATTCTGTTTCTTCTTGCGTGAAACCTCCGCAAAGCAAATGCGGTACAGTATCTACATTGTATTTATGTTTTATAGAAGCGCAAATTCCAAGCGTTCCCGGACGCATACGAGTCAATTTTTTATCTAAAAGCCCGTTTCCTTTGTCAATATAAATATACTCCTCGCGAGAAGTCGTTACATCAATAAACGGTGGTTTAAACTCCATCAACGGATCAATATTATCGTATAATTCCTGAATACTTTTCCCTTTTTGAGGCGGAATAAGTTCAAATGAGAATAAGGTATTTCCTTTGGCGTTTTCTATATGTTCTGTTACTTTCATTATTTAAGTTATGAGTTATGAATTATGAGTTTTGAGTTGTTTGTGTAAAAAATCTGAATCAAAAAACATAAATCAATCTTTTAGTTTAAAGTCTGAATGTCGAAAGTCGAAAGTTACATTCTTTGAGACTTTATGACTTTTGACTTTATGACTATATTTTAGTCTGCTATATTAGGGTTTAACCATTTCATCGCATAATCTGTTGGTACATTGCGTCGTTTGGCGTAATCTACCACCTGATCTTCTTTTATTTTTCCTAGTCCAAAATACCTGCTTTTTGGATTTCCGAAATAATATCCGGAAACTGATGAAGCTGGCCACATCGCCATACTTTCTGTCAAAGTCACTCCAATTTCTTCGGCCACATTTAAAAGTTTCCAAATGGTTGGTTTTTCCAGGTGATCCGGACAAGCTGGATATCCTGGAGCCGGACGAATTCCTTTGTAATTTTCTTTAATCAATTCTTCGTTTGTTAAAGATTCTTCTCTATCATAACCCCAGAAATCTTTACGAACTTTTTCGTGAAGATATTCAGCGAAAGCCTCCGCAAAACGATCGGCCAATGCCTTAACCATAATCGAATTATAATCATCCAAATCCTTCTCAAATTCTGCTGCCCATTCGTCTACACCAAAACCGGTTGTCACACAAAATGCTCCCATATAATCTGCTATTCCGCTTTCTTTTGGCAGAATAAAATCAGACAATGCAATATTCGGTGCGCCTTTTGTTTTTTGTGATTGCTGACGAAGTGTTAAGAATTTCTCTAAAACTTTTCCGTTTTCATCACGCAATTCGATATCGTCATCATCAACCTGATTTGCAGGAAAAATTCCGTAAATACCTTTTGCTTGTAGTTTTTTCTCAGCCAAAATTACTTTAAGCATCGCCTGAGCATCTGCAAAAAGAGAAGTGGCTTCTTTACCCACAACCTCATCCGTTAAAATCGCAGGATATTTTCCGTGCAATTCCCAAGTTTGAAAAAATGGCGTCCAGTCGATATACGGAACCAAAACATCCAGATCAACCTCAACGGTTTGTTTTCCAATAAATTTTGGTTTGGTTGGCGTGTATTCGCTCCAGTCTAATTGCATTTTGTTTTTACGGGCATCTTCAATGCTTAAGAAATTTTTATCTCTTGAACGATTTAAAAACGTTTCTCTAAACGAATCGTATTCTGCACGAATATCACTTGCATATATTTTACGATTGTGATCTAATAGATTTCCTGCAACGGTCACGGCGCGCGAAGCATCGTTTACGTGGATTACAGTTTCTCTATATTGTGGAGCGATTTTCACGGCAGTATGCGCACGCGAAGTGGTTGCTCCACCAATCATAATCGGGATTTTAATATCTTGTTTATCTAATTCTTTTGCCAGATACACCATTTCGTCAAGCGAAGGTGTGATCAGTCCGCTTAAACCAATAATGTCTACATTATGTTCAATCGCAGCGGCAATAATTTTTTCGGGAGGTACCATAACACCAAGATCTACGATCTCGTAATTGTTACAGGCCAAAACCACCGAAACGATGTTTTTACCAATATCGTGAACGTCCCCTTTTACAGTCGCCATCAATATTTTTCCGTTTCCTTGTTTGTCTCCGGCTTGTTTACTTGCTTCAATATAAGGCAATAAATAAGCAACCGCTTTTTTCATTACACGTGCCGATTTTACCACCTGAGGCAGGAACATTTTTCCGCTTCCGAATAAATCTCCAACCACATTCATTCCCGTCATCAAATTAATTTCGATAACTTCAATTGGTTTTGTAGCCGCTAATCTTGCTTCTTCAACATCTTCTTCGATAAAAGCATCAACTCCTTTTACTAATGAATGCGTAATTCTCTCCTGAACCGTTCCTAAACGCCATTCCTGAATCGCTTTTTCATCACTTTTTACTTCGCCTTTTACGTTTTCAGCAAAATCTAAAAGTCGTTCTGTCGCGTCGTCGCGTCTATTTAAAATTACGTCTTCAACGTGCTCTAATAGATCTTTCGGAATATCATCGTAAATCGAAAGCATCTCCGGATTCACGATTCCCATCGTCATTCCGTTCTTGATCGCGTGGTATAAAAACACCGAGTGCATCGCTTCACGAACGTGATCATTTCCCCTAAAAGAGAATGAAACGTTACTTACTCCGCCACTAATATGTGCGTGAGGCAAGTTATCTCTAACCCATTTTGTACCTCTAAAAAAGTCCAAAGCATTTAAGCGATGTTCTTCCATTCCGGTTGCAACTGGGAAAATATTTAAATCGAAAATGATATCCTGCGGAGGAAAACCAACTTTGTTAACCAAAATATCATACGAACGTTGACAAATCTCAACTCTTCGATCGTAATTATCGGCCTGACCCACTTCGTCAAAAGCCATAATGATTGCCGCCGCTCCGTATCGTTTGATTAATTTGGCATGATGAATAAAGGCTTCCTCGCCTTCTTTCAACGAAATCGAGTTTACAACGCTTTTTCCTTGTACTACTTTAAGACCTGCTTCAATAATTTCCCATTTCGAGCTGTCGATCATAATCGGCACTCTCGAAATATCCGGTTCTGATGCAATTAAATTCAGGAATTTTGTCATTGCCTGAACACCATCAAGCATTCCTTCATCCATATTAATATCGATGATTTGTGCTCCACCTTCAACTTGTTGTCTTGCAATATCAAGCGCCTCGTCATATTTCTCTTCCTTGATTAAACGAAGGAATTTTCGCGAACCTGTTACATTCGTACGTTCCCCAACGTTTACAAAAACACTTTCGGGCGTAATAATCAACGGTTCTAATCCTGCTAATACAAGGTCTCTTCTTTTTTCTGCCATTTTCTTTTTAAGTTACTAAGATCCTGAGATTCTAAGGTTCTGAGTTTTTTTTTTATTCTTTTTTTTCCTGCAAGGTTTTCGAAACCTTGTAGGTATATTCGTTTTTTAATAATCTTATTTTGGGCGTGTTCGCCGAAAAAGGCGAACAGGGCTATCCGTTACAAGTCCTCGACCAATTTCGTTATCACTGCATTGGTCTGCGGGCTTTTCACTTCTATCCCTCACGCGATATCGGTTTCAAAAGACGATTTATTTTTTCACGATTTCAATTGTCGTTTTTGAAATAAATTTTTCAAATCTTTGAACTTATATTTCGTTCCTCCGGAACTTTTATTTCCATTTTGAATTCTCAATATACTTGCAAGTTACCCCTGCATCATATATGTAATATTTAGTTTTAGTAAAACCTGCTTTAACTAGTGAAATTGAATCAGGTTCTAATTCTTCTTCTAAAACTATATAGTTTTCTTCAGGATTATTCAAATCGTATTTTACTTTATAAAATTTGTCTACAAGATTGTAATCTCTGCTAGAAACTTCAGCTAAAACTTTTTTGCTTGTATAAAAATAATATCTCAAAGAACTAGTTTTACCTGCATGTTTAATTCTAGTTGTAAGTGCAATCGTTTCTCCCTTAAATGTCTTTCTATACTTTTCAGATTGATCAGCCTCCTTACGACTAAAAAGAATTATAAAAATTATTACAGCTACAAAACCAACTGCTGCCAAATAATTTGCTTTCGCATCGTTCTTTACTTCCATAATTATTACGCAAAAATGGGTGCTACTCTCGGCTTGTAACCCTTCGCAACCTCAGCAATTAATCTAATATGATCTGGAGTTGTTCCGCAACAACCACCGATGATGTTGATTAAATTATCATCCAAATATTCTTTGATTAGGGCCTGGGTTTGTTCCGGCGTTTCATCGTATTGTCCGAATGCGTTTGGCAAACCTGCGTTTGGATGTGCTGAAACGTTGAACTGTGTATGCTGAGATAATGTTTTTAAATACGGTTTCAATAAATCGGCTCCAAGAGCGCAATTGAACCCTACACTCAATAACGGAATATGTGATACTGAAATCAAAAACGCTTCAACGGTTTGACCAGAAAGTGTTCTTCCTGAAGCATCGGTAATGGTTCCTGAAACCATGATTGGAATATCCAGATTACGCTCGTCTTTTACTTCTTCGATTGCGAAAAGTGCTGCTTTTGCGTTTAACGTATCGAAAATCGTTTCTACCAAAAGTAAATCGCATCCGCCATCCATTAAGGCTTCTACTTGTTGTTTGTAGGCGATACGCAAATCGTCAAATGTTACAGCTCTGTAACCCGGATCGTTTACATCTGGCGACATACTTGCCGTTCTGTTTGTTGGTCCGATTGAACCGGCTACAAAACGTGGTTTGTCTGGATTTTTAGCCGTGAATTCATCCGCTACTTGACGGGCAATTTTAGCCGATTCGTAGTTTAATTCGTAAACCAAATCTTCCAGGAAATAGTCGGCCATACCGATCGTAGTTCCTGAAAAAGTATTGGTTTCTACAATGTCTGCGCCGGCGTCAAAATACGCTGCGTGAACATCGCGGATCGCTTGTGGTTGTGTTATGGATAGTAAATCGTTGTTTCCTTTTAACGGATGTGGAAAATCCTTGAAACGCTCTCCTCTGAAATCTTCTTCTGAGAAATTATAGCGTTGCAACATTGTTCCCATTGCTCCGTCAAGGATTAGGATATTTTTTTTAATTGCTTCCTGAATTGTTATTGCCATTTTTTTTGTCTTTTGCCACGAAGACGCTAAGACACTAAGCTTTTTTTTAATTATAATTCCGATTTTAAACTGGCTGTTTTAGAAACCCGTCCCTTTATTTCGATATTTTGATTCACATTAATTCCAAAAATTCACTATCGCCGGCCAATTAGCCCCGATGGGAGCAAATATCCTTTTATCCGCCGCGGCGGATGAAAGATATTGTGGACAGCGGGAACGATGTTGGCATAAATGCGCCAATAATTCGCTCATTAAACTGTGAATTCAGTAAAATAATATTGTAAGGTTGTCAGGAAAAGTTGAGGAAATACTTTATGTATTTGTGTTATCTATCTTTAATACTATGAATTAGTCTAAAGTAGAATTTAGCACCTTCTTTATGATAAAGGGTTGCTAAGGTTTCATCGGGTCTATCCCTCCGCCTTTCGTGATAACTTTCAATAAATTTAGGAACGGTGCAAAGGTATGAAATAGCCTTGCGACTTGCAAGTTTTTTTTTGAAGGTTCTGAGAGACTAAGATTCTGAGGTTCTAAGGTTTTTTTTAAGGTACTGAGGTATGTCTCCCTGCTGGGGCTTTTTTTTCATTAGGCATCCTTATTCTATAAACATAGCATCCCTACGGGATTAAAAAATAAAGCTCAAACTAAAAGTTTGAGCTTTATAAAAATCTTAGTACCTCATTACCTTAGAACCTTAGCCCCTCAAATTAAACAATCGCTTTTACAACTGCTTTCGGTGCTTCTTTACGTGTTCCGTCAAAACCGTCTACTCCAGAAACTGTGGTATATTTCAATACGTATTTTTTACCTGGATTAATGATTTGGTACGCAGCCTGGCACATTAAAGTTGCTTCGTGGAAACCACAAAGAATCAATTTTAATTTTCCTGGGTAAGTATTTACGTCTCCAATGGCAAAGATTCCAGGAATATTGGTCTGGTAATCTAAGGCGTTGTTTACTTTAATTGCATTTTTCTCTATATCTAATCCCCAGTCTCCAATTGGACCTAATTTTGGTGTCAATCCGAAAAGTGGAATAAAGAAGTCTGTTTCGATTTTACGGTGTGCCCCGTTTTCTTCGATATCTAAGGATTCAACATGCTCAGCACCGTTGATTCCGATTACTTCTGCAGGCGTAATTAATTTAATTTTTCCAGATGTTTTTAATTCCTGCACTTTTTCTACAGAATCAAGAGCTCCTCTAAATTCATTTCTTCTGTGAATCAAAGTTACTTCTGAAGCTACATTCGCTAAGAAAATACTCCAGTCTAAAGCTGAATCTCCTCCTCCTGCAATTACAACTCTTTTATCTCTGAATTTCTCTGGATTTTTGATGAAGTATTTTACTCCTTTATCTTCGTAAAACTCGATATCTTCAATAAGTGGCTTGCGTGGCTCAAAACTTCCTAAACCTCCTGCGATAGCGATAACCGGCGCGTGAAATTTAGTTCCTTTATTTGATGTTACAATGAAACTTCCGTCTTCTTGTTTATCGATTGTTTCAGCTCTTTCTCCTAATGTATAACCTGGCTCAAACTGCTTAATTTGTTCTTGTAAGTTATCAATTAAATCTCCTGCTAAAACTTCTGGAAAACCAGGGATATCATAAATAGGCTTTTTTGGATACAATTCTGAAAGTTGTCCTCCTGCTTGTGGTAAAGCATCTAAAATATGACATTTTAATTTCAATAGTCCTGCCTCAAAAACGGCAAATAAACCTGTAGGGCCTGCTCCAATTATAAGTATATCTGTTTTAATCATTATGGTTGTTGTTTATAATCATTCTTAATAATACAAAGAAACGAATAAATTATTCTTTAATCAATGATTTTTGTCATTGATTTCTTTGCGTAATTTTCTACTCTTTATTTTTCAATGAAGCGGTAATTTCGTTCATTTTTTTAACCTTATCTTCAAAATTGCCTTTCAGTGTCTTTCGGTATTCGTTTAGATTTTCTACCATTTGGTTGATGTCTTCCGGAATTACCTCTTCAAAAAACTCCCGCAATCTTTTAGCGGTTGTTGGCGATTTTCCGTTGGTCGAAATGGCAATTTTTACATTCCCTTTTGTTACGATTCCGCCTAAATAATAATCACATAAATCGGGTGTATCGGCGATATTGCAAATCAAATAACGCTTTCGGGATAAATCGTATACCTTTTTGTTGACTTTTAAATCATCGGTACAAGCGATTACCATATGGCGCTTTTTGAGCATTTTCTTTTTGAACTTCGATTCCGTCAATTTAATTGAGGGATGATTCTCTGCTAAAACTTTAATCTCTAAATGAAAGTCCGGCGCTACGATCTCAACATTTGCATTTGGACTTGACTTTAGCAAAAAAGAAAGCTTCTCTAATCCGACATTTCCTCCACCCACAATCAACACATTCAGATTATGAAGCTTTAAGAATATTGGATATAATTCATTCTGTTCCATTTTAATTTATTTTCAACTAATCAAAATTAGATGATTTATATCTTATCGAACGATTTCTTTTGATAGAAATTCTTCGTAAAAGCCTTTTAATTTGTTGCTCTCCCTTACAACTTCTCCGAGAACAATAATTGCGGGCGAACTCAATTGCTTCTCTTTTACAATTTCTAAAATTGAATTTACTGTCCCAACTCCTACTTTTTCTTCTGAAGTTGTTCCGTTTTGAATGATCGCTACGGGTAAATCTCCTTTGGCTTCTTTTTGAAACAAATCGATAATTTGAGGCAATTTGTGCATTCCCATCAAAATCACAACTGTTACTGATGACTGTGCGGCCAGTGCTACATCTGCAGATAATTTTCTGTCAGATGTTGTTCCTGTAATTGCCCAAAAACTTTCTGAAACGCCTCTTTTTGTAATGGAGATCCCCTGACTTGCGGGAACTGCTACTACTGAAGAAATTCCAGGAACCACAACAGTCTCGATTCCGAAGCTTTCAATAAATTCTATTTCTTCGCTTCCACGCCCAAAAATAAACGGATCCCCGCCTTTTAAACGAACCACATTTCCGTAAGTCAGCGCGTTATCAACAATTAATTGATTGATCTGATCTTGCGTATAAGCGTGATTCCCAATTTTTTTACCAACAAAAATTCTAATTGCATTTTTGGGTGCGTAAGCTAGTATTTCTTCATTGGCCAATGCATCATACAAAACCACATTCGCTTCAGCCAATGCCTTTGCGCCTTTCAGCGTAAGCAAATCCGGATCACCGGGACCTGCACCGACTAAAGTTACTTTTGGTTTTATTGTATTATGCATTTGCTAATTCTTGAGCTCTATATTTTTCAATGGTATCAAAAAATGCAATTCCTTCCTGAATGTATTGTTTTGCAAAAGCTTCTGAAGGCTCATTTTGATTGATTTGATACACTAATTCTTTGAATGATGTTGCCAATTCGATTTTTCCTGTTACGATGAAAACATTATCAAACAAATCAACAATTCCTGCGTGATTGTTTGTTTTTTCGTTTTCTGAAAGCAATAAAGCTTTAGCTCCATTTACAAATCCTGCGTAAGCGTGGTAAATAGCATCTGACCATTTTCCTTCGTCAAAAGATTCTTGCGCGAAAGTCAATTTGTCTTTAGCTTCTAATAATAAAGTCGCTACTAAATCGATCACAACACCAGCACATTCTCCAACTCCAACTGCTTTTACGTAGTTATCAGCGTTACCCCAGTCTACAAAATCAGCTTCTGTTAAATTGGTTACATCTGCGAAAGGTTTCAAAATCTCATAAAAATATTTCTCTCCTTTTTGATCGTAATAGTTTAGGAATTTTTCTCCATTTGCATTTTTGTCAAAATCATTTAAGATCGTACGCAATGCATCCGGACCTCTTCTACTTGGAATTTTAATTACTTTATCAGCAAAACGTCCTTCTCCGTTTCCTAATCTTCCTCCACCTAATAATACCTGCAAAGCCGGAGCCACTAATTTTCCAGAATTGATAGACATTCCCTGAAAACCAATTGCAGACATATTGTGTTGCCCGCAAGCATTCATACAACCAGAAATTTTAATTTCGATTTCGCGGTTATTTAAATACTGCGGATATTCAGCATTTATTACTCTTTCTAATTCTTCTGCAATACCGGTACTACTTGCAATCCCCAAGTTGCAAGTATCAGTACCAGGACATGCCGTAATATCTACAGTAGAATTATAACCTAAATGAACAAAGTCTAATTTGGCTAATTCCTGATAAAAGAAAGGTAAATTCTCTTCTTTTACGTGACGTATTACAATATTTTGACGCAATGAAAAACGTAATTCATTTGCTGCGTAATTTTTGATTAAAGCGGCTAATAATCTCGCTTTATCAGTATAAAAATCTCCTAATAAAACTTTGATTCCTATCGCGTAATAACCTGCTTGTTTCTGAGCAATTACATTCGATTTTTTCCAGGCTTCATAAGCTTTAGTATCTTCAATTGTAACTTGCGGAACTTCTAATAAAGGTTCAGCAATTGGTCCGTCAAAAGCGGTTGTATCAATTTCGTATGTTTCAAAAGCGATTGCTTTTTTCTCTTTTTCAACCAAATCAAGGAAAACATCTCTTCCCATTTCTTTGATCAAGAATTTCATACGTGCTTTCATTCTTTTTGCACGTTCGCCATATCGGTCAAAAATACGGATGATTCCTTCTGCTGTCGGGATGATTTCGTTTGCCGGAACAAATTCTGAAAGCAATTCAGCATGCGCTGGCTGAGATCCTAAACCTCCACCAAACATGATTTTGAAACCACGAACGCCATCAACAATTTTCGGAATAAATCCTAAATCGTGTAAATAACTCAAAGCTGTATCTTCATCAGATGATGAGAACGAAATTTTGAATTTACGTCCCATTTCCTGACAAATCGGGTTTCTTAATAAATATTGAAACAAAGCATGTGCGTAAGGCGTAACATCAAATGGTTCGTCTACATCTACACCAGCCAATTCACTTCCTGTAATATTTCTAACGGTATTTCCACAAGCTTCACGCAGGGTAACATCGTCTTTAGCCAAATTTGCCCAAAGTTCCGGAGTTCGGTCTAAACTCACATAGTGAATCTGAATATCCTGACGCGTTGTAATGTGCAAACGTCCTGTAGAATATTCGTCAGAAACTTTAGTTATACGCACCAATTGCTCGCTGGTAACTTTACCATAAGGCAATTTAATACGAATCATTTGAACACCTTCCTGGCGTTGCCCGTAAATACCGCGTGCTAAACGAAGACTACGAAAACGCTCATCATCAATTTTTCCTCCACGGAATAAATGAATCTTTTTTTCTAAATCGATAATCTCTTTTTGAACTATCGGATTTTCTATTTCTGTTCTAAAACTTTCCATTTTTCTTTCGCTCTAGGCTTTTTAAACTTTGTGTTTTTCTTGCTTAAGGCAATAGACAATAGGCTATAAGCTTTCTTGCATGCCTTTTTATACGTTTTTTGCTAAAAGCTTACAGCCTAAAGCTTATTGCTTACAGCAGTAAAACTACCTAATGAATCCTACTCCTGCTGTTGTGTTCGTTGCTGTATCAATTAAGATGAACGCTCCGTTTGATTTATTATCGTTATAGGCATCAAAATATAAAGGCTTGCTTAATTTGATACTTACCTCTCCTATTTCGTTAATCGCTAATTGAGATGCTTCTTTGGTTCCTGAATAATCTGTTGAGATTGTATTTTTAATACTTTCTACTTTAGCTAAAACTCTATTGGTATTGTGCTGGATCAGGTATTTTGTTCCTGCAACCAGTTTTTTACTGTCCATCCAACAAACAGTTGTCGTAATTTCTTTCTCAATTTTTGGAAGTTCTGATGACTTTACAATCATATCGCCTCTTGTCACATTGATATCATTTTCTAATTCGATTGTGATAGACGAACCTGCAACGGCTTCATCAAATGTTTTATCGAAAAAGTGAATTTTAGTCACTTTTGATTCGGTTAAAGAAGGAAGAACCGTTACCGCATCTCCTACTTTAATTGAGTTTCCGTATAATTTCCCAGCGTAACCTCTAAAATCGTGGTATTCTTCTGTCTTTGGACGAATAACGGTCTGAACCGGGAAACGTGCTTTTCCTGCTTCAAATACATCTGAAGAATGCAATCCTTCTAAATGTTCCAATACAGTTTGACCAGTGTACCAAGGCATATCTTTAGATTGATCAACTACGTTTCCACCGTTGATCGCGCTTAACGGAATGTAACTTACGTTTTGCTCTTTGAAAGTACTTTTAGCATTCAATGCCTGGAAATCAGCTTTGATTTTATTGTAAACTTCTTCTGAATAATCAACTAAATCCATTTTATTAATCGCAACAATTACCTCTTTTACTCTCAATAAATTATTGATAAAAAAGTGACGGTATGTTTGCTCGATAACTCCTTTTCTCGCATCAATCAAAATGATAGAAACCTGAGAAGTAGAAGCTCCTGTTACCATGTTTCTGGTATATTCTACGTGCCCCGGAGTATCGGCGATAATGTAACTTTTCTTTGCAGTCGAAAAATAAATATGTGCAACGTCAATTGTAATTCCTTGCTCTCTTTCTGCTACTAATCCGTCAGTTGCCAAAGAAAAATCAAGATAATCATAACCTTTTTGTTTACTGCTTTTTTCGATTGCTTCAATTTTATCTGTAGTCAATGATTTTGTATCGTACAATAATCTTCCGATCAAAGTACTTTTTCCGTCATCTACACTTCCTGCTGTTGCTATTTTTAAAACTTCCATTCTTATGTTTTGTTTCAAGTTTAAATTTTTGTTTCAAGTTTCAGGTTTCTTCCCTTTGAACTAAAATTTAAATCTGTATGTTTTTGTTTTTCTGATTTTGACTTTAATTACGTTCCGAATTGCATTAATAATTCACAATTAATTAAAAGTATCCTTGTTGTTTTCTTTTTTCCATTGCAGCTTCAGAACGTTTATCATCTATTCTGGCTCCTCTTTCAGAAATAGTTGAAGTTCTGATTTCTCCAACAACTTCCTGAATTGTTGCTGCAAACGATTCAACAGCAGCTGTACAACTCATATCTCCAACGGTTCTGAAGCGAACAATTCGTTCTTCGATTTGTTCGTCTTCTTCCTGATACACAAAAGGAGAATGCGACCAGATTAAACCGTCTCTCAAAAAAACTTTTCTTTTATGTGAAAAATAGATGGATGGAATCTCGATGTGTTCTTTTTCGATATAACTCCAAACATCTAATTCTGTCCAGTTTGAAATTGGGAAAACACGAACGTTTTGGCCATTTTCTATTTTTCCATTCAAAATATCAAACAATTCCGGACGTTGATTTTTTTCATCCCATTGACCGAAATCATCACGAACAGAAAAAATACGTTCTTTAGCTCTTGCTTTTTCTTCATCACGACGCGCTCCACCAATACAAGCATCAAACTTAAATTCTTCAATTGCATCTAAAAGTGTGATCGTCTGCAAGCTGTTTCTACTAGAATATTTACCCGTTTCTTCAACCACTTTTCCTTCATCAATAGCATCCTGAACATTACGAACGATCAACTCTAAACCTAATTCTTCAACCAATTTATCTCTGAAAGCAATTGTTTCAGGAAAATTATGTCCCGTATCAACGTGCAAAAGAGGAAACGGAATCTTTGCAGGGAAAAAGGCTTTTTGTGCCAAACGCACTAATGTTATAGAATCTTTTCCTCCAGAGAAAAGTAAAACCGGTTTATCAAACTGTGAAATTACTTCTCTGAAAATGTATATTGCTTCACTCTCTAAAGCGTTTGTTTTTAATACTGAACTCATTGTGTTTTTTTGTTTCAAGTTTCAAATTTCAGGTTGCAAGTTTTGTGGTGTACCCTGAAATTTTCAACTATTGTTTTATTCTATTCTCTTGATTCTATCTTCTTTGCTCTATTCTCTTTATTCTTTCTTAGCGCTGTGCAAACCGCATTCTTTGTGGCTTGATTCCCACCACCATCTTCCGGCTCTGATATCTTCTCCCGGAAAAATTGCTCTTGTACATGGCGCGCATCCAATACTTACGAAACCTTGTTTATGCAATGCATTTTGAGGAACATTGTTTTCTGACAAATAAGTTTCAACTTCCTCTAAAGACCATTTTAATAATGGATTGAATTTGATGATTTCAAAACCTCCGTCGTATTCAAATAAATTCAGATCTTGTCTGTTCTCAGATTGCTCCGCTCTTAAACCTGTGATCCAAACTGAATTTCCTGCTAAAGCTTTTCTTAAGGGAACCACTTTTCGGATGAAACAACATTCTTTTCTATTCTCAACCGAATCATAAAAACTATTCGGACCTTTTTGTTTTAATAAATTTTCCACTGCTGTTGCTTCCGGAAAATAAACCTCAATTGGTCTTTTATACTTTTTTAATGTCTTATGAAAAACATCATACGTTTCCTGAAATAGTCTTCCGGTATCCAAGGTGAAAATGGTAATATCAGTATTACTTTTTGCAATGAAATCTGTGATTACCTGATCTTCCTGACCAAAAGAAGTCGAAAAAATTACTTTCCCCGGATATTCTTTAGCTAAAAAAACTAAAGTTTCATCAAGCGAAAAATCTTTCGTTTTATCTAATAATGTTTGTATAACTGTCGCGCTCATATTCTTTTTTCCTTTCTAAAAAACTGCTTACAATAATTTAGATAATGTTTTCAAACTCAATAATATTATTAAAACTCCAACTGCAATCATCATTGGTTTTCTTTTGATTTTATTTACCAAATAAGCTCCTAATGGCGCTGCAATTACGCCTCCTAAAATCAAACCAATAATAACCTGCCAACCATGGATTCCTCCAAAAAGCATGAAAGTAATTCCGCTTGCAAATGATACTGCAAATTCAGCTGCATTTACTGATCCAATCGTGTAACGAGGATTTCTCCCTCTTCCTAACAATGTAGAAGTTACTATTGGTCCCCAGCCTCCGCCACCAACGGCATCCATAAAACCTCCAAAAGTGGCAAGAAAACCTAATTTCTTCGTTTTCTTTTTTATAATACTTTTTGCTAATGCTTTTCTTATAATGATGATCGCTAAAATGATCATATAAACTGCAATAAATGGCTTTATAACATCTCCATTAATTACATCAGACAATAAATAAGCTCCTGTAATGGATCCTAAAACTCCCGGAATCAATAAATGCTTTACCAGTTTCTTATTGATATTCCCGAAACGGTGATGCGAAATTGCCGATACTCCTGTTGTAAACATTTCGGCAACGTGAACTCCTGTACTGCTAACTACCGGTGGAACTCCATAAGCCAATAAAAAAGAAGTTGAAGTTGCTCCGTAACCCATTCCTAACGTTCCATCTACCAACTGAGCAAATACACCAATAAAGAAAAAAACTAAAAACTCCTGATTAAATCCCGAAACAAAACCATTCCATGAAAATTCAGCATGATGATTATAAACCAACACAGTCAGTAAACCTACCAACAAAACTACAGGTATAATAACCCATAATTTTTCTTTTAATGACGTATCAGACTTAACCTCAACACTATTTAACTTCAGTTCTTTTTCCATATTTCTACTATTCTTTTCAAAAATCCATTACCCTATCGGGTTAGTAGATTACTTTGCAAAAATACTACTTATTTCTAAATATCAAAACAATATTTTTATTTTTTTAACCCTCTAAGAATCCTTTAATTACACCTTAGCGAGATATTTATAGCCGGAGCCGATTATTTTAACAAATAATACGCTATTTCAATGTATTCAAACAATAAATACACTTGGAATATTTGTTTTATAAAATACACCTTTTAAAGTCTACCATTTCCATAGGATAATTATAAAATTGTTGTTATTTTTACGGCAAATTTTTATTATGGATTTTCAAATCGGTCTTGTTATAGCGGGTTTACTCGTTGGTTTTGTCGTGGGGTTGACAGGTGTTGGCGGCGGTTCATTAATGACTCCTATTTTATTGTATTTTGGAATTCCCCCAACAACAGCCGTTGGTACTGATTTATTGTATGCCGCATTTACCAAAATGGGAGGCGTATTTGTACATCATAAAAAAAGCAATATCAATTGGCAAATAACAGGCTGGTTGACCTTAGGCAGCGTTCCTGCTGCTTTACTTACTTTATGGATTTTAAATAGCATCAAGACAGACATTAGTACAATTAATGCCGTAATCAAATACAGTTTAGGCTGGGCGCTTCTTTTTACCTCAGTTGCTATTTTGTTTAAAAAGAAACTTTTAGTTTTTTCTCAAAAACATGCGGGAGATAAATTTCATAGTGAAAGCCATACTCAAAATATGCTGACTATCGGGATTGGCGTATTATTGGGTGCAACAGTAACACTTACTTCTATTGGAGCGGGAGCCTTAGGAACTGTTACTTTATTTTTCCTTTATCCGCTTTTACCAACACCTCGTTTGGTTGGAACAGAGATTGCTCATGCGGTTCCATTAACACTTGTTGCGGGAATTGGACATGCCTCTATGGGAAATTTAGATTTGGGATTATTAGGGCAATTATTAATGGGATCACTTCCTGGGATTTTTATTGGAAGTATGTTAAGCGGAAAAGTTCCCGATTTATTTCTTAGAAATGCGATCGCAGTAATGTTATTTTTGGCCGGATATAAATTAGTTTTTTAAAAGAAAGAATCTTTCAAAACATAAAAAAAGACCTTTTCATTAATCTGAAAAGGTCTTTTTATTTTGTTTTATTCTGAACAGAACCCTTTAAAAAGCAATATCTGCCAATGAATTACTTTCAAGAATTTTAAGTGTATTATCTCTAACTTCAGTCATTAAACGTCTGGCAGCACAAGTTGATTCATCATCGCAATCATCGCATTTTTCATAAAAATTATGACTGGCGCAAGGTAAAAGCGCAATTGGTCCTTCCAGAATTCGGTACACTTTGGCCATACTTATATCTTTTGGATCTTTGATCAGATAATATCCACCGCCTTTTCCTTTTTTTGCTCCAAGAAAACCAGAGTTACGAAGCAG
The DNA here is from genome assembly GCF_041946075.1 of Flavobacterium sp. LAR06. Taxonomy (NCBI): domain Bacteria; kingdom Pseudomonadati; phylum Bacteroidota; class Flavobacteriia; order Flavobacteriales; family Flavobacteriaceae; genus Flavobacterium; species Flavobacterium sp. LAR06. The sequence goes on along the minus strand of NZ_JAUTYT010000013.1, from coordinate 11,214 downwards.
TAATAAAATACTCTCCAGAAATTTAATCGAAATATGTTCGCTTTTGGCAATTTCAGCAATTTGTACCGGTTCGTTGTTCTCGCGTCTGGCTAAATAAGTTAAAGCTTTAATTCCGTATTTTGTTTTCTTTGAAAGCACGTGTATAATTTTAGATTGTTGAGTTTAGATTTTAGATTGTTTACCAACATCTAAAAAATCAACATATTTTCCAGTACAAAAATATACTTTTTGAACGAGAATAATAATATAATGAGTAACTATATTCTACTAAATTAGTATAGTTTAAATTAATTCAGTTTCAGGAACACCAATTAAGTTAAAATCATGAAAAGATTTTACACTTTCATCCAATCCTTTTTTACTAACAACATAGGTGTCAGAAATAGAATCATGCCATCCTCTTGAACCTCCTAAAAAAGTAAAAGCATCAAAAGGAATATAACGACATAAACTTCTTTTAAAAATTGTTCCAAAGCTTGGTTTTTCTCCATTTTCATCTACAACAACAGAACCTGTAATAAATTTACCTACAGATCGTCCAAACAATCCTTCCATGACAGTGTAATAAATTATGGACACCGTAATAGCTACTAAATTCCATCCCAAGTCGCCCAAACTGTCAACCCAAAGACCAAGTGCAGTCATTCCTAATAAATTGGTCAAAATTCCTAATACAATGCCAATTGCAAACAAAACAACAAAAAAAGAGACAAGATCAATAATGTAATTCAAAAAACGAGTCCCGCTGGACACCAATAATGTATCATCTAAAATGTAAGTAGAATTGCTCATAAGCGATAAAGGTTGATTTAAGGTTAAGTATATCTTTTTGATTTCGTTATAAACAAAAATATACTTTTTACTGAAACAATTATAAAAACCAAAAACGATTTTTTAACAGTAATAAATTTACAGTCAAAAAATCGTTTTTGGTTTTAAACTTCTGCAGAGATTAAAAAAGCATTTTCTGCTTTCTTATAAAAATCGTGATTTTGCCCCTGAAGAATAATATTCGTTATTTTTAAGTCAGTGAACCATTTATCAATTGGTTTATTTGGGTCATTTTCTCCAAAGTACGCTTTAATTTCACAATTTGGAGCTTCTGCTTCATATCGTAATCGGGTTGAAGAAACAGCAAATAAATGTGTTGTTTCTAATCCTAGCAAAGAAGCTTTCCAGGCAATTGTTCCTCCAATGCTAAATCCCAAAACTGTTACTTTATCAGTTTCTAATTTTAATAAAGTTTCAACTGCTTTATCAATTCCTCCATTGAGAAATTGTTTGTGAATATCTGCTTCCGTAAGATTGGAAGCATCAATATTGGCTAATTCAAGAACATCATAATACTGAATCTCAAATTTAGACCGTAATGTATTTGTATAGTAGTTTATCCATTTCGGATGTTGCCCTCCAAATAAATCTGATAGGATGAGTACTTTCGGTTTAACCATACCATAAAAATATGATTTTAGATATCAGATTCAAAATCTAATATCTAAAATCATAAATCTAATTTTTTTTTAAGAAAGTGCCTGATCTAAATCGGCAATAACATCTTTTACTGTTTCTAAACCTACAGAGACACGTACTAAACCTTCTGTAATTCCAACTGCAAGCTTTTCTTCAACAGACAATTTACTGTGTGTTGTTGAGGCCGGATGTGTTACAATTGTTTTTACGTCTCCAATGTTTGCAGAAAGCGAACATAATTTAATCTTGTCCAAAAATTTTCTACCTGCTTCAAGACCACCTTTAATTTCAATCGCAATAATATTACCACCTAAAAGCATTTGTTTTTTAGCGATTTCATATTTTGGATGTGATTTCAAAAACGGATATTTCACACTTTGTACATTCGGATGGCTTTCTAAAAACTCAGCTACTTTTAAAGCATTTTCACAATGTTTGTCAACACGAACAGCCAAAGTTTCTAAACTTTTTGACAAAACCCACGCATTAAAAGGTGACATTGCCGGTCCCGTATTTCTAGAAAACAAATATATTTTACGAATCAATTCAGCATCTCCAACTGCAACTCCGCCTAATACACGACCTTGTCCGTCTATTAATTTTGTTGCTGAGTGAATTACGATATGTGCACCGTATTTAATTGGTTGTTGAATGTATGGCGTAGCAAAACAGTTATCAATGATTAAAATCAGATTATGTTTTTTTGCAATTTGTCCCAATAATTCTAAATCAATCACATCTACACCAGGATTTGTTGGTGTTTCTGCATATAAAATTTTGGTATTTGGCTTAATAAAACTTTCAATAGTTTCCGGCTGATTAATATCAAAATAAGAAGTTTCGATTTTCCATTTTGGAAAATAGGTCATGAATAAAGCGTGCGTAGATCCAAAGACGCTTCCCGCAGAAACAATGTGGTCACCAGATTCTAACAATCCTGCAAACGCAGAATATATCGCAGCCATTCCGGTTGCGAAAGCATAACCCGCTTCGGCACCTTCCATTGCACAAACTTTATCTACAAATTCTGTAGTATTTGGATTACTGAAACGAGAGTAAATATTACGGACTTTCTCTTCTGTAAAAGAGGCTCTCATATCTTCTGCATCCTCAAATACAAAACTTGATGATAAGTACAACGGAGTGGAATGTTCCTGAAATTGTGTTTTTTCTAAATGTGTACGGATGGCCTGGGTTTCAAAACCAAATTCTTGTTCGTTCATTATTTTTTGTTTTTTTGTTTCAGGTTTCAAGTTTCAGGTTTATACGATGTATAATACAATTATTTGAAACGTAAACAAGTGAGTCTTTTTAGCCAATCTAAAAATTATCTAATTCTCTAATTGACTCATTTTTTAATTTATAGTATTTCGTTGTTCAAGACAACTTTATATTTAATGGTAGCAGTTGGTTCAACTGTTTTGGCAACGGAGCAATATTTCTCGAAAGAAAGTTGTGCGGCACGTTGTGCTTTTTCAGGATTGATGTCACCTTCTAAGTAGAAAACAACATTGATTTCTTTAAAAGGTTTTGCTTCGTCAATTTGAACACGCTCCCCCTCAACCTCAGCATTAAATGAAGTTATTTCCTGGCGTTGTTTCTTCAAGATCGAAATCATATCAATAGCGCTGCATCCTGCAACTCCCATCAATACTAATTCCATTGGACTTGCACCTAAATCGCTTCCGCCAAATTCAGCTCTGCTATCAACATCAACTACATGACCTCTTTCATTTTTTAGTTTGAAATGAAACGCGTCGTTTACTCTGTTTAAGGTTACTTTCATTGTGTGTTATTTTTTTTTGTTTTTTTGAATTCAGAAATCTGAACTCTATAATCTAAAATCAGAAATTCTTATCCTTTATCCGACAATCTCAAAATATCTCCAAAAACGCCTCTCGCTGTAACCGCAGAACCTGCACCGGCTCCCTGAATTACAATTGGACGATCTCCATAAGATTCTGTATAAATTTCGAAGAAAGAATCTGAACCTTTCAATCCGCCTAGCGCCGTATCAGAAGGAACTGAAACTAATTTTACTTCTAAATTTCCTTTATCATTTTGCAAATCTCCAGACAATTCACCAATATATCTTAATACGTGATTTGGCTTTTGATCTGCTTTTATTTTATCGTAAATTGGATCGAATTCTTTTAGTTTCGTTAAGAAATCAGATACATTTCCTTCTCTTAAATGTTCCGGAATTAAATTCTGGATGGAAATTTCTTCAAATTCATTTTGCAGATCTAATTCTCTTGCTAAAATCAATAATTTTCTTCCCACATCATTTCCGCATAAATCCTCGCGCGGGTCTGGCTCTGTATATCCGTTATCAATTGCTTCCTTTAAAATTTCACTAAACGGAACATCTTTTGCAGAGAAATTATTGAATAAATAACTCAACGTTCCAGAGAAAACTCCTTTAATTTTGGTAATATTTTCACCTGAAAGATGTAATAATTTTATGGTATCAATTAATGGCAAACCTGCACCAACATTAGTCTCATATAAATAATTCTTCTGGTTTTCTGCCAAAGCTTTTCTAAGCTCTTTATAGAAACCATAGCTTAATGTATTGGCTACCTTATTTGAAGAAATCAAATCAAAACTACCTTCTACAAGCGGGATATAATTTTCTACGAAAGAAGCACTGGCTGTATTATCAATAGCAATTAAATTCTCTAAATGATGTTGGTTTGCATACGCGATAATGTCCTGAATTGTATAAGCAAGACCTTCTTTTTCAATCTCGGTTTTCCAGTTTGAAGTTACGCCATTTTTATTTAAAAGTAATTTTTTAGAATTGGCAATGGCAAAAACGTTTAGTTTAACATCTTTTCTTTTTTCGATAGCTGCAGCCGATTCTAAAATCTGATTGATTAAAGTTCCACCCACTAAACCGTGACCAATAATTGCAATGTTGATTTTTTTAGAAACTCCAAAAATCTCACCGTGAATTACATTTAAAGCTTTATTTAATTCCGATTTTTTAACCACCAAACTCACGTTTTTACCCGTAACAGTGTTGTTAAATAAAATCGGAACAATTTTATTTTTAATTAAAGCAGTATACGGTTTATGGAAAGTACTCAAATCCTGGCCAATAATCGAAATTACTGATACGTTATCTGTTACTGTAATCTGGTTTACATCTTTAGAATAAAAATCATTTTCAAACTCTTTTTCCAATTCAACCATAGCCGTTGTAGCTTTTTCAGTAGCCACAACTAATCCAATTCCTCTTTCCGAAGAACCTTGCGAAATAATACTCACACTGATATTATTATCGCCCATTACTTTAAAAATTCTGGCATCAACACCAGATTTACCAAGTAATCCGCGACCTTCCAAATTCACCAAAGAAACATTTTCTAAAACAGAAAGTGTTTTGATTCCTTCTTTGGTCGAATCAGAAGTAATTAAAGTTCCACGGTTTTCGTGATTGAATGTATTTAAAATACGAAGCGGAATATTTTTTTCCAATAAAGGAATAATAGTCTTAGCATGAAGAATTGTTGCGCCAAAATTCGCTAATTCATTCGCTTCGTTAAACGAAAGAAATTCGATTTTTTTAGCATCAGCAACCAAATCAGGATTTGCTGTATAAATTCCGTCAACGTGTGTAAAGTTTTGAAGTTCTTCAGCATTTAAATAATTCGCAATTAACGAAGCCGTATAATTACTACCGTTTCTTCCTAAAGTTGTAGTATCATTATTGTTGTTTGAACCAATAAAACCAGTCACAATATTAACTGTTGATCCATTATGTTCTTTGAAATAATTGATAACATTTTTCTTAGAAAGTTGTTCTAAAGGCTGCGCATCTCCAAACTTAGAATCGGTTTTTAACAAATCTCTAGAATCAACAAAATTCGCAGGGATTCCTTTTTCTTTTAAAATGGCTGTCAATAATTTAGCCGAAAGCAATTCACCTTTAGATAAAATCTGATCTTTAATTTTGTTGCTGTAATCACCAATTAAGCTTACTCCTTCAAACAGTTTATCTAAAATATTGAACTCCTCAGACAAATCAACCTCAGGATAATCTGAAATTTGATAGACTTTAAAGTTTTCTAACAAGATTTTATAATTACCGTTTTTAGCGGCAATTTTTAAAATATATTCTAGTTCATCTGTGGCATCTCCGCGAGCCGAAACTACAACAGCGATGTTTTCGCCCTGATTTACTTTATCTGAAATTATAGAAACAACTTTATTAAGTCCTTCTCCGTTTGATAATGATTTACCTCCAAATTTTAATATTTTCATTTTATTTTGCTATTGTTTCTGCCTTAAAAATATCGGCAAGTAAATGATCTAATTGTTTGTACTCTATTAAAAAAGCGTCATGTCCGTGTACCGAATCTATTTCGCTGTAAAAAACATTTTCTTTGAACTTTTTTAATTCTTCATAGGTTTCTTTATTTTCTCTGGCAGTAAAAAACAAATCGGAATTGATTCCGATAATATGAATCGCTGCATTTGTTTTAGAAATTAGAGTCTCAAAATCGGCACTATTTCTTGTAATATCTATGGTTTTAAGCAATTGATTCATCAATTTATATGAAGCTAATTGATATCTCTTTTGCAATTTATCTCCATGATGTGCCAACCAGCTTTCTATATTAAAAATGGAAAGGTTTTCGTTGACCGTCCGTTGAAATTTTTCTTTGAATGATTCAGGAGATCGGTAACACAACATGGCATGAATCCTGGCATCTTCAATTGGTTTTGATGAATTGTTCAGGATTTGTTCCTGTAAAAAACAATTAGCAATCATCCAGTCGGTCGATTTCCAGTCGGTTGCAATTGGTATCAGATTCTGAGTTATGTTAGGTTCTAAAGCTAGCATTTCCCAGGCAACTCCTCCACCAACAGAACCGCCAATAATCGTATGAACCTGATCTATATCTAAGATTTCAAGTCCTTTAAGAAAAATTCGGGCGATATCTCTGGTCGCAAAATCCTGGTACTTTTCAATTATAAAAGAATCTGTTCCATTACCCGGAACATTAAATGCCAGTACAGTATATCTGTTGGTATCAATTGTTTTTCCTTCTCCAATTAAGTCATTCCACCAGCCATTTTCTCCGGTAACCTGAGCATTTCCTGTTAAAGCATGATTAACCAAAACAATAGGCGCGCTATCCAGAGGCAAACCGGCAACGGTAAAACCTAAAGGTAACGAATGATATAGTGCACCATTTTCGGTGGTGAAATTTTGTATGTTAATGGGGTTTGGTATATTTTCCAATTTTCAAATCTATTGTATTATTGATTTGTATCTGGAAATATTAGAAAGAAAAGTCTAGAGTGAAACTAGAAAAATTCTTGTTGTTATCTTTCCACGTTTGGGCGTGGTAGAATGCAGCACCTTCTTCGCTTTACCGAAGGGTTGCTAAGGATTCATCGGGTCTAATCCCTCGTCCTTTCTTTATAACATTTCAATACGTTTTTGAACTTAAAGGTGCAAATTAACTACTATTTTCTTAAACAAACAAATTTTATCGAAACTGATTCCTCGATTTCATAAATATAATTCAAACTAAAACTATTATACGCAAAAATTTACCGAACTAAAAGCCCAGTAAAATTAAGCAGGTATTCCCCTATTTTATGATACTTTTCGATTTAGATAAAAAGCGTTTCATTTTCTTTTGAATACATCAAAAACAATAAAGAGTTCGGTTCTTTTTTATCTGTTTTTTTATCCGTCTCGGTTATTCCGAATCTTGGATCGATTAATTCATTTTTTGGCGGAGGATTGTTCCTTTTACTTCTGTTTTTCAATGTTGAAAATGTCTTTGATAAGTAGTTTAATGTGCTCATGATATTTAAGTTTAGTTTAGTTTGCGTATTATTATCTTTATTATTCGTTTACTATTGTGTTAACCAGCCGGATGAAATAAAAAAACCCTTTTGGATTAGTGTACCAAAAGGGTTTAAGTTTTTCAAACTCATATATTCTTTTGGAATCAACAGACGCATACGCAAATAAATGCGACAGTGAACATCTTGTTCATCTGTAGGGATTTATTCATCTGTGATTTATTTGTTATTTTAAATTCTTGCATTTTCATATAAAATTAAAAAGCCTCCTAAAATTATTGGGAGGCTTTGCATATAATATTGTTGTTTTCTTACAATTTAAGCAAAAGACTTCCCAACGGTATTAACCGAAATGGCGCAAAACATTTTATAGACATTTAAGTTCATTGATTTAGTAGCTTTTGGGTTTAACAAATATGCAAATATTATTTTAATTACACAAATTATTTTAAGGAAATTAAGACAAATAATCGACAAAAAAACGCATTTTAGCGATATAAAACATCTTACAAAAGTTTTGTTTCATAAAAACAAAGTAAAAACTTACAAAAACACACTTTTTCTTTTAATATCTCCACAAATCAGTTTATCAAAGAACTTTAAAAAACTATTCAGGTGTCCAGTTCTTAAAGCCAGACTGCTTCTTTATTTTTAATTTTCTCTGACACTTTTAATATATCCGTAATAATTCCTCTTGAAATTGCCTGTTTACATGGAGACGCGCTCTGAATAACAATTGGAACTTTAGCATAAGATTGTGTATAAATTTCAAAAATTGAATCTGAACCTTTTAATTGACCAATGGCAGAGGAAACAGGTTCTGAAACTAATTTAACTTCTAATAAATTTCGTTCCACATCAAATTCGCCCACATATCTTAATACATGATTGTCTGCCTGAGTGATTTTTGCAATTTTAAAGGATCTGTCAATTGCTTCTTTATTTAGGATTCCGTTTTTCTCTAAATGTTCTTCCTTAATAATAGAATTAATTTTTATATCTGATAATTCAAAATCTTTCCCAATTTCTCTTGTCAAAATCAGCAATTTTCTGGCAGTATCATTTCCTGACAAATCTTCCTTAAAAGTAGAACGCATTAATCCTAACAAACTGGCATCTTTCAATATAGAGGAGAAAGAAGCTTCTTCTGCAGAAAACCGATTAAAAACATAGCTCAGATTATCAGAAAAAACGCCACGAATCTTTGTTATTTTTTCTCCTGAATAATACAAATCTCGCAAAGTCTGCAAAACCGGAAAACCAGTATCGACTGAAGTTTCATATAAAAATTCTTTATCATACTTTTTAAGATTCTCACGGATCTCCTTATAAAGGTCAATTGGTAATGTATTGGCTTTTTTATTTACCGCTACAATATTAAATCCGTTTTCAATCAACGTATTATAATGACCAATCAATTCGTCGCTGGCCGTTGCATCAACCGCAATCAGATTTTCGAATTCATTTTCTTTTGCAAACTCAACGATATCTTTTACTTTAAAAGGAACAGCCAATTCTCTAAAATTGGTTTCCCAGGCATATCCAACGCCTTCTTTCTCGAAAAAAGCAACAGTAGAATTGGTGATAATCGGAAAATGAAAGTCAATATTTTTACTCTGAAGAAAAAATTCCTGACTTTCTATAATCTGATTGATCAAAGTGCTTCCTATATTCCCAATTCCAAATAGGATGATATTTATTTTAAGCTTTGACATAACTTTATTTATTGGGGTTAATTTTAATCCATATAAGTCATCTAAGTTTATTTTATTTAACAACTTCTATGATTTTAGACACACTGCTGTGCGTCCCTTCTAAATTGAACTTACATGACTTATATGGTGAAAATTTATCTTGAATTTCTTTTTATAAAAAATCACCTCTAGCAACACCACATTGCTAAAGGCAATTTTTCAAACAAAAAACAAAAAAACCTAATTCTGATTTTTATTAATACTGTATTTTGATTGCGTTACGCTGGCAAAAACGGTTTGTAAATCTGCAATCAAATCTTCGATATCTTCAATTCCCACAGAAAGTCGGACCAAATCTTTTGAAACTCCGGTTTCTAGTTGTTCCTCATCAGACAATTGCTGATGCGTTGTACTTGCTGGATGAATAATTAATGATTTTGTATCCCCAATATTAGCAAGTAATGAAAACAATTTAGTTTCATCAACTACTTTTTTAGCCGCATCAAAACCACCTTTTAATCCAAAAGTGACGATTCCGCTTTGACCTTCAGGCAAATATTTCTGCGCCAGATCATAATATTTATTTGATTTTAAGCCTGGATAATTCACCCAAACTACCTCATCTTGTTTCTCTAACCATTCGGCCAGAGCCAAAGCATTTTCGCTGTGTTTTTTGATTCGGATTGGCAATGTTTCTAATCCCTGAATGATCTGGAAAGCATTAAACGGACTCAAAGCCGAACCAAAATCACGCAATCCTTCAATTCGTGCTTTTGCAATAAAAGCTGCATTTCCTAAAGCTTCGTGGTATACTAATCCATGATATCCTGCAGATGGTTCTGTGAATTCAGGGAATTTTCCGTTTGACCAGTCAAAAGTTCCGGCATCGATAATGGCGCCTCCTAATGAAGTTCCGTTTCCTGCAATATATTTGGTCAAAGAATGAATTACAATGTTAGCTCCGTGCTCAATTGGTTTTAGCAGATAAGAAGTGGCCACCGTATTATCTACAATAAAAGGCACTTTGAAGTTTTTGGCCTCCGTTGAAATCGCTTTCAAATCCAGTACATCTAATTTTGGATTTCCTAAAGACTCTACGAAGAAAGCTCTGGTATTTTCTTTTGCTGCTTTAGTAAAATTTTCTGGTTTTGAAGGATCTACAAATGTTGTTGTAATTCCTAATCTTGACAAAGTTACTTTCAATAGATTATATGTTCCTCCATATAAACTATTTGATGCTACGATATGATCACCTGCTTTTAGCAAAGTCAAAAAGGTTGTCGCAATTGCCGATGCTCCAGAAGCTGTCACAACTGCTGCAATTCCTCCTTCAAGTGCTGCAAGCCGTTGTTCTAAAATATCATTTGTTGGGTTATTTAATCTCGTGTAGATAAATCCGGCTTCAGCAAGACCAAATAAATTGGCTGCATGATCAGCATTATTAAAAACATACGAAGATGTCTGGTAAATTGGCACCGCTCTGGTTCCTGCATTTTTTGTTACGTCGTGTCCTGCGTGTAGTGCGTTTGTGGCAAATTTTTGTGTGCTCATGATTTCTTATTTTTAGGTATTGTTAGTACTATTATATATTGTTATTGAAATTGTTTCGCTGAAATTGAAATTTGATATTGTTTAAACATAGAGATCTTCTTCTTCAACATCATACATTTGAAAGAGTAATGATTTTTGAGCTTTTACATATTGTTCAGGATCATACTTTATAGGTTCACTTGTTAGTTCTTCAGATTTATTAGTTTTTTGAGAATTAGTTCTTAATAAGTACTGAAATGCGATTGTATTTATATCTAATGTGTTCATGATTTAAAATTTAAAATGTTGAAATGAAAAAGCCCTTTCGGATGGCAACCAAAAGGGCTTATAGTTTAACTATAACAAAGATTAGATCTTTTACTTTTGGCAACAGCAAGGTTGGATGCACATTTGCATCATACTACAACACATCATATTTGTTTTTACTATTGTTTTCATTTTATTTTATTTAAAATTAATTCCTTTATTTAAACTTGACTAATTCGATAGAATAAATGTAATAAGTATATATTGAACCACCAAACTAAATATTGATATTTAACATTAAAATTTCATCATTCCCAATAATATCAATCCATTAGACGTAATAAAATTGGATCAAGCACAAAACCTGGGGAGGAAATGTCAAAATAAAATAAGAAATTTGCAATCTAAGAATTTGAGATGACCC